>JAGWHN010000100.1 GCA_028866785.1 Microcaldota archaeon
TATTCCGGCATCCTTGTTTGCAAAGTAGTTGCCGAACGGGACCGCGGCGATTGCGATGCTTGTCTTCTTTCCTGTCACATCAAGCCCAATCTGCTGATCGTTGTAGAATGCAAATGGCCTGATGTATGCAGTCTTGAGCTTGTTCTTCTTCACCAAATCTATGATTGCATCCTCCACCTGATTCTTTGTGAACTCAAGTGGGATCCTGTATACGTGGGCGCTCTTGAAGAGCCTGTCGACATGGTCGTTTAGCCTGAAGATTGCTGCGTTGTCCTTGGTCTCATAGCACCTTATCCCCTCAAAGACCCCGCTTCCGTACTGAAGGGAGTGCGTTAGCACATGGACTTTTGCGTCCTGCGATTTTTGGAATTTGCCATCAAACCAGACGTATTGTTGCTGCGCCATATGGTATCCATGGAAAAAGCAAGATTTAAACCTTCCTAAAAAATAATACAAAACGCCAACTCAGATTTATAAATAAGGAGACGGAGATAGCTTTGATATTCATGGTAGACGCAAAGAAGAGCGCAAGAAGGCTCTACAACGAGGCAAAGATTACCCTGGTCGCAGAGGTATTCCTAATCGGCTTTTGGTCCGCAGAGATCATACGCGATGCGGGCTCGCTCAGGAACGCGCTCAGGGATAGCGGCGATCCGACCCACTCCTTGGCGGCAATGGCGATAGACGGCTCTGCGCTGGGGGTTG
>JAGWHN010000101.1:0-402 GCA_028866785.1 Microcaldota archaeon
CGGGTGCTGCCATCCCCAAGATGCCAAGTCCCAGCATCCCTGCACCCCACACTATTCCCGCTCCAAGGGCAGAGCCCTTGACACTGCATTTTATCGATTTGTTTGCCATCCAAATACCGCTACTAATTCGTAACGAACTCTTATAGCAGTTTCGATGCGCGCCCTCAGGATGCTTATGGTGAGCCTTACTTTGACCTCTTTTTCACAATGAGATAGGCAAGAGCGCCTGTCACCCAGGCGATCGCAAGTCCGATCCCGACCCCCTTGAAGTAGACGTTTGCGGTGAGATAGGAGAGCAAGAGAAGCAGGGCGCTGAGGGCCAGCTCCAGGAGTATGAGCGAGAGCAAAAGCTTTGGGTACGTGTCTATTTTGCGCATGTTTGTCCTTATCTTATCCTTCTAA
>JAGWHN010000101.1:426-697 GCA_028866785.1 Microcaldota archaeon
CGTTGAAGTCGCATGGGTTTGCGTCCCGATAGGGCCTTGGGATCACCATCGAGGCGGCAGCCGCACCGTGCGCGGAGAAATTGGAGAGGACCTGCGGGGACATGTGGCTAAATATCGAGTCCAGGACCTGGCGGTACGTGCCGCTTGACCCGTTGTACTCGCTGAGCGCGATGTCAAACTCCTGTATCGGGGAGGTGAGGTTTGCATATCCAATCAGCTCTCCTGCCGTGACGTGCGAGCCCACCGTTATTGCGGGCAGCGGATTTAGGTG
>JAGWHN010000102.1 GCA_028866785.1 Microcaldota archaeon
GTCGAACTAAGCGGACAGCTAAATGTCAGCACAGTGGTCTGGCCGGACGTAAGCGTCAAGCTGGCACTTTGGGTTGAGGTGGGAGCGGTTGTGTTTGTAGTGCATGCGGTATTGGTTATTGTAATCGTTCCAAGGCCTATCTCCCCGAACTTGACCGCAAGATAGCCCGAGGAATTTAGCGTAGGATTTTGGCAGAGAAAGCCTGTAGATGCAAGGCAAGATGAGGAGAAACCCAGTTGGTTGCCGTTGAAAACTCCAAGTTGATATAAAGCGCCCAATACAACAGCGATAACAAGTATTGCCCAGCCGTAGGTCATCAGGTACTCCATCGCGCTTTGAAGCCTGATTTTGAAAGCGGGCATAGTACTCCAATTAAATATTTGAGTATAAAAATAGTATAGTATGAAGGGGAAGAAGCTGTTAACCAATGCAGGAGAAATATCCTATTCAGTGGTCAGGGAGAGGAGAAAAAGTGTTTCGCTAAGATTCAACAATTCGGAATTGATCATTGCAATCCCTAGGTATTCCCTTGTGGATGTGGATAAACTAATACGCGACCACATGAGCTGGATAGTTAAGCACTACATCGAAATATCAAATTCAAAGAACCTCCTTGAGGGCGATTCAATTTTAATGAATGGCGTCTACCACCCAATAGAGTTCCTAGAAAAGCCAGGGC
>JAGWHN010000103.1:0-280 GCA_028866785.1 Microcaldota archaeon
CTTTGATTGCATTAAAAAAGGATTGGGGTTGCAGGGATTTGAACCCTGACTTGCTGGTAACGCCAATTCACAAATCTTCGCTCCAAATTTAAGTCATCGCATTTCGCTCTTATATTCGCATGAATATCTGGAGCCAGCCGCGCTGCCAGGTTACGCAACAACCCCGCACTTTCCTTATGAATACCAAGATATTTATTCTAGCTCATGCTGTTTGTATTGGGAATATGGCAAAGACGCTCTACAACGACAAATGGATGACCATAACCGAGCATGTTGTAAA
>JAGWHN010000103.1:290-667 GCA_028866785.1 Microcaldota archaeon
ATACAGACAGATAGATGTGGTTGTTATCCTGCCCGTGCTAGACGATGGCAACTTTATCATGGAGAGGCAGTACAGATATGGCATAAACAAGTACCTCACCGAATTCCCTGCCGGCCTTATAGAAAAGGGGGAAAAACCGATAGATGCGGCAAGGCGAGAACTTGAAGAGGAGACGGGCTACAAAGCAGGCAAAATAAGATTGATGTTCAAGGAGTTCTACAACCCCGCAATGAGCAGCAGGGTCTACCACTACTTTGTTGCCGAGAAGCTAAAGAAAAGCCAGAGGCATCTTGACAGGGACGAGATAATAAACGTGGTGAAAGTCAGCCCGAAGCGCGTCGAGGCCATGATAAAAAGCCGCAAGCTCATTGACCACA
>JAGWHN010000104.1 GCA_028866785.1 Microcaldota archaeon
ATTGTTGTCCAGATGGGAATTCGAAGGGGCGTGCTGCTTGGCAAGAAGGACTTCAACGCGGACTACCAGGAGAACTTTGAGCGGGAGTTCCTCAGGGCATTCTACACCTCGAATCAGATTCCAAGGGAGATAATACTAAACAATTCCTGCTGGGCAGACGGGGAAGAAAAGGAGGCCCTTCAGAAGTTCTTCTCGGATCTAAGGGGCGCGCCAGTAAGCCTCACAATCCCTATAAAGGGGGAGAAGAAGGCGCTCCTTGGGCTGGCCGAGAAAAACATCGAGGTGAACATGGAGCACGACAGCGCGCTTGTTGATCTGCAGAATTCGCTAAACCTCCCTTCGCTGCCTCTTGTCATAGAGTCCTTTGACATCTCAAACACAGGGGACGAGCACATCGTTTCCGGGATGGTCAGATTTGTCGATGCAAAGCCGGACAAGAGCGGATACCGCAAGTTCAAGATGAAGACCGTGGATAGCGCAAATGACTTTGCAAGCATGAAGGAGGCGGTCTACAGAAGGTACAAGAGGCTGCTTGAGGAGGGCGCGAAGATGCCTGATCTGATACTAATAGACGGGGGAAGCGAGCAGCTCGGCTCCGCAAGGGACGCGCTGAGCTCTCTCGGGCTGAGCCTGCCTGTGATCGGACTTGCAAAGAA
>JAGWHN010000105.1 GCA_028866785.1 Microcaldota archaeon
TGCGCTCAAGCAAGGTTGTTGCCGAACTGATGAGGCAGGATTTCAAGAAAATCGGGGAAAAAATATCTGGCACATGAGTTTGGCGCATCTTTTTATATTTGAAGAGGAGAATAGGATTTAATGGGCTCGTAGCTTAGTCCGGTTGGAGCGCCCGACTGATAGGGTGTTTATTCACGCCTCAAAAATCGGGAGGTCTTGCGTTCAAATCGCAACGGGCCCATTCTGCTTTTTATTATTTGGATTAAAGCAAAAAGACGTTTGTGACAAATGCTGTGAGCGCGGCTTTTGTCTCATCTATGTCGATTACTGTTGCCCTCACCAGGTCGCGCTCGATGCCTTCGAGTATCGACCTTGCCTTCGTCCCCTTTGGAGGGAGCTCGTATATGAGCGGCGGGCGCAGCTCTGGAGGGTTTCTTCCTGTGTTTTGTATTATGTACTCCATCTTCCCGATTACGCCATCCACCATCCCGGGATTCTCCAGAAGATACGCTTCAAGAGTCTTGAGGTTGCGCTTTAGCGTCTCTAGCGGCTTGTTGTCAAAAGAGACAAAGCTGCTGTTGCAGTGCAGCTTTACTAGGACATCGGGATTGCCGCAGCGCTCAAGCTGCTTTATCGACTCATAATCCTCGGCTGTGGAGACCTTTAGG
>JAGWHN010000106.1 GCA_028866785.1 Microcaldota archaeon
TTTATTACGGCAAGCTGGGCAGGGGTGAGAGGGGAGTTAATCCCGACAAGCGTGCTGCCGAAATTGATAGGGACAGGAGCAAGCAGCGAGCTGACCAGCGGGTATGCCGCAAGTACTATCGCGATTATACCGACCACAAGGGATGTGGTGGAGATGAGCTTTACGGTTCTAATCGCCTTCTCCAGCTTCTTCTGCGCAGGCGAAGCCTGCGATTTTGTAGTAGCCATTGTAACCATCTAAATTAGTGCGGCAGATATTAATAGATAATATTTGCCTACCTATTATATTCTGCAGGGATAATTATATATTAGTAGATTTGCGGGTCTTGCGATGTACCAGAACACACAGTCAATCTCAAAGATGAGACAGGAAACGGCTGACCTCTCCGATGCGCACTGCCACCTCAACCTCTTTCCAGACCCAAAGCAGACGGTCAGTGAGTGCGCTGCGCATGGAATGAAGGTGATGCTGGCGACTGGAGGGAGCGTGAAGGACAACCTCCAGGTTTCTGAGCTCACACACGCGGAGATAGTGTTTGGGATAGTCGGGATCGGGCCCGATTTTGTAGGTGAGGTTGGCCAGGTCGGAATCGTTGCCAATCTTGTAAAGAGAAACAGGAAGATTGTGGGGATAGGGGAGATAG
>JAGWHN010000107.1 GCA_028866785.1 Microcaldota archaeon
CGGCACGCACCACTGCCCAAAGTGCAACAGCTCGATCAAGCCGCAGAGTGCGGAGAACATAACAAGCATGGTGATGGAGCCGGTGGGCAAGACGCTGGTCTTCCTCGCCCCGATAATCAGGGGCGTGAAGGGGACGCACGAGCAGGTGATCGAGGACCTAAGAAAGCAGGGATTCACAAAGATTAGGATCGACCAGAAGATCTACTCCTCTGACACGGTAAGGGAGGAGGCGAAGCTTGCAAGGTACGAGAAGCACTGGATCGAGGCCGTGATAGACAGCGTCAAGATAGACGAGGAGGAAAGGTCAAGAATCGCAGAGGCGGTCGAGCAGGCGCTTCTTGTCGGCAAGGGGAAGATGATTGTGATTGCAAGCAGGGGCGGCAGCAAGGACCAGAAAAAGGAGCTTGACAGATTCGCAGATGAGATCGCATACAGCACATTCGGCGCATGCCCAAACCACCCAGAAATCGTTTTTGAGAGTTTGGAGCCTAGGATGTTCTCATTCAACAGCCCTTTCGGCGCCTGCCCTACATGCCACGGGCTTGGCGAGATAACCGAGATATCCGTTGATCTTCTAATACCCGACAGGACCAAGTCGGTAATGGATGGGGCAATCGAGGTGTACGGAAAGATGGAGCTT
>JAGWHN010000108.1 GCA_028866785.1 Microcaldota archaeon
CGTGAAGACCGCAATCACGGCAACGAACAGAGTGTCCATTGCGAACACCGGGGCTATCCTTGATATCTCGTCAAACTTTGCGGCGTAAAAGTAGAAGAATATCGCAAGCGCCTCCAGCAATCCTGCAAACAGGGCGAGCGCGAAGTTCACTATTGAGAGTGCGGCAAAGCCATTGAAGATGCCCAGCAGCACCGCTATGAAGACTATAACGAAGAGGGATATCTCGTTTATGGTAGCCGCCTTTACAAGCTTGGTGAGCGTGTACTTGTCCATTATGTTGCTTATCGCCCATATTGCCGCGGCGAGTATCGCAAATTCCTCCCATAGCGCCATAGTTAGCTATTCGGGGATATGGTTAATAATATATTTGGGACAAGATTAATCTTGCGCCCCTGTAGCTCAGTGGTAGAGCGCGTGCATGGTAAGCACGAGGTCGCGAGTCCAATTCTCGCCGGGGGCTGTGATTTTTGGCATGATGCTCATGGCGGTCGTGGAATATACTACCCGCGCGGAGGTGGGAACTAAGGGGTTTTCAATATTTTTCATTTCGGATGAAGAGAATATTGGCAAATTCGTGGTGGGCGAAAATTCGGACAAGTGGAGCGGATATTATTACGAGGGAAAGACCCCGCTTTTC
>JAGWHN010000109.1 GCA_028866785.1 Microcaldota archaeon
TCTGCATTAACATTTGACTTCTGCATTTTAGCACGTGTAATTAAAGATGATATTTCTTTTTCAATTCGTTTAGCGTAAGAAAATTCTTTAAATTCCCACTTTCTATTTGCCTGTCAACCTCTTTTAGTCTCCTTCTCTGGAGTGGGGAGAGCTTGCTTTCGTCTATTCTTTCTATTTTGATGGAATCTCCTCTGAATCGTATCTTCTGGTTGAGTGTATTTACGGCCTTCTTTAGCTTTTCGATGTCTCGGTGCATTTTCACAAGGCTAACCTTTTGCATAACTTATCTTTCCTCTTGTATCTATTTCGTAAACAACAATTAAATCTTTTTCCTTTTTAGCCCTAAATAGTAGCCTGTATCTTCCAGATCTCATTCTGTATACGCCATCCCCTAATTTCTTTATGTCTGCATTTATTAAAGGAAATCTTTCTAGCAGATTTATCTTTTTTAATAATCTGGATTGTACAAATTTTGGAAAGGTGGTAAATACTTTTTCGACTTTAGGATCCACTACCACTCTCATCAAATCAGTGTTATTTAATTTGACGGATTTACTTTTAAATCCTGCGAAAAAAATCTAATTTTTTATAGAAAAAGTTTTAAGCGTCGATGCTGCTCTCCGGGTATCCCAGCT
>JAGWHN010000010.1 GCA_028866785.1 Microcaldota archaeon
TTTAAAGTCAGGGAGATTAAACAAACTTTAGTTGATATTGATGCAGATTCTGAAGTCAAAACCTTCCGTTCAGGAAAGCAGCGGAGTAATATTTTTGGAAGTGGTATTCAGACAGACTCCTGGAACGATTTACACAGATATGGCATACCTAAAACAGACGGGCCCAATAATGTTAAATGATTTCAAGAAGGAGACGCAAGAGTACTTCACTGAGATTCTAAGAAGGATCTGGTACGACAAAAGGGATATTGAGGAGTTTGAGTCCAACAAAAAGGACATTCTGACGAACAACACGTACAGAAGGGAAATGTACGGAATTTTCATGAAGGCTGCAAGAGACATTGCGGATGTGAGAGAGAAAAATTCAGAGGATTTTTGGGCGGAGTTTTAGGAGGCCCCATTCTTTAGCAACCAATAAAAACCTTTTCAACCTAATAGGTATGTAAGTAAAGTCAACATTCGTGTTTTCTATGGCAAAGAAGAACCTTGAGAATAAACTACTCGCAGTAGTAAGAGTCAGAGGAAGGGCCGGGACAAGGCAAAGCGTCACGGAGACACTCAACAGGCTCAATCTGAGGAGAGTAAACAACATGGTGCTCGTATTTGGCACAAAGTCAAACATAGGAATGATCCACAAGTGCAACGACTTTGTCACCTTCGGAGAGATCCAGGGAGACGTGCTTGCAAAGCTCATCAAGAGCAAGGAGCTCCCAATAAAGGCAGAGGCCCAAGAGGAGTTGATGAAGGGAAAGATTACAGGGAAGGACGTTAACGGAATCTCACCAATCAGGATGCACCCGCCAAAGAGGGGATACGAGGGAATAAAGAGAGCCTTCGTTGTGAAGGGAGCGCTCGGATACAGGGGAGAGAAGATAAACGATCTCATAAAGAGAATGATGTGAAATTCATGGTAGTTAGGATTAAGAAAACAAGCAGAAAGCACCTTGGGCAGAGGAGATGGGGAAAGGGTAACATCAAGAATGCAAGAGGTTCAGGAGACAGAGGAGGAACAGGAAAGAGCGGCGCAAAGCACAAGTGGACATACATCGTCAAGTACGCAAAGGAGCAGATCAGGAGAAAGGGATTCTACAACAAGAATGCGACAGAGAGGCTCGAAACAATTGATATTGCAATGATTTCAGACATGGCAAGAAAGTCCAAGGACGCAAAGCCAACCATTGAGCTCTCAGGCTACAAGGTGCTAAGCGACGGGATGCTAAGCAAGGCAGTCACTGTCAAGGCAAGCAATTTCTCAAAGCAGGCAGAGGAAAAGATAAAGAAAGCTGGAGGAGAAGCGGTTAAGATATAAACCTCTTACCACCAGTTCTAAAGTGTAATTCATGGAAAAGATAAACATAGCCTTTTACTCGGACACTTATCTGCCTGCAATGGACGGCGTCGTCAACTCGATGCTCAACTTCAAAAAAGAGCTCGAGCGGCGCGGACATAAAGTGTACATATTCACAAGCGGTGACAAGCAGTCAAAGAGGATCTACTCAGAGAAGAGGGTCTTCATAACAACGGGGATAAAGTTCAAGCCCTATCCGCAATACAAGATTGCGCTCTTCCCGTACAAGTCGATAATGAACCTAAGGGACCTCGGGATCGACGTTGTGCACGTGCAGACCCCATTTAGCATGGGGCTTGCAGGGATGACAATCGCAAAGCTCGGAAAGTATCCGCTCGTGGGGTCGTTCCACACGATGGTGAATGACAAGAGGATAATCGAGAGCTATTACCCAAAGAACAAGATGCTCCAGAAATTCACGAGCAAGTACCTCTGGCAGTACATCCAGTTCTTCTACAGGAGATGCGACGCAACAATAGTGCCAACGGATGCGATAGACAAGTTCATCAAGAAGAGCGGGGTGCAAAACGTGCACATAGTGCCAAACAGCATTGACACGCGTACATTCAACCCGAAGGTGAACGGCAGCTCGATTCGCAGAAAGCTCAAGATAAAGAAGGGGGAGAAGATGGTCCTCTACATAGGAAGGACGAGCAAGGAGAAGAGGATCGAGATACTTCTGCAGGCTGCAAAGCAGATACTCAAGAAAAGAAAGGACGTCAAGTTCGTGATTGGAGGCACAGGGCCGGCATTTGAGTACTACAAGAGCATGGCAAACAGGCTGGGACTCGGCGCGAACATAAAGTTCATCGGCTTTGTTGAGCAATCAGTTCTGCCAAAGATGTATGCTGCATGCGATGTGTTCTGCATACCATCAACATTTGAGACTCAAGGCATAGTCGCGCTTGAGGCGATGGCAAGCGGCAAGCCTGTCGTCGGCGCAGACTACCTCGCGCTGAAGGAGCTGATAAAGAACGGGAAGAACGGCGAAAAGTTCAAGCCGGGAGATTACATCAGCTGTGCCAAAAAAATAGAAAGGGTTTTAAATAATTCCGACAAATACACATACAGGGCTGTAGAGACCGCTAAGTCTTTTGCAATTGACAAAGCGACAGACAAACTGCTTGAAGTTTATCAGCTAATCATTCACAATAACAACACAAGGTAAGGCGATTCACTGGAAGGAGAAACAAAAACAGAACAGGAAGTAAAGACAGAAAAGGTTGAAGCTATTCCTGCAGCAGCACCTGCAAAACCACTTTCACCAAAGGAGCAGCAGATAGCAGATCTGAACAAGGCGATTGAGGAGGAGAGGAAGAAGAGGCTCGGGCTAATTGACAACGTCAAGAGGCTCAGGCACAAGATGGCATACAAGCAGGCGGAGTTTGCGGCGCTATCGCAGCTTAACAGCACAGCACCAAGGACTGACAAGACAAAGAGTATAGGATACTTAAAGAGGCTCAAGGAGAGACTCGAATTTAAGATTGCCACAGAGGCATCATCGCTTTCAGCGGAGAAGGACTTGATCCGAAAGATCAACGACGTCGATGCGGAGCTTGATGGGGCAATAAAGACATACAAGGCAAGAAAGAAGGTGGACCTCATCAAGGGGGACATCGAAGACGCCACGAAACAAATCGAAGAGCACGAGAAGCTCATCTTCGAATCAAACAAGGTGCTTGACGAGCTTTACACAAAGCTCAGGGCGCTCACTGGATTTAGGGGAGGGGATAGAAACGGCGGTGGCGATAGGAGAAATGGAGAAAGAAGGCAGAGCAAGCCGCAAAAGCAGCAGGAGATTTCCTTGCTTGACATCGCGGTTAAGTCTGAAGACAAAAACAAAAATAATGACATAGGATATGATGACGAGATCATCAACTAAGGTTACAGAACAGATGAATTAAATGAAAATAAAATTTTACGGGGCAGCCGGAGAAGTGGGAAGGAGCTGCATAATGATTGAAAGTGCTAATACTAAGGTTCTGCTTGATTGCGGAATAAAGCTTGGAAAACAGGAGCAGTATCCTCTGATAGAGGATAGCGAACTCAAGGGAGTGGATGCGATAATATTGTCGCACGCTCACCTAGACCACTGCGGATACCTACCACACGTATACACAGCAGGTTACAACGGCTACATCTACACAACGAAGCCTACTTTTGAGCTTGTGAACGTTCTCTTAAGCGACTATATGAAAATATCGGAGCCAAAGAACGTGAGCAAGGAGGGATTTGCGAAAGTGAACACCCACTTCAAGATAGTTGAGTACCTAAAGGAGTTCAAGATAAAGGGGCTCACATTCAGGATGCTACCAGCCGGGCACGTGCTCGGAAGCTCGCTAGTTGAAGTGAGCGACGGGAAGCACAGGCTTCTCTACACGGGCGACATGAGCCTCAAGAAGACAAGGATGCTCGAGCCTGCGCACACGGATGACCTCAAGGCGGACACGCTGATAATTGAGAGCACGTATGGCGGCGAGAAGGACGAATTCCCTGACGAGCAAAAGCTGATCAACACGATGCTCGCGAGCATCAAGGAGACGATCAACAAGGGAGGCAAGGTAGTGATACCAAGCTTTGCGGTTGGAAGGGCGCAGGAGGTTCTCTTCATACTTGACGATTACATGAGGTCCGGAGTGATTCCAAAGGTTCCGATTTACATCGACGGGATGATTGGAAAGGCGATGCGAATCTACAGGCACAACGTGATCTACTGCAGAAAGGAGCTCCAGCAAAGGATCCTCATGAGCGAGGATGACCCGTTCAAGAGCGCAAACTTCCACAACGTCATAACAAAGCAGATGCGCGGGAAGATAATGCACGAGCACGAGGCATGCATAGTTGTCACAACAAGCGGAATGATAAGCGGAGGTCCGATAATAAAGTACCTTGAGAGCCTTGCGGGAAATCACAACAACAAATTGATGTTCGTTGGATACCAGGCTGAGGGAACCCTTGGAAGGCAGATACTTGAAGGGGCAAAAGAGGTGGAGCTAAACGGACACAAGGTCGCAATAAAGATGGCCGTTGAGATGTACAGGCTATCCGGTCACGCAGACAGGCCGCAGCTTCTAAGATTCATCTCAAAAATCCACGGGCTGAAGGATGTTTTCGTAGTTCACGGAGAGGAAGTGAAGGGAAAGGAGCTTCACGACACGCTTGAAAGCAAGTACAAGGTGCAGGTGCCTGTGCTAAAGCAGGAGTATGAACTCAATTAAATCTATGGAACGCCTCCATAGATTTGAGAACGGAGATATCTTTAAATAGCTTGAATTGACATTAAAACCAAGGGATTTAAATGGAAACATGGAAAGCAATAACTGGAATAATTTTGTTCTTGATAGGAGCAGTAGTAGCATTGCAGGGATACAACACGCTTAACAACTGCGGGTCTGTGGTCGGAGTGATAGGAACCTTCCTAAGCGCAATCATCGGAGGCAATGGAGCACAGTCGTGCTACAATGCACAGGTTGCACAGTACGGAGGAATAATCCTGGCGATAATAGGTCTTGTAGTCATCTACACCGCACAAAAGCCAATGAAGAAGTCCGGACGCAAGTAATTGCGCCCGCATTTTCTTTTTTTTAATTTTTCTTTTCTAATTCTTTTTTATTTCATTTTCTCCTTGAGCGAGCTCTTTAAATAACTTAATTTGCAATATCAAAGAGATTATTATGCGAAGAATCACAAAGAAGGTAAGGCACCAGCTCAAGATCAAGAGAAGCAAGAGATCAACAAAGTAAGGGAGGAAATGATGCGCTGCGGCTGCCAAAATGGAGCGCTGTGGTAATCTTTTTATATATTGCCGAATATATCAATATACAATAAGATAGCTTATTTTCCCGCTATCACTGCATATTGCAGGAGGGTTTGAAATGGAACAGATAAAGTTAGAGGAGTTTACGAAGTTCATCGAAGAGAACAAGGGCACTAGAAAGTTCAAGCAGAGCGTAGAGCTCGCTGTGAACTTCAAGGGCATCGACTTCAACAAGCAGGACAACAAGCTAAACCTTGAGGTAATGCTTCCTCACGGAAAGGGCAAGGTGAAGAAGATTGCGGTGTTTGCAACTGAGAAGAATCTGATCGAGACAGCCGAAAAGCTCGGAATCCAGGTGTTCGACGGCGCAAAGCTAGACTCAATCTCAAAGGAGCCTGCCACAATGACCTCGCTGCTAAACTACGATCTAGTAGCCCAGCAAAACCTCATGCCAAACATCGCAAAGTTCCTCGGACAGTTTTTGGGTCCAAGGAACAAGATGCCAAAGCCTCTAATCGGAAATATGACACTTCAGGCAATCTCAAACGAGCTCACAAAGAGAATCGCGATCAAGACAAAGGGAAAGAACCTTCCGACAGTCCACTGCGTGGTCGGATCTGAGGACATAGAGCCAAAGAAGCTCTATGAAAACATGGTTGAGGTAATCTCCACAATCAACAAGAAGGTCGGGCAGAATAGGATTAAATCGGCGTACGTGAAGCTCTCTATGAGCAAGCCGATAAAGGTAATGTGATAATATGATGGTCAAGTCTCAAAAGGTCGAATACGCAAAGAAGCTAAAGGCCGAGATCAAGAAGTACAAGGTAGTCGGAGTCCTTCCGCTAACATCACTTCCAGACAGGCTGCTTCAGAAAGTGAAGAACCAGATGAAGCCTGACACGAAGGTGATCATCGCAAGAAAGAGCCTAATCATGAAGGCGATGGAGGGAGACGAGAGGCTAGACCAGCTCAAGCCTTTCATAGAGAAGAACGTTGCGCTCGTGCTCACGAACAAGAACGCTTTTGAAATTCACAACATGATCAGCTCAAACAGGCTAAAACTTTCGGCAAAGCCGAACCAGATCTCCCCAGAGGACATACACATTGAGTCCGGAGAGACGACAATCGCCCCAGGGCAGGCAGTTACAGACCTCAAGGCGGCAGGAATCGACGTCAAGATCGAGAAGGGCAAGGTTGTGATCGGAAAGAGCAAGGTGCTCGTAGCGAAGGACGCAAAGATCTCGCTTGCGGTTGCAAAGGCGCTCAAGATGCTCGACATAAAGCCATTTGAGATAGGCGCATCGCTTCAGGTGATCGTCGACAACGGGCTTTTCATTACAAAGGATGTGCTCAACATTACTCCAGAGCTTGTGGCAAACCAGGTTGCGCAAGGATTCAACGTGGCGAATTCGCTCTCGACAAACATTGGATATGTTACACAGTACAACATAGACAAGCTTGTCAAGCAGGGATACCTCTCCGCGCTTGGACTTGGAATCGCAACAAAGAGCTACGAGCCAGGAATAGTTGAGAAATTAATTGCAAACGCAGTCTCGCAGGCGATTGGAATCGCAGTTGAAGTCCCAGCAGAGGCTGAGGCTCCGGCTGCAGAGGCACCAGCGCCAGAAGCTGCATGATACTTAGGTGAAAATAATGGAATACATATATGCTGCACTATTGCTTGATGCGGCTGGAAAGGAAATTAGCGAAGAAAGCTTGAAGAGCATTGTTAAGGCAGCGGGAATGTCCCCGGATGAGGCGAGAGCAAAGGCGATCGTCGAGTCATTGAAGAATGTCAACATAAAGGACATAATCAAGAACGCCCAGAATGTTCAGGCAGCAGCGCCAGCAGGAGCAGCAGCAGAGGCAAAGAAGGAAAAGCCAAAGGAAGAGGAGAAGAAGAGCGAAGAGGAAGCGGCAAGCGGACTTGCATCCCTATTCGGCTAATCGTCGCCTTGACGTTTGGAAAACAGCCCTAGCTACGCGCTAGGCTTTCCATTATTTTTTCTTTTGTTTTAAGAAAGCTTTAAATCAGTGATTGGAGATAAACCCTTTGAAAGTGAAACCATGGATGTTTTTGTTGACAAGCCAAAGTGCACAGGATGCGACCACTGCAAGGACGTCTGCCCGGTAGCGGTCTTTGAGATGGTCCCTATCGCAGGAGGCGACATCAACAGGGACACGGCGCCTGAGGACAAGCAGTGGAAGGGGGTGAACGACCCTGTGATCCACGAGAAGTTTGCAAATGCGCAGGACGGCCACACGCACTACACCCAGAAGTCGGTCGCGGTGAACGGAAGCGCATGCATACTCTGCCAGGCGTGCCTGATTGAGTGCGAGGGAGAGTGCATAACAATCATTGACGACAACGGCGTGAAGTACCAGTCGATCTACAAGTGATCTCTTTCCCTATTTTCAAATCCCCTAGCGGAGCAGCTTTAATCTTTTTATATTAAGCCTGAGATTAGCTTGCGAGCAAATGATAGGGATAATAAGTTCGACTCTGGACGTCGCTTCGAGCAACATGGCAGAGCGGCTACTCGAAAATTCTGGCTTCGAGCCGCACACGGTGAATGGAAAGGAGGGATTTAGGAACGGTAAGCTCTTTTTGCTAAGGCTCAATTCCCCCTTGATAAGCGCGGAGATAGACTCGTTTGGCTTTGAGGTCGCTTATTTCCTGAGCAAGCACAAGAGCGCAAATAATGTTCCTGCGCTCACGACACACTCGCTTGGCAACTGGACGGCGGATGCGAAAATCGGGGGAAAGCCCCATGAGCTTTCCGTTGCGGCGCCAGTCCAGATGCTTGGGGCGTTAAGAGGGATATCGGACATTGAGGTGCATATCGAGAAGACCTACGAGGCAACGCACCACGGACCCCTTCTCAAGACCCCTTCACTGTTTGTGGAAATCGGAGGGGACGATTCTATGATACAGAACAGGGAGCTTGCTCGCAGGCTTGCAGAATCAATGTATGCTTCGCTCTTGCAGGAGGAGGATTTTGAAAAATGCGTAATAGGCATAGGGTCTAATCACTATCCGGAAAAGTTCACCAAGCTCGCCCTCCAAAAAGGGTATGCGTTCTCGCACATCATACCAAAGCATGCGATACTAAACGAGGATGGGAGTGACAATTTGGTAATGCTGGAGCAGGCGATTGGCAGGTCAAAGAGCCCGATAGATAGCGCGGTAGTCGATTGGAAAAGTATAAATGCAGCGATAAAGAATAGAGTGGTTGAAGAGTTAAACAGGATAGGGCTTGACCATGAGAAAGTATAATCTCCAGCTTTACTTCGTTGCCTTCCTACTTTTGTTTTCAATCTCGAATGTGGCCAGCGCACAGTACTGGTACCAGTATGGGGTCAGGGCAGGGCAGAGCGCTTCACAAAACTCCGGAGCCTCGGTCTCCATACAGACTATAACGCCGCAGGAGAGCAAATCGGGATCGCTTGGTTACTGGGTTGGCGAAAATCTGGACAATGGCGCATTTTTGCAGATGGGATATGTGGTTGAGAACCAGTCTGGAATGTACCCCTCAAACTGCAACCTCGATGGATGCAGCGGATATGAGCACTTGACAGCAGGGGGAACGCAGTGGTTCTATGAGTACTTCCCATCCGGCTACAACGGGGGATTTTTGGGAAGGCTGGGCCCAGACAACTCGGTGGGCGCAAACGGCACCTTCCACAACTATGCATTTTACTATTCAGGCGGCAGATGGCTATTCTCGCTTGACGGGGTGGTGGTGGGGAATGTAAGCTTAGGCAGTTCCAGCTCGGGCCCTAGCATGCCAGTTGCCTTCGGGGAGGTCGCAAACACCACGGGAGTGATCTCAAGTGTTGCGCCGGTCATCTTCTCAAATCTCTCCGTTTACAAGTCGGGCAGGTTCATGCCCGCCCAGCAAGGGCTTTCATACATAGGATACGGGGTAGGGAGCAAAACGAACCTTAGAAATCCGTACGGGGTACAAGAGCTAGACAACAGGATAAATTATTTTGAGATGGGATTGGGGCTTCCCCAGCCTTCAAACAACACAGTGCTTTGGAGCCTTGGGTACGGGCTTAGGATAAACTCCGCTTACGCAAACATCAGCGGGAACACAAACTACGTCGCCTATTCGACGGTCGCCATAAGCGCGCCGCAGATAGTGCAGATAAATGCGACCGCAAGAATGAAGTTTGTCGGATGGCAGGGAGTGGGGCTGGGATCATACACGGGAGCATCGAACAGCACAACAGTCACTATGAACTCAAATCTTACTGAGACGGCGATTTGGCAAAAGGAATACTACCTTAACGTGACCTCTCAGTACGGCACGGCGTTTGGGGCTGGATGGTACTCCAACAGCACAATTGTGAAGTACGGGGTGGAGAGCAACATTTCGCAGACAGGCGCGGCGAGCAGGGAGATCTTCGAGGGCTGGAGCAATGGCAACATGGGCATTAACGGTACTGTGATAATTACGGGCGCAGCCACGATAAACGCGACCTGGAGCCCGCAGTATCTTGTGAGCGTGAAGTCGGACTACGGAAGCGTTTCGGGAGGGGGATGGTATAGCGGGGGAAGCGTCGCGCGCATCGGAATTGCGGTGCAAAATATCTCCATATCAAACTCAACGCAAATTGGATTTTACCAGTGGAGCAACGGAAATATGAACAAGAGCTTTGAGGTTGTGGTAGGCGCGCCAATTATAGTTACAGCGCAGTTCAGGCAGCTCTACCTCACAGAGCTTGCGCCGCAAAGCAGGGAGGGAAGCGGGCTTAGCAACGTCACATTCTACATAGGCAACAGGACAGTCACAAACAGCGCTTATCTCTACGGGGGAGTCGATTACCAAATATCATATGCGTACTACAAGTCCGTAAAGATGACGATATCCTCAAACTTCACCATCAGCTCTGCAGGCACGGTGCCGATAACATTGCCCGTATACAACATTGACATCTCCTCAAGGGACATTTTTGGGATGCCGGTCAACTCGCTTGTTGCTCTTGAGTTCTCGAACGGGACGTCGGCTCAGATGTATACGGGCCCTAGCGGGATGATTACATTGGAGAATGTGCCATACGGATTTGCAACGGGAACCGTCAGCTACTTTGGAATAATCCAGAGCCTGAGCGTCAGGGACGGAGCGGGGAGCAGCCCGGTATTTGTCTCGCTTCTTGACATAGGGATCTTTGCGGGTGTGGCAATTGTGATAATTATTGCGTACTTTGCGGCAAGGCGCAGGTTCGGCAAGCCAAAGTTTGGCGTAGTGCAGGTAGAGAGCGTCTAGATAAATTTATAATTCCTGCATTAGAATAGGTATCGTTTAGATGAAGGCGCTTATAATTATCCCACCGCGAGATTTCAGGGACGAGACGGTAGCGATGGTGCGGCTCATGCTGGGCAAGTGGGGCATAACCCCAGTGATTGCAAGCTACACCAAGGAGGGAAAGGAGTGCGTGGGAGCCCACGGAGCGACTTATCTGCCAGATGTTAATGCGACAAAGCTCACCTCCGAAGGATACGATTCGCTCATAATAATCGACGGCCCAGGGATCGAGAGGTACAAGCTTGAGGAGTTCAGGCCCCTCACGCAGCTAATTACGGATTTTGTCGACAACAAGAAAATTGTCGCAGCGATGGGCAATTCGGTCAAGGTTGTCGCAAGGGCTAATGTGATAACCGACAGGAGGATCGCCGCGCCAAAGGACGAGGAGATCGCAAAGATGATAAGGATCTACCACGGGAAGGAGTCGGAGAGCGAGATGGAATATGATAGGTACCTTCTCACCGCAAGAAGCAACCTGAAGCTTGACGCATTCCTCAACCTAATGCTTGAAAAGATGGGCGTGAAATAATCATGCCTACAATAAACATCGAATTTGATGATAAAAAAGTGAGCGATAGCGAAATAGTAGTACTTTCAAATGAGATTCGAAGGATAATTCACAAATTAACAAAAATAGACGATGTCTTTGTTTATGCAAATAGCTCAAGGATCATCGTTAAGGCAGCACCCATAGAAGTTTATGTACGAATAACTGCAAGCAAGATTAGAAATGTGGAGAAGTTGCTTAAAGAAATAAAAGAAGAGTTAGGGGACTGGAAGAAAAAAAGCGGGTTCAAACATAAGATTAACTTGACTCTTTGGCCCGTAGAATGGAAGTTTGAGATTGGAATCTAAACCCTATTGGAGTCTATTTGTAGAAGATGTGCTTTTCCTCCCCGCACTCGCAGACATATGCAACATAGCGCTTTGAGCTTGCGAGCCTGACCTTGCAGTTGAGCCCAGGGATGAGAACGTTTCCGCACTTCTTGCAGATTGAGTTCCTTATCCTGTCAGGAATCTTGACCTTGTAGTGAGTGCTTATGCTCTTTGCAATCTTGATGTAGCGCTTTGCAAGCTCCTTTGACCTCTTGTCTCCCGCATTTGTCCTATCGCCCGCCAAACCAAAAAGCGTCTCTATTCTCTCTACTGCGATCTCCTTGATTATCGGGTCCTTCTTCTGCATAATAACAGTTAGTAGATCTTATATTAAAGGGCTTGTCTTTCTTCTAAAATAAGTAGGACTATTTCTTCAATTCCTTCATTAAATTTCTGATTTCAGTTGCGTCAATAGCGCTTTTAATTGAATGGAGTCGAGTCGTGAAAAAGATGATTTCGTTTACATCTTCTCCCTGTGCAACCTTTCTTGTGCGTAAATCTGATATGAAGTAGTCAAGAATTATTGATACTGAAAGATTGAGGCCCTTTGTAGGATTTTCAGAACTTAGTCTAAAAATATCAGAGCAGGTTATACCAAATTTGCGAGAGAAACCCAATTCATATAAGGTAGTTGAGACATCTTCAGATCTTTGAAAAGGAGGTGATACGCTGAAGCTTATGTTATCCAAGTCTGGAGAGTTGCGGACATGGATGCTATAAATCTCATTTGAGAAATTTGGCCTTATCTCAAATGAAGCCATGCGTAGGCTCTGGAGCTTTGTATACTCTGAAAGCGCAAATTTCACGCTGTAGTTTTCGTTTTTAACTTCATCATGCAAAAACTTGCCTAGCGGCTTATATCTCTCAAATTCATACGCGTTGAAAACAATATTCTTATGGGCCTGTGACATGTTATCAAAGTGAGTGGCATTTGGCCATATTTATATCTATTTTTATGCTCGTTTAATACGAAGTGAGCGTTATGGGTCCAAGGGGATTTGAACCCCTGACTTCTGGCTTTCCTAAAAGATTTTATAAGACCAGCGCTCTAACCAGGCTGAGCTATGAACCCCCAAGCATAATGATATATTCATTAAGATTTAATAGTGTTGCAGATGGACGGAAGGACAACTCGAGTAAAGGAAACTGGAATAAGTAGGGCAAAAGTGCGGGAATATTTTACACCGAAGGCGGTGGTTTTGGCGTCTCTTATGAGGCAAGAAAGTTCCACATTTTCGGAGCTTTTGAAGAATACATCATTGCCCAAAAAAACTCTATCCAAGTATCTCCGAGAGCTTCTTATAGAAGATGCGATATCGGCAGTAAGGGACTCAAGGCACAAGCAAAAAATACATTATTCAATCACACAACCAATTCCAGACGAGATTGTGGGATTGATGGGTATTTTAAGAAGCATAGTTTAGAATAGCAGAAAAATAAGGATATATTATTTTTATGCATTTTATCTACTTTAGGGCTGATTGGAACATCGGCTTATTTGGTTCGGAATATGGATTTAGGAGAGGGATTGAGGAAAGCGCTCGCGAGACTTAGCGGCGCGCCCATAATCGATGCAAAGAGCATAAAGGAGTTCAACAAGGAGCTCCAAAAGGCGCTGCTCGGCTCTGACGTCGAGGTGAGCCTGGTTCTTGCGCTCACGCGAAAGATAGAGGATGCAGCACTCAAGTCAAAGCTCCCTGCCGGCGTTAGCCCGAAGGACTACATCACAAACCTAGTCTATGACGAACTGGTCAAGCTGATGGGCAAGAAGTTCGAGCCGACCCTGGAGCCAAAGAGGATACTTATGCTCGGGCTCTACGGCTCGGGAAAGACCACGAGCTCCGCAAAGCTAGCCAAGTTCTACCAGGACAGGAGGCTGAGCAGCGCGGTGATCTGCTGCGATGTCGAGAGGCCTGCCGCATACGAGCAGCTCGAGACGCTCGCAAAGCAGGCAGGAGTGGGATTTTTCGGTATAAAGGGAGAAAAAGACGTCAAAAAAATCGTGAAGCAGGGGCTTGCACAATTCAAGGACAAGAAGGTGATAATCTTCGACTCGAGCGGAAGGAACGCGCTTGACAAGGAGCTAATCGAGGAGCTAAAGGAGATAAACCATGAGGCGAAGCCTGATGAGAAGATACTGGTGATTAGCGCAGACATCGGGCAGATTGCAGGGAAGCAGGCAAAGCAATTTGACGAGGCAGTGAAGCTCACCGGAGTGATTGTCACAAAGATCGATGGATCCGGAAAGGGGGGAGGGGCCCTTAGCGCCGTGAACGCAGCAAACGTGAACATAACATTTGTGGGCACGGGCGAGAAGCTAAGCTCAATCGAGCTCTACGACTCAAAGAAGTTTGTAGGAAGGCTGCTTGGGATACCGGACATCGAGTCGCTGATAACCCATGTGAACGAGGCGGTTAGGGAGGCAAATATAAAGCCGGAAGAGATGAACATGCAGGAGCTCAACTTTGAGACTTTCTACACCCAGCTCCAGACGATGTCCAAGATGGGGCCGCTAAAGAACATGCTCGGTATGTTAGGCATGGTCGACATGCCAAAGGGAGCGGTCGAGGAAAGCGAGATCAAGCTAAAGAAGTACAAGACAATAATAGGATCGATGACAAAAGAGGAGAGGTTGAACGAAAAATTGATGCATGACCAAAACAGGATGAAGAGGGTAGCAGCGGGAAGCGGAACACAGGAAAAGGACGTAAGGGATTTGCTGAAGGACTTTGCAAACATGAAGAAGATGATGAACGCGTTTCAGAACGACAGGGACGTGAAAAGAAGGCTTTCAAAATTCATGCCAAAAATGTGAAGAGAAAAAAAGAAAAGAAAACAAAAAACAAATTTTTAGTTACTTATCTTTTTGCCTTCTTTCCCTTTTTGCCCTTTGCCATCTTCTTTGCCTTTCCTTTTGCTTTTTTCTTTGTTGCCATAATAGTTACCTTTTGGTAATATTTAAAAAGATGCTGTAAAAAGATATTTAGAGTATTGTAAAATAAACGTGCAGTGGTATAAACGATTGGAGAATTTTTATGACGGAAAAAGAGATCTTGCAAAAAAAACTTGAAGAGCTTGAGAAAGAGTACTCAAAGACAAAGCACAACAAGGCGACGAACACACACCTTGGAATACTCAGGGCAAAGATAGCGAACACGAAGAAAAAGATGGTAGAGGGGAAGAAAGGCAAAAAGGGAAAGGGCTTTTCGGTCAAGAAAACCGGAGATGCGACAGTCGCGCTTGTCGGTTTCCCGAACGCGGGAAAATCGTCGCTGCAAAAGCTCCTCACAAATGTGGACTCAAAGGTTGCCGACTACGCGTTCACCACGCTTGACGCAATACCGGGGATACTCCGCTACAACGGGGCGACGATACAGATCTTTGACCTCCCCGGATTAATCGAGGGGGCGCACATCGGGAAGGGGGGAGGCGCGATGATTGCGAGCGCGATTAGGGTCTCCGACCTGCTGTTGTTTGTAATCGACTCGAAAAATCCGCAGAACCTCTACACGCTGCTCAAGGAGCTAAAGGACCTTGGGATCCACGCGGGAAAGAAAAGGCCCGCGATAAGCATGGAAAAGCTCAACTCCGGAGGAATAAGGATAGAGAACCAGGGCCACA
The DNA here is from genome assembly GCA_028866785.1 of Microcaldota archaeon. The sequence continues at coordinate 14,915 of JAGWHN010000010.1, forward strand.
AGATACCCGACAAGGAAAGAATTGTGAAGATAATAAACGAGTTTGGGATTTTCAATTGTGCAATTCACTTCAGGGACGATGCAGAGGAGGATGATGTGATAGATTTCCTTGCGGGAACTGATCTTTACATTGATGCGATAGTGGCGATAAACAAGATAGACGTAAACGAGGACTTCCTGAAGGTAAAGGCGGATATCGAGACCAGGACAAAGCTTAAGGTGACCCCGATTAGCGCGCTGAGAAACCTGAACATCGCTGAGCTGAGGAAGGAGATTTTCTCCGCGCTAAGGCTGTGCAGGGTTTATCTAAAGCCAAAGGATGCGAATCCGGATTATGAGAACCCGATAATAATGCGCAACGGCTGCACCGTTGTTGACGTCGCAAAAAAGCTGCACTCCGATATAGCAAAGAGCCTCAAGTACGCCTACGTCTCAGGCAAGAGCGTGAAGTTCAAGGGCCAGAAGGTCGGGAAGGACCACGTGCTTTTGGACGAGGACATACTCACCATGATCTACCAGAATTAGGAAATTTATTTTCGCAATTTTTACAAAACGCTTAATAACTTATAATATTCCATAATCTTGGCGATTCAGTGGGAATAAAGTACTGGGAATACGAGGATGCTCCACTCAAGGAGAAACTCAAGAACCCGAACGTGAAAGAAGTTGCGAAGATCTATTTTGAGAACGAGACGAAGGCGTACAGGTTTGCAAAGGCGCTCTCGGAGGTGAAGAAGAGAGGGCAGCTTAGGCTAAAGGACTGCAGCAAGGAGCTCCCGCTTGCGACATGGAAGAGGTATCTTGACTTCGGGGTGAACGTCGGAATACTAAAGCATGAGAGCAACGCTTATTCCTTCACCGACAGATACTCAAAGCCGCTGAGAAATATTTCGGTTTACATAAAGAGCTGGATAGACACGCCAACAGAGGAGAAGATGGAGATACTATTTGCGAATGCCAAGACCGCAAAGCAGCAAAAGCGCGGTGGGAGAAAGCCTTCGGGCAACATGCCTGACGAGACGCAGATCGTAAACGAGCCGATAGTTGAAAGCGAGCAGAAAAAGGAAGACAAGGAGAACGTGGCGGCCTAGGCTCAGACTTCCTTGTGCCATCTCACGCCGTCTTTTGTGTCCTCGATTATTATCTTGAACTTATTCTTCAGAAGGTCCCTTATCTCATCGGACCTCTTGAAATCCTTTGACTTTCTTGCATCTTCCCTCTCCTGAATCAGCTTTTCGATTGCGCCCTTTATCTGCTTCTTGTCCTGCTTGGAATTCTTCTCGAATTCAAGGCCGAGTATCTGGTCGAACTCGAGCATCATCCCAAGGACCAGCTTTGCCTCAGACTTGGATAGCAAGTCCTGCTCAATCTTTCTGTTCGTCTCGGTTATCAGATTGTGCATTGCCGAGAGCGCCGAGGGAACATTCAGGTCGTTTGAGATAGCCTTGAAGAACTTTGAGTGCTCCTCTTGGGCTAAAATCTCAAACTCCTTGCTTGGCCTTGCCGAACCATCAAACACGGAGAGCCTTTGCAGGAAGGAGTATATCCCGTTGAGGGTCTTTGATGAATTTGCAAGTGCCTCAAGCGTGAAGTTTAACTTTTTCCGGTAGTGCGCGGAGATCAGCGTGTATCTCACCGCAATAGGGGAGTATCCTTTCTCTACGAGCTGGGTTATGGTGTAGACGTTTCCGACGGACTTCGCCATCTTTCCCCCGTCAACGGTGAGGAAGTTGTTGTGGACCCAGTAGTTCACGAACTTCTTTCCAGTTGCTGCCTCCGATTGGGCTATCTCGTTTGTGTGGTGGATAGGGATGTGGTCTATTCCCCCGCAGTGGAGGTCAAACGTCTCTCCGAGGTACTTCATGCTCATAGCGCTGCACTCGATGTGCCACCCGGGGAAACCCTCGCCCCACTTCGATTCCCAGATCATCTCATCCTTTGATTCCCTTTTCCTAAATCTCCAGACAGCAAAGTCGGTGATGTTCTTTAGCCCCGCCGCGCGCTCAACTCGCGCGCCAGCCTTTAGGTACTTGTTTAGCTTGTCGAATGTCATCTTGGCAAGCTTGCCGTACTCCTTGAACTTCGAGGTGTCAAAGTAGATCCCGGTGGGAACCTTGTAGAGATAGCCTTTCTCATCGAGTATTTCTATCAGGTTGAGCATCTCCTTTATGTGGTCCGTCGCCTTTGGCATCGCATCAGGGACAATTATGTTCAGGCTGTGCATGTCCTTCATGAACTCCGCGGTGTAAAAGTCGGCGACCTCCCTCGCCGTCTTGTGCTCGCGCTCAGCGGCAAGCTTCACCTTGTCCTCGCCAAGGTTTGCATCGCCGACAAGGTGGCCAACGTCGGTTATGTTGACCACGTGGTTGACTTTGTAGCCATCGTGCATGAGAGCGCGCTTTAAAATATCCTGCTCAAGGTACGCCCTGAAGTTTCCGATGTGCGGGGCGCTGTATACCGTTGGTCCGCACGCATACATCCCGACGCTCTTTGGCTTTATCGTCTCGAACTTTTGCTTTTTGCGGCCGAGCGTATTGTATAGAAGAAGCAATCACACACCTAGCCGTTTACCCCTTTTATCGTCTGGTTGACTATTATGGAGCTTGATATTCCGGGGTTCACCGAAGGGGTCTTGCTCAGGTAGAAGTCGCCTGCGGCGATGTAGGTCCTGCTTGTAGTGTAGCTCCCGACGACCTGGGCCACAAGCCTGACGCTAACGTTCTGGCAGAGAAGCGAGGAGAGCGGGATGGTCGCGTTTAGGAACTGGCTTGTCGGGTAAGGATTTCCCTGCACATATGTGTTGTAGTGGATTGAGATCTTTGTAACGTTGTTGACAAGCACCTCGACGTAAAGGAGCTCGTTTTGAGGAGAGATTATCTTGAAATTCAGGTAAGGCTCCGTCGCCCTAAATGGATCAGAGGTCAAATTTCCCGGCTGGACCCCTATTGCGCTGTAGTGTGAGGTGCTCGCAAAGAAGGTCCCGTCGTATCCTGTCCATGTATGGTTGTAGTAGCCCTTCACCTGAGGGCTGTTTGCATAGGTAAGGTTAACGGGTCCAGGGGCGTCAAATCCAAAGCCGTCCATGGTCCAGTTCGTGTAGTTTCCGGTGCCGAAGTCGCCATTTGGTATCGCAACCGTAGGCTGAGGGGAGAGGCAACTTGTCGCCGGGATTGTGGTTGTGGAAGTCGAGAAATTGTCAAAAATTGTGGTCGTGCTCACATTCTGGGGAATTGTGGTGGGCGCGGTCGTGGTAGTGCTTGACGCCCTTGAGGGGCTGTAGTAAGTGAAGAAGACGAATCCTATCAAAAAGATGAAGACGAGTATGTACGCTATTATCGACTTTTGCATTTTATCAACGCTTAACCATGAGTTAAGATGGGAATTATTTAATCCTTTCGGGAGTCTCGGGGCAAAATGCGCGCTTTGCACACAATGAGAGGGTGTAGCCAAGGTGATGGGCCCGTGCCTAACTTATATAAGCTTTTTGATATATAAACAACTTAGTACTATTGTTAAATGTTAGCGTTAGTGCTGTTTAGTTCTTAGGTGAATACTTGGCAAACGAGAAGGACCAATCTAAAATTTCTTATGAAAACATGCTTGTGCCAAAGCACGAGATCTTAAGCGATGCGGAGGCAAGAAAGGCCCTCAAGGAACTGAACACGAATGCTGAAAAATTGCCTAGAATCTTCACCTCAGACCCTGCGCTTGCGGGAAAGGCAAAGGTGGGCGAGGTCGTGAAGATTTACAGGGAAGACTCGAAGGGAAACAAGTACGTCTACTTCAGGACGGTAATTGAAGGATAATTTTTAAGGTGCATCAATGAGCAATGAACTAGTAGATTCTTATGTAAATTCGACGTCGCTGCTGCAGCACCAGATCGAGAGCTTCAACAGGTTCCTCGACTTTGGATTGCAAAAGATAGTCGACAAGCAGAGCTCGATCGAGCCTAACGTCGAAGGATTCTCACTCAAGCTTGGAAAGATAAGGCTCGACAAGCCATCAATCATCGAGGCGGACAGCTCAAGGAGAAACGTTCTTCCAAACGAGGCAAGGCTTCGAAATCTCACCTATGCAGCTCCAATGTTCCTCGAGTTCGTTCCGGTCGTCAGGGGAATCGAAAAGCCAGCCTCATACGGTGAGGTTTTCGTGGGAGAGTTGCCAGTCATGCTCAGATCAAGCATCTGCCACATAAAGACAATGACAAGGAGCCAGCTCCAGGAGAACGGAGAGGATCCGGAAGACCCAGGAGGATATTTCATAATCAAGGGGACCGAAAGGGTTCTCATCGGACTTGAAGACCTTGCGCCAAACAGAATAATGACCACAAGGGAAAAGGGAGGCGCAGAGGTAGTCTCAAAGGTATTTTCAACTGCCGCAGGGTTCAGGGCAAGGTGCGTCGTGACAAGGGACCAGCATGGAAACTTGAGCGTCAACTTCCCGACAGCTCCAAAGGCAATCAACTTCGTGCTTATGCTAAGGGCACTTGGCCTTCAGCCAAAGGAGATGCTTGAGACCGCATCTGACATTCAGGCGGTGAAGAACGACATTCTTCTAAACATCGAGGTCAACGAGGCAACGGACATGGGACCAACAGACGCTGCTCTTGAAATCGGAAAGCTTGCTGCTCCAGGACAGGCAAAGGAGTACCAGCAAAAGAGGGCAGAGACCCAGATTGACACTTATCTGCTTCCGCACCTTGGCACAGAGCCAAGCGCAAGGAAGGAGAAGGCAAGATACCTAATTGAGATGGCAAAGAAGGCATCGCTTGTCTCAAACAAGTACGTGAAGCAAGACGACAAGGACCACTACGCCAACAAGAGGGTAAAGTTTGCAGGAGAGCTCATGGAAGAGCTCTTTGCATACGCGTTCAGGTTCTTTGTAAAGGATGTTAAGTACCAAATCGAAAGGACGAGCGCAAGGGGGAGAAAGATGACGATCCAGACAATCATCAGCCCAGACACGCTCACAGAAAAAATAAATTACGCAATGGGAACTGGAACATGGGTTGCAGGACAGACGGGAGTCTCGCAGGTTCTGGACAGGACAAATCTAATCAGCACTTACACTCATCTCAGGAGAATCAAGTCTCCTCTCGCGAAGAAGCATCCGCACTTCAGGGCAAGAGACGTGCACGGAACCCAGTGGGGAAAGATCTGCCCATCCGAGACCCCAGAGGGTCAGGAGGTAGGACTCACAAAGTACCTTGCAGTAATGGCAAAGGTGACGGTCGGCGCTGACGAAAAGAATGCGGAGGCAAAGCTAAAGGAGATGGGAAACATCGAATCGATGTAGGTTGTTTTTATGGCTAAAAAATCTATCAACGAAAAATGCTACGTATACATAAACGGAAGGATACTCGGATTCGTGAAGGACGGACTTGCATACGCAAAGGAGATCAGGACGGCAAGGAGAACAGGAGTCCTTTCGGGAGAGATCAATGTCTCTTACATGAAGAAGCTCAATGCAGTCCACATAAACACGGACAATGGGAGAATCAGAAAGCCATATGTAATCGTTGAGGGAGGAAAGTCAAAGCTCACCCCAGACATCCTTGAGAAGCTAAGGAAGAAGGAGATAGAGTTTTCATACTTGCTAAGGAACGGAATAGTCGAGTACCTCGACGCAGAGGAGGAGGAGAACACGCTTGTGGTGTTCAAGGAGAAGGACATAACTCCGGAGACGACGCACCTTGAGGTCGACATGACATCAATGTTCGGATTCACACTAAACACATCTCCATTCCCGGAGCACAACAACGCCGCAAGACACGCAATGCTTTCAAACTTCATCAAGCAAAGCCAGGGGCTCTATGCGACAAACTTCAACTTGAGGTTTGATTCAAGATCATACCTTTTGTTCTACCCACAGAACCCGATTGTTTCGACATCGGTTTTCAGGTCTGCAAAGATGGAGAAGCACCCAAGCGGGCAGAACTTCATCGTCGCGCTATCCACATACTACGGATACAACATGGCAGACGCAGTAGTGATCAACAAGGGAGCAGTGGACAGGGGACTTGGAAGGAGCATGTTCTACAAGACTTATGCAGATGAGGAGCGCAGGTACCCTGGAGGGCAAAAGGACGTCTTCAAGGTTCCGCCACCAACGGCTGAAGGATACCTGGGAGAGCACGCATACTCAAAGCTCAGCGAGGATGGAATAATCGAGCCGGAGACAATGGTCGACGAGGGGGATGTCCTAATCGGAAAGGTCGCTCCACCAAGGTTCTTGGAGGAGAGCATCAGCGCATCAGGACTTGAGGAAAAGATCAGAGATGATTCAACAACCCTAAAGGCAGGAGAGAAGGGAGTTATCGACAGCGTAGTCTTCACGGAGTCAACAGGGGCAACAAAGGTCGTAAAGGTCAGGATCAAGAGCCTCAAGATTCCAGAGAAGGGAGACAAGTTCGCATCAAGGCAGGGACAGAAGGGAGTCGCAGCATACATTGTCCCTCCAGAAGACATGCCATTCAACGAGCAGGGAATAGTCCCAGATTTGCTCTTGAACCCACACTCGGTCCCAAACAGACTCACATTCGGACACCTTCTTGAGGAGCTTGCCGGAAAGGCGGGAGCAGTCGCAGGAAAGATGATTGATGGAACGGCATTCGCAGAAAAAGGGTCGGACCGAATCCAGCAGTACGGAGAGGATCTAGAAAAGCATGGATTCGACAAGTTCGGAGACGAGGTTCTCTACGATGGACTAACTGGAAAGAGATTCACCGCAAAGATATTCAACGGAATTGTATACTACAACAGGCTCTACCACATGGTCTCAAACAAGCTGCAGGTAAGAAGCAGGGGACCGGTGCAGATCCTCACCCACCAGCCAACGGAAGGAAAGGCGAGGCAGGGAGGACTCAGGTTCGGAGAGATGGAACGAGACGTACTCGTCGGATACGGAGCGAGCCTCTTGCTAAAGGAGAGGCTTCTAGACCAATCGGACAAGGCGTCGGTGCTTATCTGCAAGGACTGCGGAAACATCGGATACTACGACTACATCAAGAGGACGGTCGTCTGCCCAATCTGCGGAGGAAGCTCGATGTCAGAGGTGGAGATCAGCTACGCGTTCAAGCTCTTGCTTGACGAAATAAAATCGATGCACATCTTCCCATCGATTAAGATGAAGGAGTGATAATTATGCAAGCCGAAATAATAGACTATGTAAAGTTTGGAATACTCGCCCCGGAGCAGATTAGGAGACTTAGCGTTGCAAAACTCACGGTCCCTGACACCTACAACGAGGACGGTTACCCAATTGACGGAGGTCTGCTGGACCAAAGGCTTGGAGTCATCGACCCAGGACTCATCTGCAAGACATGCGGAGCGAGGGCAAAGGTCTGCCCGGGACACTTCGGACACATCGACCTGATCAGGCCGGTTGCACACTCGGAATTCTCGAAGATAGTTTATCTTTTGCTTCAGTCAACATGCCAGCAGTGCCACAGGATTCTCCTAAACGAGGATCAGGTCGGAGACGTCAGGGGAAAGATCAAGAGCATCGTTGACACCGAGATCACAGAAGTCAACATAGGAACGGAAAGCGAGAGGATGGACGACAGGACAACCCTCTTCAAGAAGCTAAAGAACATCAAGAAGTGCCCATACTGCGAATCTGCGCAGCAAAAGGTCAAGTTCGAGGCCCCAACATACTTCTACTTCGGCGAGGTAAGGCTCAAGCCGGATGAAATCAGGGACATGCTAGCAAAGGTCACAAACGACGACCTCAAGATTTTGGGAATCGACCCAGTAACAAGCAGACCAGAGTGGCTAATAATTTCAGCGCTCTTGGTTCCGCCAGTAAACGTCAGGCCATCAATCACGCTTGAATCTGGAGAGAGAAGCGAGGACGACTTGACGCACAAGCTAGTCGACATAATGAGGATCAATCAGAGGCTCGAGCAGAACATAAACGCGGGAGCGCCTCAGATCATCATCGACGACTTGTGGGAGCTGCTTCAGTACAACGTAACAACATACTTCAACAACGAGACGCCAGGAATTCCGCCAGCAAGGCACAGGAGCGGAAGGGCGCTCAAGACCCTTGCGCAGAGGCTTAAGGGAAAGGAGGGACGTTTCAGGTACAACCTCAGCGGTAAGAGAGTCAACTATTCGGCAAGAACTGTAATTTCAGTGGACCCGTACATCAACATCGATGAGGTCGGAGTTCCATTTGAGGTTGCGATGAGGCTCACGGTTCCATTCTTCGTAACAGCATGGAACCTTGATATCGCAAAGGCAATGGCCGCAAGAACGGAATATCCGCTCATACTCGGAGTCACGGCAAAGGACGGAAAGAGAAAGAGGATAACGGAGACAAACAGAGAGGAGGTCCTAAAGAGCATCCAGGTCGGAGACATACTTGAAAGGCAAATAGGCGACGGAGACATCGCACTATTCAACAGGCAGCCATCGCTTCACAGGGCGTCAATTATGATGCACCGCGTGAAGGTACTTCCGGGAAGGACATTCAGGCTAAACTACTGCACAACGCACCCATACAACGCCGACTTCGACGGAGACGAAATGAATTTGCACATCCCTCAGACGCTTGAGGCGCAGGCGGAGGCAGAGTACTTGATGTCGGTTAAGGACCAGATTTTCTCCCCAAGAAACGGGGAGGCAATCATCGCAAACAACGAGGACGGAATCACAGGAGTCTATTTCCTCACAAACGATTCAACAAAGCTCGACAAGGAAGAGGCAATCCACCTGCTCAGCATCGCAAAGCACTACGAGCTTCCGGAGCCAGACAAGAGCGGAATGTACTCAGGAAAGGAGATCTTCTCGGTGCTTCTTCCAAAGGGAATGAACTTTGAGCAGAAGACTAAGAAGGGAGTTATCAAGATCAAGAACGGGAAGCTAGTCGAAGGAGTTCTGACGAAGGCGACGTTCGGAGTGGGCAGCAAGCTCTTTGCGAAGATCTCAGCGGACTACGGAAACGATGTCCTAAGGGACTTCATCTCAATCTCAAGCAGGATGAGCTACTCATTTGCGACAACGCACGGAATCACCGTAGGAATCAGGGAGTACCTGATAACGCCGAAGATCGCAACTGCAAGGGACAAGATCGTTACAGACACGTTCGGAAAAGTAACCGAGCTCATCGCGCAGTACAAGGCGAGAAAGCTTGAATCGCTTATCGGATACACGGCAAAGCAGTCGCTTGAGCAGATGATCATGGCAGAGCTTGACAAGGCAAGGGAGAAGGCGGGAGTCGAGATTGTCGCAGCGACATCAGCAGACAACCACGCAATCACCATGGTAAATGCAGGATCAAGAGGTAGCATACTAAACCTCGTGCAGATGTCCATGTTGCTAGGACAGCAGGCAACATCTTCAGGAGGAAGAATCAAGCGCGGATACTACTCGAACAGGGTGCTTCCGCACATTGTGCCAGGGGACATCAGCCCTATCGCAAAGGGATTCGTGACCTCGAGCTACTACATGGGATTCGAGCCAATTGACATGTACATGCATGCGATTGGATCAAGGACCTCAGTAGTTTACAAGGCGATGCTCACCGCAAAGTCAGGATATCTGCAAAGAAGGCTCATCAACGCGCTTCAGGACTACCAGGTGGAGAAGGACTTCACTGTCAGGGATGTCCACGGAAACATCGTGCAGACAAGCTATGGAGGGGACTCGGTAGACCCGACAATGATTGACCTTGCAAAGGTGTCAGAAGAGTGATTATCATGGCAAAGAAAAACTTTTCAGTAACCCCTGGGGAACCAGTAGGAGTGATCGCAGCGCAGTCGATAGGAGAGCCAGGAACGCAGATGGTCCTGAGATCCTTCCACTACGCAGGAGTCGCATCCTCGATTGCTACCTCGGGTCTTCCAAGGCTGGTCGAGATAGTAGACACAAGGAAGAAGCCGGCAACGCCATTCTCTTACGTTTACCTAAAGGGCAAGGCAGCAAAGGACTTCGACACAGCAGAGCAGATAGTAAAGAAGATCAACGAGGTCAAGGTAAATGACGTTGCAAAGAGGGTCCTTGAGAACTTCTCAAAGGGAACAATCCTAATCAGGCTTGATGAGCAGAAGCTTGAGGCAAACGAACTAACGACAAAGGCAATCGCCTCAAAGATCGAGAAACTTGCAAAGATTGAGACAGGAACATCGGAGAAGACAATCATAATCAAGACGCACACAAAGAGCGCAAAGCAGATCAGGGCTCTTGCAGTTCAGATCGGAAAGCTAACAATCAACGGAATTGAAAATGCAGGAAGGGCGGTCATCAAACAGGACAAGGGAACAGAAGAGTTCTACATCGTCACAAACAACTCAAACATAATGGGAATAATGACGCTCGAAGGAGTAGACACGGAAAGGATCTACACAAACGACATCTTTGAAATGTACAGGGTGTTTGGAATCGAGGCGGCAAGAAACACGGTCGCGAAGGAGCTCGATACGGTTCTTAGGGAGCAGGGAATCAACGTTGACCAGAGGCACTTATATATCCTTGCTGACGCAATGACAGCAAGCGGAGCGATAAAGAACGTCGGAAGAAGGGGACTTAGCGGCGAAAAGGAGTCGATATTTGCAAGGGCAGCATACGAAGAAACGGTCAAGCACCTAATCAATGCGGCAGCCTTTGGAGAGCGCGATGACATGAAGGGAGTCACTGAGAACGTGCTTATCGGAAAGCAGATAGGGCTCGGAACTGGGACTGTCACGCTCGCAATAAAGAAGGAGGACCTCTCAAAGATCAGCGAGAAGAAGGCAAAGAAATAATAAGTGTTGATCGTAATAGTAAATTTGTTTTTATTTTGGTGAAAAAATGCAAGAAAGACCATTTGACCTTCTAAACAAGGCAATAGGACAGCAGGTACTGATAAGGCTAAAGAATGGGACAGACATCCGGGGCAAGATGACGGCGTTCGACATCCACATGAACATAGTCTTAGACCTCGCTGAAGAGCACGAGGACGGAAACCTCAAGACAAAGATCGGAACGATCCTGCTCAGGGGAGGAAACATCCTCTGGGTTTCGCCGGCTTAATCTATTTTTTGGGCTCCTAGCGCAACGGTAGCGCGCCTGCATGGCATGCAGGAGGTTGCGGGTTCGAATAAGGCTTCCTCGGAAGCCTTCAGAAAATCCCGCGGAGTCCATTTTTTACAAAGGGCTAGAACTCCCAGCGAGCGGGAGATTAAGAAGAAGTGGACTCTGCGGGAATCGCACCCGCGACCTTTCCGTTGCGAACGGAACGCTCTACTACTGAGCCAAGAGCCCTTATGCTAATACTAAATAGGTAATATTGGCGGGCATAGACTCTTAGGAGTTTGGCAGATGTAGTACATTGCTCCTGCTTATTTCAAGAATCCCATTATCGTGCGTATAATCATTAAGGTTAGATAAATACTGAATGTAATTTTGATCTAAAGATTGTGATAGTTCCTCAGAGATTAATTGCGAAATAATAAAAGTAGATGAAAGGATGGTGCTTTTTTGGATTTTTTGAACGTTGTTGCTGTAAAAATTTAAAGAGGACATTAGGAAAGTACTGAGTATTAATGAAGAGAATAGAAAAAATCCCAATGAATTCATTTAACCACTGTTGAAATACAAATTAACTTTAAGACATTGTCTGATGCGGCAGGGAAGCAACTTGAGAGGTATTTTGGATCAAATTCGCCAAAAGTGGAGTTTATGGTTCTTATTCCAAAATTTGTAAGTAAAAAACTTGATTGGTAAATGGAAAGGTTTTGGGTTACGCAGTTAATATCATTTTGAAGAATACAGTGTCGAAAAGATTCGTTTTGCACTACCTGCTGGTATAAATCATAAATTGCAGAGACCTCTCTTAGTTTTCCAACTTCCAAGTTTGAATTAGATATTTGGCTATTTAATTCGATAATAAAAAATGAAGAAAAAATTAAAATCAATTGTATTGATAACAGCGTTTCAAAAAGAGTGAATTGAAGTTTCATGGGATCACTTATTGATAAATTGCAGGGTTGAACCTTCATAATTCAAAGTTTGATTTTCTAGGCCAGTACCACTTGCATTCAATTTGATGATATAATAAAATGGTGAGGGAGAGGTGCAATCATATATAGAGCCTAAAAAATTGCACTTTAATGACTGTTTGGTACCGTTAATTAATGTGCTTGAAGCCTTTGAATAAGCCAATAAACTAGAGTCTATGGAAGATTGAAGATCTGTAGAGATTTCGGATTTATTATAGAAATTTAATTCCGAATAAAGATTATTTCTAGCCTGGGAATATGAGGCATAAATTGAGGGATCAATGCCTGATGAGCCACTTGCGTTGGTAAGGATCATCAGGCTAGGAGGTGGCATTGCTCCGCCTACACTCGTAACGTTTGCTGTGCCCACTATTTTTCCACCAAGCATAAGCTTTGATAAGTTCTTAGAGACTTGAGAGGTAAGAATTGCATTTGGCGTGTTTAATTCTAAGCTAAATGAATAATTAAGCGAATAATTAGCAGGGTCTGGAGAACTAAGGGAATAAGCGCTTTGGGATGGAACTATACAATACGTTAGTGTGTAGTAATTGGATTGGGTATAGCAATAGTCAGAAAATACAGAATATTCCCAGGCATCGGTGGTTCCACACTGACCACCAATCCCTGCAGGCCCAAAAGGCCCCGAGTATGTGCAGTGGCTAAATTCCTTCAAGTTTGGGATGTTGCCTGCAGAAATTAATTGGTACTCAACGTGCTCTGACCTATTCGAAATTACCGCGTATGAAGAGGGATTACTAATTTCACGACGTGTTTGGGAGGCAAAGGTGAATAGCTGAGAGAGATCAGAAGCATTCTGATTATCACAGGTGTAGTTATAGAAAATGTTTATTTGGTGGTATCCATTTGACTCAGGAGTAAAATAGGTTGTGTTAAAATTTGTTCCGTTAATTTTCATTCGGAGAGAATTTTTTGAGAAGGTTATTCCTGGAGAGCTAAAAGAGATATCCAAACTTCCCGTGGAGCAGCCGATTGAGGCAATCTGAAGAATATTACTCATATTGGTAGTTGAGTTTGAAGGGGCATAGAATAGGAAAAGTGGCCGAGAGATTTTTTTGAGGTCTAGGCTACTTTGATTTGAAAAATTTAGCAGGGTCAGGGAATTTATTAGATGGCCGCTTTGGGACAAGGTTGAATTATAAACAGATACGGCGCTTACAGCAAGCCCTGTAACTATCCCCAGAACCAAAAGAAACTCTAGACTTGACTGCAATTTCATTTTTCAACCACCAGTAAATAGGGCCTTCCGCTTATTTCGACCACTCTGCAGATTTTTTGCGGCGAGCATTTTTGCGAGTTTAGATAGCTAAAATTCTGAATCGAATAATCAAGTAGATATATGGAGGAGTAATTTCGAGAGAGCTGTGCCACTTCACTAAAATTCAGCCCGAAATTATCGATGACTGATATCAACTCCTGAGAAGTTGAATATGCCTTCAATTGGAAGGCTTGTGCGCCTCCAAGTGAGGTTATCCCCACAACAGTGTTATTGTAGGAGGTTATAAGAAAAATTACTGCGGCAAAGAATAGCGGTAATGAGATCATTAGCTCAAGAGAGGCGATTATGCCTTTTATTTTTAGCATTTTAGACCAACCTGTAAAGTCTGTGCGCACGTTGAGCACAATTTTGCCAGTGAAGTTGCGTAAGAAACGGATTTGCATCCCTGCATGGCCAAGCCCGTAGCGTGAGCATTGCTGCGAGAGATACTTGCAATCAGGCTGAGAGTCCACAGTAACAACATCACGGATATCGTGAGACCAATCAGCAGTTCTAGGCTGATTTGCGCTTTCATGAGATCAGGCCATTTAACAAAGTTTGATTCTTGCCAACGCAAAATGAGCCGCTTAGATTCGCCCCAGAGGCTAGGGAAAAGTTGCCATAGTTGGTCATCAACACATTATCAACTACAATGGCATTGCAAAGAATTTGAGGAGTAAGCAGCGACAAGTTGGAAGGAATTCCTGTGGTAGCGGCCAAATTTGCCTTTGAGACCAAATCTGAAAGCTCATAGTGGTAAAAAGCACCCCTAATGGCTCCAGAAAAAACGTTCAGCATAGAAAGGCTGGAGAGAAGTGAGAGCCCAGCTAGGGAGATATAGACCATAAATTCAAATGATAGCTGGGCCTTGTACACTCTCACACCGCATTGCCGGCAAGAGCCGAAAGCTGTTTCGATAGTGCATCAGTTATACTAATGCTTGTGCCGTTGACAATCACATTTGCCATTGCTGCCCCCTTTAGCTTCACAACCATTGCAAGCGCCACGGCTATTACTAAGCTTGCAGCGGCTAGCATCATTATATACTCAAGCGAGCCCTGCCCTTTCATCGACTTTGCAAGTGCAAGTATCGCTTGCACCTCTGCCCCAAAATTCATTCGTATCATGCTCATGTTTTCACCAATTCATATCGCATAAGAAGCAAGATAATAAGCCGTGGATTGCAGGAGGTAAGAGCAGGCCAGGAGGGATAGATTTCCTGTAAAGATCGTGAGGAAACGCTCAGCTGGTCTTAGGAAGGAGCTGGTGATCATTAGGATCTCGAAAATGTACGTAAGGCAAATGGCTTTGATCCCAATTGAAACGTATAAAATTGCGGGCGGAGAACTTAGGGAATATGTGGCAAGGGCGGAGGAGATTCCGCTAAAAAGAGGGAAAAAGAAAAGAAGCCCCAACAGTGAGAGGATTTGCATCCCATTGACTCGAGAGTTTATCTTATTTCTAAGCTCGATCTTTTGGAGCAGATTTGTTCGGAAGAGTTCTAAGTTTTTGGAGATATTGCGCCTTTGCCTCAGGCCAAGTATTAGGATGTTCAATAAAGTGCCTGCGCTTTCAGAATTTTTTTCAGAAAACGAGTTCATTTTGGGGGTAGTTCCGAGCTCGACAGATTTTACAAGCTTTAGAAAAGATTGGTACTTCGTCTTATTGGGAATTGAAGTCTTAATTGAGCCAAGCAGAGATTTGGATTTTGCATAATTGTGTAGTATCCCCTGCGAAAGGGTTGCTACCTCCTGCTCGCTAAGCCCTTTGGCGGGAATTAGTCCGAGTGCACTAAGAAAGTTGTATAGTCTCTCCAATCAATCTCCTTGCAAATGAGCGCATGTTAAGTGCGTACAAAAATGGTACAAAGATCAGCAAAATCATCGATAGTAGGATAAAATTTGGTGTGCCTTGCGAAAGAATTGAGCCACCAACAAAAGTGAATAGCGCAAATGAGGGTAAAAGTGTAGAGAGAAACATGCTGATTGTGGAGCCTCTTTGAAGTGAATCAAGCGAGGTCGCTGCAGTCTCATTTTGGGACTGATCATGCAAGTGGAGCGCTGTTGAGATTTCCTCGAGCGTGCTGTTTGTCGAATTTAAAAAGTTAAGTTTTAATATCGAGAGCTCTTTTGAAAATACTTCATGAATTGCACTGAAAAAATCTCCCCCTAGACGCATTCTCGCCCTTACTCTAATCAGACCCAGCTTAATTTTATTAGCCGTGGTTATCTCAGATATTAGATTTAGGAGACTAAGCATGGATGCTCCATTTGAACCATAGTAGATAATTTGCCTAAGGGAATCAAGCAGCTCATTTTCATCTTTTCGCGCAAAATAAAATTCGTATAATTTATTGTAGGAGATTAATAAAAATAGTGTGAAGAGTGTGCAGACTAAAAACAGGGTTGCGGAGGTTACGGCATCAATTCCTGAATTTAGGTAATAAATAAGTGACCATAGGAAAACAGAGAGCATAACTGCTTGTGGTAATTGTTGCATTATGACGCACCATATGAACTTAGCTTCTCGCAGATTTCCAGGGTGGACTTGGAGCCAGTGCACATCTGCTTAAGAAATCCAGAGCGTTTCTTTAGCTCAAGCAACGCCGCTTCGGGCTTAATGCCGTTATTTCTGGCATACGCCTCAATTACCTTTGAGGCGTGCAGCGCTTTTGGGTCAAGCGAGGAATTTTTTACTATAGGCACAATGCAGACTGTATCATCGCCTACCCCTATTCCCTCGCCAAGATTTTCGGCGCGGCTAAGCCACTTATATTCACTTATCTCGCTTACTGTACGATGGTCGATTCCTTTCTGGCACATCTGTACAGATAAATCTAAGGAGCTTACCGCCTGAGGCTCAACAGCCATCGGCCTAACGAGCAGCCTCTTGATTATTGCTGCTCCTCCCTCATTTGAGTGCATCGTTGTTATGAATGGAATACCAAGGTTTGCGCCTCCAAAGAGCTCACGGGTTTCCTCGCCACGCATTTCCCCAACCACAAGCATTTCAGGTCTCATTCGCAATGCATTTATCACCTGGTCCCTTGTATTTGCCCCTTTTTTATTTGAGGAGCCATAGAGAGAAACGATGCTTGAGATGTTTGAGTAAAATTGGAGCTCGTTTACGTCCTCTTCAATGGTTATTATTCGCCTGTGCCTTGGAACCAGTGAAAGTAGTGAAATTAGTAATGAGGTCTTTCCGCTTGCCGGAGCTCCAGATATTACAATGTTTGATTTATTTTCTAGGGCCAGCCAGAGGTATGCAAGGACTTCGAAGGTGGTGATCTGTGAGCGTATAATCGAGCTTAGATTTGTTTCCTTTCTTCCACCAAGCCTTATCGTAGCGCACGCCCCGCTTAGTGAATAGGGCTTTAGCTGCGCGTGGATTCGCGCATTTCCGACCTGAACATCGATTATAGGAGTAGAGTCGCCGAGCTCCTTTTCAGAATCCGCTATGAAGCGATTGAGTGTATTTCTAAACTGCTCCTCGCTGTTGAATCGCAGATTGGTTGCACATCTGCCGTACCTTGAATGATAAATATAAATCGGAGAGGTAGGGGAATTTATCTCTATTTCCTCAAGGTTGCCAGAATCTTCGATAAGAAGGCTAAGCGGCCCATATCCAACCGTATCATAGGCAATTAGTGAAGCCAAAATGCTTGATCTATCGTAAGGCAGTGTTTTTGAGAGCTCTGAAACCGCAATCCTCTCAGCCGCCAAGAATTCGTTCGTGTGTTTATCAGAAGGATTGCTTAGGATATCGATAACCTTGCCCTTTGCACTCTCCATCAACTTGATTTCATTACCATTAAGCTGAGTGAAGTTTGGAAAAATCAAGTAAAGAAGGGAGTTGCCTACTTTCACAATCGACTTTGGCACGTTGGTGTTGATTTCCTCCTCAGTTTTAGCATAATTCACTTTGTCTATGCTGAAGCTTAGCATAACTGAGGAAGTCGTTTGGACCGCAACGGGCTTTTCCCAGAATCTTATGTTTAGCACAGTATCACAAATATACTATAATATATGTTATATACTAGAATATATGAAATTAGATATTTATACCTTCGTAAATTATCCTCAAAAAAAGAACATTTGTTTCCCGACATACAGCAAATATATCTTTATAAAGATTGATGAGCAATGTATAGAGTATGTCAGGGAAGGAAAAGGAGAAGGATGAGATTTGGAAGGTGCGAAAGCTAATGAGCAGGCCAAACTACGCCGTCCTAAGGCTGCTTATGGAGAAATCCCCAAGGACAACCCGCGAGCTATACCAGAAGCTCGGAGACCACTTCACAAGAAAGACGCTAATCATAACGCTCAGGGACCTCTCGATGCAGCTAAACGTCCTCCAGCCGACCCATATCAGGACAGACAGGGGCTATGGGCTTGGCTATAGCATAAACCCGAAGCTAAAGGACGTGATAAAGACTGTCGAGAAGTTCGAGAAGATAGTTGAGAGCCTTGAGAAGTCTGGCTGAATTACAGCTTTTATATTTTACCGCACAGATTGATTCTTATGATAGTTAAAAAGCCTTACGTTATAACCGAGATAATAAAAGAGACCCCAGAGGTCAACATCTTCAAGTTCAAGGCACAGGACGGCTCTACTCTTGCCTTCGACCCTGGGATGTTCATCATGCTTGCATACAAGAACCCCCAGACTGGAGAGGAGATAGCAAGAGCATTCTCACTCGCCTCAAAGCCGGACGACCAGACGCTCGACTTTGCAATCAGCATGATACACGGACGGTTCACCTCAAAGCTCGACACTGCACAGGTTGGCGATGTCTACTACGTTAGCGGGCCGCACGGCCAGTTCAAATACGACCCAAACCAGAACAAAAAGGTTCTGTTCGTTGCAGGAGGTACAGGGCTTGCGCCATTCCTTTCTATGCTAAGGCTAATTAATGAGAAGAAGCTCGACACAGACATAAAGCTCATCTACAGCATGCGATTCTCGGCAGAGACGATATGCAAAGACGAGCTTGAGGGCTACAAGAAGAGCCTCAAGTTTGAGATGACAAGGAGCGTCACAAGGGAAACGAACGTTCCCGGCTGGGACGGGGAGTACGGACACATTGACGCCGCAATGATTGCAAGGCATGTTGCCGATACAAAGGAGAGGACCTGCTATGTATGCGGGCCGCTCAAGTTCACAAAGGCGATTGAGGCCGCACTAATTTCCCTAGGAGTCGACAAGGCGAACATAAAGGCGGATGTCTGGGGAGAGTAATGGATTTGAAGAAAATCCCCCATGATCCTAAAGAGATTATAGCAGTTGTCGATTCGAAAGACCGCGTGATAGGCAGACATGCCCGAAAGAACCATGCGGGCGGAAGACTGCATAGAGAGGCTTCGGTACTGATCCTAAACTTAAAAGGGGAGATTCTGCTGCAGACAAGAAGGGATAATGGAAGGCTGGATTATTCGGCTTCAGGCCATTTCCCTTATAACCACACATACCTTCAGGGAGCTGTGCGTGAAACTAAGGAGGAACTAGGCCTTAGCTTGGCAAAGACCAAATTCAGAGAGATTATGAAGAAAAGGATGAGCCATACATACCGCGGTGTCAAAAATGACAGATTCATCACTTTGTATGAAACAAAAGGCAACTACACCCTCAAAGATTTTAAGATTGACAGGGAAGAGGTAGAGGCTATTCGCTTCTATAGCGTAGACAAAATTAGGAATATCTTGAATAGATTGCGCGAAAAAGGCGGATTCAAGCAGATGATGGAGCTTTATTTGGATAGAAGGTAGTGCTCACTTTTTGTCGCGAAGCTGCCACATCACTTCGTCAAGCAGGTTTGTGAGCACCTTTGGCCTCTTCTCTTTCCTGAGTCCAATCCTGTAGAGCCTCTGCATTATTTCAAATTCTACTCGGGAGAGCTGAGCTGCATCCATCTTCTTTATCTGCGTGAGGGGAAGCGGCCGCTTGTTTATCACATAGATTACACTATCCGTTGACATTTACACCGCCTGATCCTCCTGAATTATGCTCTTTCTCGCATTGAGAACTATGTTTTTCTTTTGATTGATGTCCAGACCGTTTAGGTACTCCACAGCATCAATGCCCGCATCCTTCCCGTTTTTGTCAATAATCTTGAAATCTATCTCTATTCCCGCATACTTCAGCATGGCCATCATCTGCTCCGGAGTTGTGCCAACGAGCCCTGTTCCGATGTGAACCGTCCCGTAGCTCAATTTTATGTACTCTTTGCCCGTGTCTGCCTTTGGCTTGTAGACCACGTCAAGGTGCATTGTGCTGAAGCTTATCTCATCGCTAGTCACCCTGACCAGCTCCTTGAAGGCCTCCCTAAATTCAACCCCAAGGAACTCAATTACCGAATAGGAGATGACCTTCTTGAATGCATTGTCCCTAAAAGGCAGGAAAGAGGCGTCTGCAACAATGAAGTTTGCCTTTGGATTTTTCCTGTGTGCTGCCTTTATCGCAACAATTGAGATGTCGACACCGTGGTACATTGGGCCAAGCTTAATCTCAACATTTCCGAGATTTCCGCAGCCCATTTCAAGCATTTCTACGTCAGGAGATTTTCCCTGCAGAAAGTTGGAGGCGGATTTCGTCTGAAGCATGTGGGGTTCCTTCTTCCACCTAAGGTTCCACTTAATCAGATTGTTCTTCCTTTGCGCTGGAGTCAACTTTACCTCTGACATTCAAACAGTTAGGGTTGAATTTGGGGTTTTAAATAATATGCTGGGTTTTTGTATAGGATTAGATTTCCTTTCCGGCGATATAGAGGATTATCGCCTTCTCGATTAGCAGCTTGTTCTTTGCTTGCTCAAATGCGACGCTCTGCTTTCCGTCAAGCACGTCTGCAGTTATCTCCTCGCCCCTGTGCGCTGGAAGCGGGTGCATCACGATCGCCTTAGGGTTTGCGGCTGTGAGCACCTTTGCGTTTATCTGGTAGGGCATGAAGAGCCGCTTCCTAAGGTCGCTCTCGTGCTCCTCGCCCATGCTAACAAATGTGTCTGTGTATAGTATATCTGCGCCGTCAACGCCCTCCTCGATTGAGTCAAAAACCTTAACGATTCCGTACTCCTTTGCCTTTGCGACAAACTTTGTAGAAGGCAAATACCCCTTTGGCCCAATTAGCGCGACCTCCATGCCCATCATAGTGCATGCGATCATGAGAGAATTGAACGTGTTGTTTGCGGTGTCACCGAACATCGCAATCTTAAGGCCCCTTAGCTTCTCCTTGTGTTCCCTTATTGTGTAGAGGTCCACAAGCGCCTGCGTTGGGTGCTCTGCCTCTGTGAGTGCGTTTATGACAGGAACCGTGGAGTTCTTTGCCATCTCAATTAGATCGTCGTGGCTGTAGAGCCTTGCGATTATGAAGTCGACATAGCTGCTGAGCACCTTTGCGGTATCC
>JAGWHN010000110.1 GCA_028866785.1 Microcaldota archaeon
CGTTCCAAGAAGTTTCACATTTGCTGTTAATTTGTCAAGTGTTGTTGAAAGGGCGACTTGCGATGAATTTCGAACAGTGAGCGTTATGTTTAGCGTTGTTGGTGATAGCAAAGGAGAGGCATGAGTTGTAAATGTTCCGGAATAACTCTGAACAGAGTTTGATGAACATACGGTTGCATTGTCTCCAGGGCATGGGATGTAACTAAATATGAATTTACCAGATGCAAGAGCACTCTGTGAAACGGCAGGAGTTATCGTCGCATTGCAGATTATCGCACCGCCTGGAAGTATGAAGTTTGGTGTGCAGGTTCCATGATAACTTGAACCAGAAACGTTCACAGTTATTTTCGGATTGATTATCGAATAAGTATTTGTATTTGTCAGAAGGACTGCCATCTTTGAAAGCGTAAGGGATGATCCAAGTATCAAGTCTTGGCAGTATGCGCCTGATGAGAATGTGCAGCTGGATGGCGAAAGCGCTGTTGGAGCAAAGATGAAGAGGTATAGTGCAGCAATAACAACTCCGGCAATCAGAAATGCCCAACCATATGTCAAAAGGTACTCTGTTGCAGATTGAATCCTGAGCACTTCTCTTGCCATATCCATAACTGCCTCATTTAATCTTTATATTCT
>JAGWHN010000111.1 GCA_028866785.1 Microcaldota archaeon
TTGACCTATTGCACGTTGGACAGTGTCTTGCCACTTTGTTCACCCTTTTCGTAATGCCTTCCCACTATCGCCCCATAAGCAGGCCTTGTAATAAGTATTCCCAAAAGCGCTCCCATGATTGTCGACTCGGAGAATCCTATGACAGAGACCAGGGAGGTTGAGAAGAGAAGCGGAAGCATTGCGATTATGATGAGTGCTGCGTCGACCCAGACGATGTAGAATGCGCTCTTGAGCCTTGACTTTACACCCGACTCGTGGCCTTGCGTTAGGACCTCATCGGTGATGATGATTTGGGCGTCGACTCCGGTTCCGACCACCGCGATCATTCCTGCGACGGCCGCAAGATCGATTGTTCCAAGAAGTCCGATTACCGATACGATTATGAAAAGCTCAGCGAGTACAGTGATTATAATTGGAATTATGAGGAACGGCTTTCTGTATCTCACCGCAATCACCGCGACTACTGCGACAATTGCAAGCAGTCCCGCAACCCCGCTGATGAGCAGGAACTTTGTTCCAAGCGTTGGAGGGATTGTCGTAGGCGCGCCGACTATTACCTTGACAGGAAGCGCCCCTCCCGAAAGGATGCTAGCTATCGTCTTTGACTCCTGCTG
>JAGWHN010000112.1 GCA_028866785.1 Microcaldota archaeon
TCATTTTCAATGCTAAGATACTGCTGCAAACTCGCATGGTGCTGTTCTGCAAGGGGCTTTGTTGGGGCAAGAACAAGCGCCTTCTTCCCAGATGAGAGCGCATTTGCTATGGCGAGTATGCCGATTAGAGTCTTGCCCAGTCCTGTTGGAAGTATGACCAGAGTGTTGTTGCCAGCAAAGATCCGCTTTGCTATGTTGAACTGGTACTCCCTAAAGCCCACCTGCCCCAGGTTGACTAGCTCATGAATCCCGCCAAGTCCGTACCATCTGGTGTCTATGCTCTGCTGCATAGTAATAGCTCGCAAAATAAGTTATTAAGACTGAACCAGATGGCAAAAAGCACATTAATAAATTAGTTCTTCGGTATATATTGCTAAAGATGCCGCAGTAGCTCAGCCTGGGAGAGCGTCCCGCTGAAGACGGGGAGGTCGCATGTTCAAATCCTGCCTGCGGCATGTTTTTTCTAAAACTCTAGCTTTAGTGCTTTATCTCGACAACCAGCCTCCTTGACTGTGGATCCTTCGAATTGGGTACGTAGATTATAGGCATGGAATTAATCTCTTCAGACCCTATAAAAGGCTATATCATCATTTGTTTCAAAATCAAA
>JAGWHN010000113.1 GCA_028866785.1 Microcaldota archaeon
GAAGGAACTGGGATTTGCAAAGGTCCAGGGGAATCCTATTTATGTCCAGAACAGCCGCGGGAAGTTTGAGGCGGCGATAGTGGGGGCGCTTTCGCAGGTTATGCTTGACCTCAACAAGATCGCATGCGATTTGATACTCTTTAGCATGCCAGAGTTCGGATACTTCATCTTGCCGCGAAAGTTTCTCACTGGAAGCTCTATGATGCCGCACAAGAACAACCCGGATCTTCTTGAAATACTTCGAGGAAGCTATCATGTCGTCAACTCATACGAGTTTATGATAAAGGGCATCGCAGCAAATCTGATTTCTGGTTACAACCGGGACATACAGCTGACGAAGGGCGCGATAATGAAAAGTTTTGACATCTCTAGGGAATCCCTAGGGGTTGCAATCATGCTTTTTGACAATCTTTCAGTCGACAAAGATGCCTGCATGAGGGGAATGAGCAAGGAGATCTTTGCGACAGGGGAGGCTTATAGGCTGGTCGAAAAAGGGGTCCCGTTTCGCGAGGCTTACAAGAGGATTTCCAAGGGCTACTAGCCCTGTTACCTTCTTAGTCGCGCTTCCAGAAAAACGTATATAAAGCTTCTCTACCTAACTACTT
>JAGWHN010000114.1 GCA_028866785.1 Microcaldota archaeon
CTTTGATCGATTAAATAAAACACTATTCGGAAAATATCTTATTTTAAAAGATATTTCTGCTCGCACACCTCTACCGACCAAATCTAAATTCTTGTCTCGCAAGGTGGCAAAATGAAAAAAATCAAAAAAAGAGATTTGGCTTCAAACATGATAAGAATAACCTCCTCTGCAAAGGAGGCACTAGAAAGTGTGCGAGAGTATCCTCGCGAAACCTATAGCGACATAATATCCAGAGTGATAAAAAAGTATAAGGACCAAAGGAGTTAGATATTTAAAATGATAATGCGGTGAATAGGCGATGTTGGCAAATAATCTCCAAACGAGCGTTTTTTCTTACGCAATGGCCGTTGCCCTAAAGACCGACGTTGGCTTGGCAAGGCAACGTCCTACCAGGCTAGACTACGCTCGCATTATTCCACTATTCGCTACTACCCAATTTATACCTTACGCTAATTGCGGAATCACAACATCAGGGGCGAGGTCATCATGATGGAGCCTAGCGAGCAGATAGTGGATGTTTCAAAGATGGACATTTATCTTGAGTGCGGATTCTGCACCTGGCGCTGCGAACTCTCAGAATCGAACAAGCTTTATGTT
>JAGWHN010000115.1:0-292 GCA_028866785.1 Microcaldota archaeon
GTCGAACGCTTTGCAAAGCTCTCGGACCTTGACAAATACAAGACCACGATAGAAGAGCGTGAGGACTATGAGCCGCACATAAAGAACGGCTTTGTGGTTTATGCTGGGGTGGACTACGGTAAGATATTAGTGCAAGCAGAGAAGGAAGCCGATGTGATACTCTGGGACGGGGGAAACAACGATGCGCCTTTCATAAAGACCGATCTGTTCATCGCAATAGCCGACCCCCTCAGGGCCGGCAACGAGCTTACCTATTATCCAGGGGAAACTGTCGCCAGGATGGCGGATATAT
>JAGWHN010000115.1:302-594 GCA_028866785.1 Microcaldota archaeon
GATTCGATAATAACCGCGGACAACCCAAGGATAATAAAGGGCAGCCGCGTGCTTCTTGTGGAGGACGGGCCCACGATAACGCACGGCGGCATGAAGTTTGGAGCCGCCACGGTAGCTGCGAGGCAATACGGGGCGAAAACGATAGTAAACGCCAAGAAATACGCGTACGGCACAATAAAGGATGTTTATAAGAAATACAGGTCACTTGATGTAGAGCTGCCGGCGATGGGGTACAGCCCCAAGTAGATTAAGGATCTTGAAGCCACCATAAATTCCGCTGATTGCGATGTGG
>JAGWHN010000116.1 GCA_028866785.1 Microcaldota archaeon
AGTGGTTTAGGAGCGTGAAGCTCGAGCTTGTCGCATTCGTTGAGGCAAAAAGGACCGAGGATGGGGAGGTCAGAAGGCTAATTGTGGTGCCTGGGGGATACGAGGGCGCAAAGGGGCTGAAAATAACGACGGGCAACACAAAGAAGTCCGATGCCGCAAAGTTCATAGCCAAAAGGCTTAGCTACGAGGACTTGGACTACATAATGCAGCAGCTTCCGGCAGGGGAGTTCAGCGTGAAGTGAGCGAAACTCGCCTGCATTAGCTATTTATACATTTCAACGCCAACTATTCTTGGAGTGTTTGATGAAAATCTACCTTATCAGCAACGTCCCTTCCGGAGGCGACGAGATCGAGGAGGTGCTGGACAACGCTAATGTCAGCGTGATCTCAAAGGAGCTTCTTGGCAGCATCAAGGAGATAGACGATGAGGTGGTCAGGCGCATCAGCAGCAGCAATGCGAACATGCTTATTTTTGTGACAGACGACCCAATTGGGGCGGGAATGCGGCTAAACAAGTACGAGGGCATAAGCACAGCCACCTGCAACACTGTTGGGGACGTGAGCGCGGCAAGGGCGAACGGCGCAAATGTTA
>JAGWHN010000117.1 GCA_028866785.1 Microcaldota archaeon
CGTAAGGCTTTTTTATAATCATAAAAACCAAATCATTTGAGCGGGTAAAATATAATACCCTATCCCTCAATCCTTCTTGCCCAATTCCATAATTTTATATAGCGGAATGTACCAATAGGATCATCCGACTTTAGCGTAGGGGCTCTTGGCTCAGTAGTAGAGCGTTCCGTTCGCAACGGAAAGGTCGCGGGTGCGATTCCCGCAGAGTCCATAAACCTACAAAATCTGATCAAAAAGGTGGATGCATGGTTGAAATAGAGGGCAAGCAGATAATTGTGACGGGCGGGGCAGGGTTCATAGGAAGCAACTTAGTTGAAAGACTCGCCAAGGCAAATAAGGTAGTGGTCATCGACAATCTCCATACAGGCTCTGCAGTTAACCTTGCAAAGGCCATAGAGAGCGGGAACGTGACCGTGATTGAGGACAACGCCAAAAGTATTGGGGATCACAATCTCAAGGCAGACATCGTATTTCATCTTGGTTTTCCTTCCTCAACTCCGATGTATAGGGAAAATCCCCATCTGGTTGACGAAGTCGTCGCAGGAATGATAAGCGTTCTTGAGTACGCTAAGAAAAATTCCTCAAAGCTTG
>JAGWHN010000118.1 GCA_028866785.1 Microcaldota archaeon
CAAGTACAGCAATGTATCCGTGAACGGATTTACGCTCTCCTCATTCTCGTATGGAATTTACCTCAACCAGACGACGAGCTCAAGCGTCACGTTAAACAACGTGACCAAGATGGCAATGTCTGGGATTGCGCTCAACAGGTCCAGCAACAACTTGATCTTAAACAACACCGTGAGCTCTGCTGCAAGCACAAATGGAGGGATTAATCTTTACAAGGGGGGCAACAACAAGGTGATCGGGGACGTCATAATAAACAACGCCTTCTTTGGGCTTGTCTCCAACTCGACAAACAATACCTACCAAAAGGATGTGTTCACAAAGAACCCTACGGACGTGTACTGCCCGTTCCTCAATTCAAGCTTCAAGATATCCAATCTCTTTGGGTCATCCACCTGCTCAACAAACAGCTACTGCAACTTCGCGCAGTGCACGACAACGAACCTCCCATCGCAGGTTTCTTCATTCGTCCTTAGCCCTCCAGCAATAGGCAGCTGCGGAGGAATAAAGGTTGGAGGTACATACACTCTCTCAAACGACCTAAACATGAAAAACTATCTCAATACATCTAATCCGCTTTCTTCGTCGCAGT
>JAGWHN010000119.1 GCA_028866785.1 Microcaldota archaeon
AGCCTTGTAATTCTTGTAGTAGACCATCACCGCCATCACAAGCGCGCTTGCAACCCCCCCTGCGTAAAAGTAGTTGCCTTGGCTGATGTTCATTGCAATTAGCGCAAGACCGATCACGAAAGCTGCAATCACAACATAGAGTGCAGTTTTCTCCTCGCTCTTTTGGTGGTGTTCCTGGTGCCCTATATGCACTTGGTTGGTATGTTCCTGATGCGCATGATGCGAGCTGGGGTGTTCAATTTTCTCCTCCAATTTTACCAGGCCTTAATTAGCAGTATTATTCATAACTCAAAAGAATATTTAAAGGCTACATCAACTTCTCCTGCCCCTTATGTACCCAACAATCATCTTGTGCCTTGGAAAGTAGAATGGGCTTGTGTGTTCCAGCTTAAATCTCTTCCCTAAGTATTTCGTAATGTTCCTATAGCCATAGTGATATTCAATGTCGATTTGGCCGAAGTGCCTCATCGTTTTCTCTTCCTCATTAAGCAGTCCATATTCCCCACCTTCGCAATCCATTTTCAGAACCAGATTGTCTCCAAGTCTATACATCTTAATTATGTCTGCTAGACTAATCTTATT
>JAGWHN010000011.1 GCA_028866785.1 Microcaldota archaeon
AGCCTCGTTCTCTCCCTCTATCTCGTCTCCGGAGTCGCGCTCAATCCAATAGTGGGCAAGCTTGCTGACATCTACGGTAAGAAGAAGGTGCTTGTCAGGGTCCTTGCAATATACTCGGTTGCGGTTGCGATGACAGGATTTGCACCAAGCTTCTCGGCACTTCTTGTGCTTAGAACGATACAGGGAATAGGCCTCACAATCTTCCCGCTTGCAATCAGCCTGATTCAGGAGCAGTTCCCAAGGGAGAAAGTTCCAAAGGCACTTGGAATTGTTGGGGCAATGTTTGGGGCGGGGGCGGCAATAGGTCTCCCTATAGGCTCATTTGTCTCAAACACGTATGGATGGCAGACTACCTACCACACCGCGCTCCCATTTGTGGTTCTTTTCTCAATCCTTATCGGAATCTACATCCGTGAATCAAAGCACACTCAGCCAGATGTAAAAGTTGACTATTTCGGTGCAATCGGACTTGCAGGATTTCTCGCGGCAATAGTGTTTGCGCTCTCAGAAGGGTCGACATTTGGCTGGACGTCGCCTTTGATCCTTGCATTGTTTGCAATAGGTATACTCCTTCTGGCACTCCTCATCCCACATGAGCGAAAGAGGGAACACGGAGTCCTTGACTTCAAGCTTCTTGGGATAAGGAATGTGCTGACATCCAATCTTATTGTGCTTGTGATTGGGCTCGGATTTTTCCTCGCCTATCAGACTTTTGCCTACCAGCTCGAATCCCCTATTCCAGTCGGATACGGAAAGAGCATTTTCATGACTGGTCTTTTGATGGCGCCTTTTGCGGTCATGTCCCTAATAGTTGCCCCAATAGTTGGACAGCTAATCACCAAGTTTGGCGCAAAACCATTCTACCTTGTAGGTTCCACGATTGCAATAATCGGCTTCCTCTTCACCGCATTCTCCCCAAGCGTCGAATACCTGGTAATAGGCGCAGCGCTGGTCGGCGCTGGGCTTTCCGCGCTCAACATCCCCAATGTGAATACCCTAATACTTAGCATTGAAAGAAGGCAGGCGGGCCTTGCAACGTCCATGAACGCAGTCTTTAGGTTCTTGGGAAGCGCGCTTGGCGCCCCTGTTGCAGGAGTTTTGATTGCGGAGTTCGGCTCCTCGGTCGCATTCCAGTACTCCTACTTCTTTGCAATAGCGATGTTTATCCTTGTGATAATTCTCTCAACCTTCTCTACGGAGGTGCTGGGGCCAAAGGCTGTCAAGAAAGTCGACCCTGCCAGCGTCATAAAAGAAGACTGAGTGCGTGACGATTATGAAGGAGGAACACTACGATAAGAAGTACGCCCAAAAGTCCCTTCTGATTTTTGCGGCATTCATAATCATCGTGATGTACATCGAGACGATGATAATTTCATCGCTCCCTTCCATCGCAGCAGAGTTTGGGATTAACGCGGCAAGCGTAAGCCTGGTGCTCTCAATCTACATCGTAGCGGGAGTAGCACTCAGCCCGATAGTCGGAAAGCTTGCCGATATCTACGGAAAGAAAAAGATTCTAATCAGGGTGCTTGCAATCTACTCAGTTGCGGTTGCGCTTACCGGATTTTCCCCAAATTTCACCACGCTTGTGATTTTAAGGGCGATCCAGGGAGTGGGCCTTACCGTCTTCCCCCTTGCAATCAGCCTCATTCAGGAGCAGTTCCCAAGGGACAAGGTTCCGCAGGCTCTGGGTATAGTTGGAGCCATGTTTGGCGCGGGAATGTCCATCGGCCTTCCACTTGGTTCATTTGTCTCAAACACCTTCGGCTGGCAGATAACCTACTTTACCGCCGTTCCTTTCGTGCTCATCTTCTCGGCATTGATAGCGCTCTTCATAAAGGAATCAAGGCACATCCAGCCTGATGCGAAGGTGGACTACGTCGGTGCGATAGGCCTTGCAGTATTCCTCGCCTCACTTGTATTTGCCTTGTCTGAGGGTGCAACATTCGGGTGGACCTCAAACGTCATACTCTCCCTCTTTGCATTTGCAATTATTGTTTTTGTACTCCTAATTCCTTACGAAAGGAAGAAGCAGCATGCGGTGCTCGACTTCGACCTCCTCAAAATAAGGAACGTCGTTGCAGCAAACCTGATCTTCCTTGCGATCGGAATAGGGATTTTCCTTGCTTATCAGACCTTTGTGTACCAGTTTGAATCTCCAACTCCTGTAGGGTACGGAAAAAGCATTTTTGAGACAGGATTGCTTATGGTGCCTTTTGCATTGATGTCGCTTATAATCCCTCCGATAGTCGGCAGGTTCCTGCCGCGCTTTGGCGTGAAGCTCTTTTACCTATTTGGCTCCGTGCTTACGATAATCGGATTTTTGATTGCGGCTTTCTCGCCTAGCATAATCTACCTGGTAATAGGAGCTGCGCTTGTGGGAATAGGGCTCTCAGGCCTTAACATCCCTACGATGAACCTGCTGGTTCTGAGCGTTGAGAGCAGGCAGATAGGCCTTGCGAGTTCAATGAACTCGGTCTTCGGATTCTTCGGCAGCGCCTTGGGCGCACCGATTGCGGGAGTCCTAATTGCGGTGTTTGGTTCAACAGCAGCGTTCCAGTACTCCTATTTTGTTGCGATACTAATGTCGCTTATAATAATCCTGATCTCATTTTTCGCAAAGGAGGTTCTCGGACCTAACGCCCTGGTTAAGATACCTGACTCAAAGGTCATAAAAGAAGTTTAAAGTGGGCCCGAGGAGAATTGAACTCCTGTCTTTACCGTGTGAGGGTAACGTCTTACCACTGGACCACGAGCCCCTAGTAGGATATCAATATTCATCAAATAAATATAAATAATCAAAATAAGCAAGCAAATTGCTTATATGTCAAATTTTTACACAGGCAAGGGGGACAGCGGCTCGACCTCAATAATGAACGGAAGCAAGGTGGGTAAGAGCGACATCCTGATGGAGTGCATCGGCGACCTTGACGAGCTAAATAGCAGCATAGGCGTCTCGCTCTTCTATGTTCACGATGAGCAGACAAGGGACTCGCTAAGGCTCATACAAAACGAGTTATTCTCCCTCGGCGCGCTTCTTGCAGCGGTAGACTCAAAGGAGTTCACGAAGGCCAAAATTGAGAAGAAGCAGATAGAGCGCCTTGAGACGGAGATTGAGAACATGAGCGGCAAGATGCCAGAGCTCAAGAAGTTTGTTTTGCCCGCAGGATCAGAAGAATCATCGCACCTTCATCTTTCAAGGTCAATTGCAAGGCGCACGGAGAGGCACGTTGTTGCCGCAGCAAAGAGCTATGCGATTCCTCCAGAGCTTCTTGCCTACCTAAACAGGCTCTCTTCATACCTATTCGTTGTAGCCATTTACCTAAATCACAAGAACGGGATGGAGGAGAGCAACCCTGTCTACTAGACGTTGAAGTACTCCTTGAACTTGGTCGTGGTGCTGATCTTCTTGCTCCTTCCGACCTTTTTTGTCTCGATGAACTCCTTGTCCGTCAGCTCCTTCATGTACTCGTATGTGGAGCCTCCAAAGATCTTCACTATCGAGCTCTGAAGCGCATTTGGATTCTTGCTGACATACGCAAGCAGCCTGAGCGCCCCCTTTGTGAGGTCCGGCCCTATCGCAAGCCCGCTAACCTTTGATGCGTAGGGCTCCTTTAGCGCGAACATGAACTTTCCCCCTATCTCGATTAGCTGAAGCGATGTCTCCCTTGCTGCGTAGTCGTCCATCAGCTCCTTTAGCAGCTTCTGGATTGTTCCTGGGGACATGATCCCTGTTGCCCCAACAAGCTCGTTGACACCAAGCGCATTTTGCGACATGAAGAGTGCGGCCTCGATTAGTTTTTTGTGGTCTATCTGCTCATCCATCGTGATCACTGAAGCGCAATTATTATCTCCTCAAAGAACCTCTCCTGTATGAGCGCAACCTTCTTCTTGTGCGAGAGGAATAGGAGCGGTATGAATATTCCAAGAAGCGCCTTTTCTGTTTCCATCCCTTTTGTGAGAATTGAGAATGTAGTCATCCTCGAGCGGTCAACGTTCTTCTTCACAAGGTCATAGACCATATTGATTTCTGCCTCAATGTCGACTGGATTTATGTTGAGCGGAACTGGGATTGGGGCCTTGATGTTCGTCTCCTTGAACTCCTTGAGCTTCATCGCCTCCTCAAGCGCGCCGATAAGCTCCTGAAGCGTCATCTTCCTCCTTGGGGGTATCCTTAGCCTGAAGCTGAGCGGCTCAACGGTCCTGTCAGGTCTTACTCCTTCAACGTACTCTTCTTCGACCTCTTCCTCCGCAAGGCTGAGCATCTCGCTCTTTAGCCTAAGAAGGATTGCTGCGGCAAGAATGATGTTTGCGGGAATCCTAAGGTCCATCACCTTCATTCCCTTTATCGCCTCGATGTACTTGTCGACCACATCAACGATGTCTATGTTCCAAGGGTCCAGCTGCTCCTTGTGCACGAGCTCAACAAGCATCTCCTTCCATGTGGCATCGCTCACCAGCTCCTCAAGATTCATGTTCCTCGGGTCTATCGTGCTAGCGGGTTCAAGGCTAGCAGAGGCGGTCGCCATGGTTTGTATTCTACCGAGTAGCAATAAATACATTGCGGCGAGGACAGGGAGTTCTTAAAGTAAAAACACTTGCTCGCTATCTTTTTAATTGTTTGATTGGAATTAAGCTCGGGGCTAATTATGGATTTTCAAAATGAGTTCACCTACAAGAGATTCCTAGAGGAGGGTAGGGAGAGTGAGTTTGATGCACTATTTGACAATGCGGTAAAGAAGGCAAAGAGCGAGGTCTTGGGAAAGAGGTTCCCAAACTACATAAACGGGCATGAAACCTACTCCGGCAGCGAGCTGCTCGAATACTCGCCAATAGACCGGACTCTGCTCATCGGAAAGTTCCCGAAGGCGACAAGGGAGCAGGCAATCCAGGCAATAAATGCGGCATCCGCAGCATTTGAGGGATGGTCGCAGACCGATTACAAAAAGAGGGTCGAGATATTTAGGAACGCGGCGAAGATCTTCTCCAGGGAGAAGTTTTTGCTTTCGGCGATCCTCAGCATCGAGAACGGGAAGACAAGATACGAATCAATCGGCGAGGTTGATGAGGCGATAGACTTCCTCAACTACTACTCGCTCGACCTTGAGAAGAACAAGGGCTATCTGAGAAAGACAAAGCTCGGCAAAAGCAGCTCAAAGGTCTCTGCGGGCTTCCAGGGCGCCCCGGGGCAGCAGGAGGACGTTAGGATTGCGATGAAGCCGTACGGGGTCTTCGGGGTTCTTGCGCCCTTCAATTTCCCGATCTCCATTTCGGTGGGGATGAGCAGCGCGGCGCTGATTACGGGAAATACGGTGGTGTTTAAGCCTTCATCCACGGACAACATGGCAATGCTGACAGGCTTGAAGATCTATCAGATCTTCAAAGAGGCGGGAGTTCCGGACGGAGTCTTCAACTTCATAACCGGCCCTGGCTCCGAGATTGGGGATGAGTTCTCGATAAGCAAGGGCGTTGGGGGAATCGCATTCACGGGCTCAAAGGCCACGGGAATTGCAATGATGATGAAGAGCTACTCGCTTGGCCTGCAAAAATCATTTGTGGTCGAGATGGGAGGGAAGAATCCGGCAATTGTTACGAAGAGCGCAAACATAGATGACGCTGCAAAAGGCATCGCCAGCGCCGCATTCGGGTTTGCGGGACAGAAGTGCAGCGCCTGCTCAAGGGTTTACGTTCACCAATCAATAAAGGAGGAGTTCATCAGCAAGCTCGTTGACAAGATGCGCTCATTAAAGATTGGCGACCCGCTTGACAAGGACGTGTATGTGGGGCCTTTGATAAGCGAAAACGCGCTGCAAAAGTATCGCTATGCCGTAAACGAGGCCAATAAGTCAGGAAAGATAATATTTGGCGGAAAGTCTGTCGATGCGGGGCTCAAGGGAAGCTACGTGGAGCCTACGCTCGCCGAGCTTGACCATGAAAACAGGCTCTTCCATGAGGAGCTCTTTGTCCCGTTCCTTTGCATTTCAACCTTCAAGACTCTCGATGAGGCGATCACAAAGGCAAACGATGTGGAGTACGGCCTCACCGCGGGATTCTATGGCTCAAAGAAGGGAGAGATAAAGGAGTTCCTTGGCAGGATACAGGCTGGCGTCGTATATGTGAACAGGGAGACAAGCGCCACCACAGGAGCGATTGTGGGGCTCCACACCTTTGTCGGATGGAAGGGAAGCGGCCTAACCGGAAAGGGATCGGGGAGCAGGTTCTACTTGCAGCAGTTCATGAGAGAGCAAAGCGAGTCCGTCGCAAAATAATGATCTAGATGTTCACAAAGCTTCTCTACGAAATCCTCTCGTTTAGGACAAAGGGCGTTAAGGTAAAAAACACAAAACTCGAGCTCCTTATCGCAGACTCCCTTCCAAAGCAGATATTGGGGCTTATGCACAGGCCGCAGATAAATCCAAATCAGGGAATGCTTTTTGTTTTCAGGACAGATTCTAGGCACAGCATCTGGATGTATAACATGCGCTTCTCGATAGACTGCATCTGGATAAACGAGGCGGGGAAGGTGGTCGATTTGGTGGAGGGCATGAAACCCTGCACCTCAATGCTAGGCTGCACAGCCTACTACCCCAAAGAGGAGGCAAGGTATGTGCTGGAACTAAGGTCGGGGGCCGCAAAGAGGCTAGGGATAAAGATCGGAAGCAGCTTAAGCTCGATTATTAGATGGTAAGATGGTAAAATTCACCGCGAAGGAGTATGCGTTCATCAGGAAGATGAGCGAGGCGCGCATCGCAACCGTTTCGGCCAAAGGCTGGCCGCAGGTAACAACCGTGATACATGTGTTTGATGGCAAGCATCTCTACTTTGCAATCGACTACGACACTGTGAAGTACAAGAATCTGCTGAAGAACAACAAAGTCGGAATTTCAATCGATGTGTATGCAAGGCAGCCAAAGGCGATTGTGATGCAGGGGAGGGCAAAGATGTTTGATGAGGGGAAGGAATTTGCGCATGGATTCAAGCTGCTCCAAAAAAGGCACGAGTACTACCGCGCAAACCCCTTCAAGGCAAAGGAGGCGCCGATAGTCAAGGTCCAAATCCTAAGAAAAGCCAGCTGGGGCATATAGCTACCCCATTCCGCTTGAGTAGCTTTTGAAGAGGTGGCTGAAGATCTTGAGCAGACCTGCGATGAATATCAGCATCCCCACAAATACCGCAACCATCGCATAAAGGCTAAGCTTTCCCGTCACTGCCTCTATCGGGTAGTAGGTCGCAAATCCGAGCGGCACAAGGAAGGTGAATATCAAAGTGCCCAATGTCCCGTAGATGCTGAGCGGATACTTTGATGCGCCGCTCAGCGTGTTTGCCACCCAGTTCACCCATGCCCCTCCCCTAAAGAGCTTGTATGAGGAGAGGATCAGCACGATCAAAAAGAGCATCACGATGAATGTGCCCATCCCGAAGAAGAGCGCAAATAGCGCAAGCTGCGCTATTGTTAGGCTCAGGTGCGAGGCCGCATAGGCAAAGATGGAAAGTCCCGTCAAGAAGCTTGCAATGAGCGTTACTCCGTTGAAATTGGAAAACATTATGGTCATTGCAGATATCGGCCTTGCAAGCTGGACATCAAAGTCGCCTGCAAGCAGGTTCTGCCCGATATTGTAAATATCAATGAAATAGTTGACCAGCCCCATCATCATTATCGTTGAAGAAGAGAGCAAAAGCATCTCAAAATAGCTCCATCCTGGTATTCCTGCAGAGACCGAATAGATCACGCTGATGAACACGAATGTCAAAAGCGCCTGCGCGACAAAATTGATTAGCCAGACCACCGCCTGCACCCTGTATGCGAGCTGGGTCTTCCAGGCGTAGACTTGCACGAGGTATAAGAGATAAAGGTTTCTTGCAATTTTTTCTATCATCTAAACACCTACCGCATCAACATGCTTCTTGGCGGCAAAGACAACTCCCCATGTCAGAATCCCTATCACAACTAGCCAGAATGCGGCCACCCAAAGCAGGGCAATTGCCTGCGCATTGCTTATCGCGTGAGAGAAGATCGCCGCTGGAAAATAGTAAAGAAACTGGAAAGGCAGGACGGACGTTACGCTCGAGATGTACTGCGGGAACAGATTGAGCGGCACCAGCCATCCCCCGAAGAAGTCTATTGTAAAGTAGTAGATGTTTATCACGCCCGCAGTTTCAACTATGAAAAATGCAAGGTATCCTAGTATTATGTTGAACATCATCCCCAATGCAAAGGCAACGATCAGCGCAAGTAGGAAAAGAGCAAATGAGGATGCGGATAGCACCGTTCCGGTGAATATGTAGAGCAGAATAAGTATTGGCGCGCCTATGCTCAACGCGTCAAACAAAAAATTCGCGCTTCCCGCAAAAACTACCGATTTTAGGTAGCTCAGCGGCTTTGTCATCACCGAGAAGGTGCCCCCTGTCTTTATGTCGCTAAGAATCCCCCAGGAGCTGTCCGGCGCCATGGAGTTCACCGCTGCGACCACGAAGAAGTAAGTTGCTATCTGCAGCAGCGTGAAGTTGTTTATTGAGTTGACCTGTGTTGCAAGGTAGACAGCGCTCCACACAAAGAGCATTATCATCGGGCTTATTATCTGCAGGCCGAAGAGTAGCGCCATATCGAACTTGAAGGCAAGCCTCCTCTTGATTATGAATCTTGCGTGCACAAAATATTTGCCGAATGTATTTTGGTGAATCATCTTCTGCGCCTCTTCTCCCTGTTCAGCTTGTAGAACCTCGCGAGCACCTTTGCAAGGTCCGGATCGGAGACGTTGTAGTCCATGACCTCCTCGTCATTTAGCAGATCTGAGATCTTGCTGCTCTTGAGCGCATCAGCCTCTATCTCAAGCCTCAGGTAGTCCTTCTTTGCCTCGACAATCTCCCCGTATCGCGCGTAGTCCTTCTCCCTTATCTCCTTGTTGAAGCGTATCTCAAGCTGCTTTTTCGTACCGAAAAATCTCTGCAACTCGGCCCTTGTGCCATCAAAGACGATCCTGCCCTTATCGATAATTATAACGCCCCTTGCAAGCGCCTTTATCTCGTCCACTATGTGCGTCGTTATGAAGAATGTCATCCCGTGCTTCTCGCGCATGTCAAATATCGCCTCCCTGAGGTTTAGCACCGCTGGAAGGTCCATTCCTATCGTTGCCTCGTCCATGAACACTATTTTTGGCAGGTGCAGCACGGACGCAACAAAGTTGCACTTCATCCTCTCTCCGAGCGAGAGTGTCCTAACCTGCTTCTTGTAGACATCCTCAAGCGCAAGGACCTTGACAAAATAGGCAAGCCTTTCGTCAAACTCCTTTCTTGGTATCCCGTAGATTCCGCGAACGTACTCGAAGCTGTCTATTGCGGGAAGGTTCCAAAAGAGCTGGTTGTGCGCCCCGCTCACCATTCCATAGTCCCAGGCAAGCCTAACCCTCTCCTCCCACGGCGTTATCCCGAGCACCTTCGCACCTCCGCTGTCAGGGTGCAAAATGCCCACAAGTATCTTGATAAGTGTTGACTTGCCGCTCCCGTTCTGGCCCAGCAGCATCACTATGTCTCCCTTCTTCACCTTGAAGCTCACGTTTTGAAGCGCCTTTTGCGTGTAGTATTTTCTCCTAAGCGATGCCAGGAAGATTTTCTTGCCCTCTCTGGTCTCGTAGCTCTTGAAGCTCTTGCTTAGATTATCTACCTCTATCACATATTCCATAGGCTCACTGGCGCTCTATATACTTGGCAATACTCCTCTAAATAAAGTGCGGAGAAGGCAGCAAAGGCCCCCCAAAAAGTGCGTCAATCAAAGCACCATTCTTCTATGATAAACGAAATATAGGATATGGCTAAAAAGGGACAGAATGAACTTGCTTTAGTTGAATATTATGGCCACGCATGCAGATTCAAGGATCAAGACCCCTACTGAAAAGCTGACCTTTTCAGAATTTTTCACGCTTTACTTTAAACCGACCATCGACAACTACGGCTTTCCCTCCTACGAGAAGTTCATGGGCGATCTGAGCAAGAGGAACAGCGACATGAGCCACTCCATCCAAATCGGCATAAGCTCCCTTATGAAGGAGTTCATACGCTTTGAGAAAACTGCAATTGCCCAGCCCGAGAAGAAAGCATACTGCGAGGAGGAAATGCATAAGCAGCTTGCAATCCATGTAATCCACCTTGAGTACTGGGCAAATGCGCTTAGGCAAGAACAGGAACAAAAGGAGGCCAATTTGCTCTCGTCAAAACTGCCCCAAACCCGCACCTAATACAAAGCCCAACGAAAGCCATATATATGATGGATTCCAAGTAGTTAGTGTAAAATAGAAGCGAAGAAGTCTAGTTTTTCTTGATTTACAATGTCAGCGAAAGGCTAATTTTTCCTTGTGTTTACGAAGTGTTCAGTTGAAACAATTTAGCGAAATGAACCTAAAGCCAGAGCTAATCGAATCCCTCAAAAGGCAGGGGTTC
This sequence comes from Microcaldota archaeon, assembly GCA_028866785.1. The sequence goes on from JAGWHN010000011.1 coordinate 10,432, forward strand.
ATTACCTGCACTGAGGTGCAAGAAAGGGCCATACCTGAGGTTATGGCGGGAAAGAACGTGGTGGCGAGAGCCAAGACAGGAACGGGCAAGACGGGCGCATTCATTGTGCCAATCATGCAGCGAATCGAGAAGTCAAGGGACATCGACGCGCTGATCATAGTTCCTACAAGAGAGCTTGCAATCCAGGTCGCAGCCTTCTCAGAGAAGGTTGGATCCCACATGCACATCAAGACCACGACGGTCTACGGTGGAGCATCGATAAACATGCAGATGCATGCTCTTAGAAGCGGAACCAACATAGTCGTTGGAACCCCAGGAAGATTAATCGACCTATTTGAAAGAGGGGCGCTTGACCTTCACAGGATCAAGTTCCTAGTTCTAGACGAGGCCGATGTCATGCTTGACATGGGATTCATCGAGGACGTAGAGATGATAATCTCAAGGACTCCAAAAGACAGGCAGATGATGATGTTCTCGGCAACAATGCCAAGAGAGATCATCAAAATTGCAGACAGATACTCAAGCGGACATGACGCAAGAATCACGGTCGGAGAGGAAGAGGACCTAACGGTCAAGTCCATCCAGCAGAGCTACGCAATAGTTCCTGCAAGGCTCAAGTTCTCTGCATTGCTTGCATACATTCAGGAGTACAAGCCAAAGAAGTCGATCATATTCTCAAGGACAAAGTACGAGGCAAACGCGCTCCACAGGGTGCTGCTAAGCCAGAAGTATGATGCGATCCTCATGCACGGCGGACTCACCCAGTCAATGAGGGAGAGATCGCTTGGAGCATTCAGGAAGGGGGCGCAGTTCCTAATCGCGACGAACGTTGCTGCAAGAGGACTTGACATCCCAGACATCTCGAACATAATTAACTTTGGAGCTCCGGAAGATCCAAACACCTACATCCACAGGGTCGGAAGAACCGCAAGGATGGGCAAGGATGGAAAGGCGTTCACGCTGATCGATCCAGAGCAGCGAAGGCAGATCACTGACATTCAGGACTATGCCAACGTCAGGATGGAAAAGATTGAGCTTAACCTTGAGCCATTTGCAAACATGAAGCTTCCAATCAGCGACCCAGACCGAGGGGAGAGATCCTTTAGGCCAAGAATGGGCGGCGGAGGATTCAGAGGCGGTGGCGGAGGAGGCGGCTTTAGAGGAGGAGGCAGAAGCTTCCATCGAAGCGGCGGCCGAAGAGAGGGCTCCGAGGGCGGAAACCGAGAAGGTGGAGGCGGAGGAGGCTTTAGGCACCGAAGTGGAGGCGGGGGATTCAGGGGAGGCGGAAGAAGCTTCCACAGATCCGACAGGCCAAGAAGGACAGAGAGATAATTTTTCTCTTTTATTTCAAACTCCCTAGCGGAGCTTTGATACTTTAAATTTTAAGAAGAAGCACCCAGCGAGAATTGGACTCGCGACCTCGTGCTTACCATGCACGCGCTCTACCACTGAGCTATAGGTGCGCAGAACTACTTTGGTTAAGCAATTTTATATAGCTGTTTATTTCATCTATGCATGATGATAATAAGAAAGGCAAAACTCTCTGATTTCAAGGCATTATATACGATAGGACGTGCCACGCCAGAGCTTAAGATCTCGAGAAAAGTTTTCATGACCGAGCGAGAATTCAAGTTTGCAATAAAGAATCCCGATGGACTATTTCTTCTTGCGCAAGAGGGATCAAAGTACATAGGCTTTGCCTACTGTGCAATTGAGGGTCTAGATTATGCGTGCATGACCTATGATGTTGTAATTCCAAAGTATCGCGGAAAGGGAATTGGAAAAATGTTCATTAAAGAAAAGGAAAAATGGCTGAGGAAAAAGAAGATTAAGAGCGTTTATGCACTTGCAACTAATCCTAAGATAATCGGAATACTAAAGCACCTTGGCTATCAAAGGGGAAAGACCCTAGTTTGGATGGAAAAATACCTCTAGAAGGAAATGTGCAGGGGGAGAGATTTGAACTCTCGAAGGCGCTAGGCCACAGGATCTTAAGTCCTGCGCATTTTTCTGTGGCTGTAGGCCAGACCAGACTCTGCGACCCCTGCACTGCACTTAAGCGTACATCGAAGGACCTGTCGCATCGACAGCGTTCTTGTAGCTCTCGTGCGAGTCCCTCGCCTTCTTCATTATGTCCTTAACCTTTGCCTCGACAAGCTTTGCCTCCTTGCTTAGTTCATCGGTGCTCACGTTTAAGTTTATCACGCGCTTTAGGTTCGTTATGGCGGTCACTGCATTCTTCGGGTCCATGATCGTTGGGTCCACTGGCACCAGTATGTCCATGATAGGTATGTTGAATTCAGGTCCGTTTGCAAGCAGCATCGCGCTCACTCCCGCGACTATCCCCTCCACCATCGGATTTATCTTTGCGACCCTGAGCTTCTCCATCAGCGGCCTTGTTGTCGCAATTCCGTATGCCATATCCGTTGGCTTCTGGGTCGGCATCCCACCTATCGAGACAACCATCGAGATTCCCTGCTTCCTGATGAAGTTGATGAGCTCGTTGCCAAGGTAATATATCAGCTCGGCAGGTATTGTGAACTCCGACATGATCACGACCACCTTGTACTTGTCGTCCTTGTATATCCTGACAGGGAACATCGGCACTCCTCCGTGCACCGCGGCTATCGGCGGAAACACATCGCTCTCAATGTGGCCTATGTATTCCATCCCTAGCTTTTCGATGATGTAGCTGTTTGCCATCGGTCCGACCAGTCCCGCTCCCGGAAATCCTTCTATCAGTGTGTATCCCTTGAGCTTGGCGTCTTTGAAAAGTTTTATCTCAATCATTCAATCAATTAGATTGCTATCTAAACATTTAAAATCTCATCTAGCCAAATCGCTTCAAAATTGGTCGAAAAGGGCATTTTTCCCTCTGCAAAATACCCCTCGAGGGTATAGTTTGCTGACGTATCCCCGACGACAGATATTTAAATGTATACTTCCGAGATAAAATCGAAGGTGGAATAATGGCCGAAAGAATAGGAAAAGAGAAGATTGTAAGAGAAGACGGGTATCTGTATTACCTAGGTAAGGATGGATACGTATGGGCAACACCTATGAAGACAAATCCAAAGGGCAGAAAGGCCAAGAAGGGATCCGAGAAGGTCAGCAGGGCTGCAGGATACCTATACTTCATAGACAAGGGCGGATATGTCGCTCGTGCCAAGATGAACAGGAAGGGCAGAAAGTAATTTTATTTGGGGCTGAAAAAAGCCCCGCTTATTTTTATTGTAGTTTAATTTTTCTCCTAGCGTACGCTTCGTTTCCTGTACAATAGGTATAAAAGCAAAAAAGGAATCATACTAGCGGTTGCTTTGGCACAAAGAGAGAGCTTTAGGGAGACAAAAGCCTTCAGCATAGAAGAATCCATCTCTCTTTTGCGCAATTCCAGTTTTGAAGTAAAAATAAAAATGGCGGAGAGCAGGAAGACCAACATCCAGATCTTGAAGTTCCTCTCCGATGATTTTGAGCCGAGAGTAAGGTATGCGGTCGCGTACAACGAGAACGCGACGCCCGCCCTACTCGAAAAACTATCGAGAGATTTTGACTGGACTGTTAGGTATGCGGTCGCAAGGAACACAAACACCCCCCCTGAGACGCTCGCAAGGCTTACAACGGTCCTTGAAATTGAGGAACGCGTTAGGTCGGCCGCCATCCAAAACCCTAGCATACCCCTTGAGGTCTGGCTTGACGCATACGATTCCTATGACAAGGGACTAAGCTCCGCAGCTCGCTTGAACCCGAAGCATGCAAAGCGCGCCTGAATGAGGCGTGTTTTTGTGTACGGGTGTGACGGGATTCGAACCCGCAACCTCTGGCTCCGCAAGCCAATGCGCTATCCAAGTTGCGCCACACACCCATAGCTTTTTTATATGTTTTCGTATATATTAACTGTACATCTTAACTTCTTTTCTGAAAGTTAATAATGGTGATTGTATAGCAATAGTTCCAGGCAAGGTATGTTCTTCATGCGGAAAGCTGACTGACAAGTATGTCGAGTTCAAGTGCCCAAAGTGCGCAAAGGCCGATATAGTTAGGTGCTACCACTGCAGGGAGACGTTCACAAGGTATACATGCAGCGCATGCTCATTTGAGGGTCCGTAAAATGGGAAAGGTCGCAGTTCTCTTTAAGGTTTACACCGAGGAAGGCCAGCAGGAGGCCGTCGCAAGCAGGATAAAGGAGGAGCTAAAGCCAAACGGAATCGCAATGGAGGAGATTGGTTTTGGGATCAAGATAATCAAGGTCCAGTTCGTCTACGAGGACGAGCAGGGAAGCACAAAGCTCGAGGAAGGCCTAAGGAAGGTTCAAGGAGTAAACGAAGTGGAAGTAATAGAAGAGACCCTTCTCTAACACAACGACTTCCGGAAACGACTACTACTAAATCTATTTAAACATTGAAAGCACAATGCGTGTGTGGTTGTTGAACAATACTATAGTCCTTCCGGTCGTTCGCGCACTGCTATTAAGCCTTCTTCATCTCGTCCTAAATTCCTAGACTCTACTACAGATAAACTAATCATACTATCTATCCTCGAAAATAAAGAAGCCACATCAAAGCAGATTTCAGAGTCTCTGCACATGAGTCCTAAAGTCATTGAAGAACACCTATCTTCTCTCAAAGCTCAAGATGTCGTCAAGACCAATGAAAAGCCAAAAGGGAAATTCCTTTCTTTCAAAAGTGTACCAGATTCGTATTCACTTACCGATAAGGCAATTGCTGAAATTGAAACTTACAACAATGATTTCGGAGAGTCCAAAAAGCATCAGGAGATAGCAAACACACTTTTAATTTCGCTATCTACCCCCGGAAAAACTATTTCTGATATTTCTAAGGCTTTAAGTGTAGAAGTGGAGGAAGTTGAAGAAGTTTTGAAAAGGCTTAAGGAATTTGGGGCAAAGGTTGAAGAGCAAATCGGAGGTAAAGTCAATCTAGATTTTCAGAATGGAAATGTGGTACTCAAGAAGGAAAGTTATGAATTTGCTGTTAATCCTGGTAAAACTTTCGATATTGTGCAGGATGGAAAATTAATATTATCCCTTACTAACTACGATTTTGTCGAGTCCCACAAGAAGATGGTAAGCCTTTCAAACGACTCTCAACTCTTCCATTCGTATGCCAAATATCTTCAAACCGGCGGTCTAACAAATAATCCCTTCAGTGGCCTAGATGATGAGATAAAGAGTCTGCAGTCTATGTTTGAGCTTATTGAGCGAGCAGATCCAAAGAAAATAAAGATTGAGAATAAATCAGATAAAACTGTAGAATTTGAGATTCCTGGAGAAGTGATCAACTCCTCATATACTGTATTGGTAAGGGATAATGTTGTAAAGTTCATGCCCAATTACAGACACAGTGTAGGTGGCGTTCCGGCACAAAATCCCTCTTATATCATGCCTAAAAAACTAGATGACCTTTCCATAAGCGGGATAAAGGAGCTAATAAGGTCAAACAAGGAGGTAATAAAGAACGTTAGAGAGAAGCTCAAAGTCAAGGCTTCTGCTTAGAATCCTTTAAATAAATTCTACCCCTAATCTAATTGGGGGCTAATCGTGATCACTTCTATCGATCTTAAGAACTGGAAGACCCACAAGCACACAAGGCTTGAGTTCACGCGCGGCACAAACGTGCTAGTTGGCCTCATGGGCGCAGGCAAGAGTTCGATAATGGACGCAATTTCTTACGCGCTATTTGGCACATTTCCCTCAATACAGCACAGGAGGGTCACCGTTTCGGACCTTGTGATGAGCCGCCCGAACCAGGAGAGCGATGGAAGCGTGAAGCTCACACTCACACTTGACAACCACGAGTACAGCGTGCTTCGCACTATCTCCACCAGAGAGCCCGCAAAGGCTACGCTGGAAAAGGATGGCGCATACCTCCAGTCGCAGCCGCAGAGGGTAAGCGAGGAGATTGCTCGCATACTGAAGGTTGACTACGATTTGTTCTCGAGGGCAATCTACTCAGAGCAGAACAGGCTCGACTACTTCCTCGAGCTCCGCGCATCGGAGAGAAAGAACCAGATAGACGAGCTCCTTGGTCTCGACAAGTTTGCGATCGCGCAGGAGAACGCCACCGGACTTCTAAACAGGATAAGGGAGACAATCTCAGAGCACGAGAAGATAATCTCCAACTTCGATTCCGCAAAGCTGGGCCATGAGCTCGCCTCCCTCGAAAAGGAGATTGGGGAGCTGAACGCAAAGAGGTCTTCGCTTGAGAGCGAGCACGTGAAGATAACTGCGGATGCAAAGCAGATTGAGGCAATATTAAAATCGGGAAAGGAGGCGCTTCTAAAGAGAACCGCTCTCGCAAAGGAGATTGCCGAGATAAAAAGCAAGCTTGAATTCATAAAATCGGAGAGCTCAAAACTGGAAAAGGAAGGCCTGCCAGAAAAGGCCGAGCTTGAGAGATTGCTCAAGGAGACAAATGCGAAGCTATCTGAGGTTAAGGCCTCTGAGGCAGCATCGAGGGAAAACGAGAGGAGGGCAAGCAAGGAGCTCTCTGATTGCGAGGCGCAGATAAAGCAATCCAAGCAGAAAATAATCGAAAGGGACAAGATTTCAGCTGAACTAAAGGACAAGGACCTTGAGGAGGAGCAAAAACGCGTAGCCGCATCTTCGGAGTCGCTCCATGAAATCGAGAAGAGGCTTGCCGGATACCAGTCCCAAAAGGAGGAGACAAAGAAATGGGTCGCTGAGCTTGAAAGGCACATCAGCACCTGTCCCGTCTGCGACAGGGAGCTCGACCCTGAGATGAAGGCAAAGCTGCTTGAGGCGAAGAAAGGCGTTTTTGCAGCCGCGGAAAGCGGAATACTCTCTTCGGAGAAGGAGATAATTGAGAAAAAGAGGTCCCTTGATCTCCTAAAATCCGAGCTCGATAAGCTGAGGCTTTCCCACTCGCGCCTTAAGGACTACATCGGGCTTGACAAGCAGCTGTTGGATGCAGAGCAGAAACTAAAGGGCTCCAGGGAAGAGTATGAAAAGGCAAAGTCCCAAAGCGAGGCTCTCAAGAAGAGCTACGAGACGCTCACGGTTTCACTTGCGGCCGCCACATCAAACAAGGAGAAGGCAGAGCGACACGAAACTTACAAGAGGCAGGCAAAGGAGCTGGAAGAGAAGGTCCAAAAGAAGGGCGAGGAGCTCTTGACAATAAGCGTGGATGAGAGCGCGGTGGAGGCGATGCAGAAGAGCTTTGTTGAGGCGAGCTCAAGGCAGATCAAGATAGCGACCGAGATGGTCGCCCACATAAGGTACATCGCAGACAAGCAGAAGCTGATTGACGAGAAGAGCGAGCAGGTCAAGAGGATAAACAGGATACTTGGCGAGATCGGGCAGAAGAAGGAGGCGGTTGACAACCTTGCAAAGTTCAAGAACGCGCTTGAGGAGACCCAAAAGGCGATGAGAATACGCCTTGTCGGGGCGATCAACAATGTGATGCAGGGGATCTGGCCGGAGCTCTATCCCTACAGCGACTATGGCGCGATAATGCTGGAGGCGAGCGCAACAGATTATGTCCTGAAGGTGCGAACCTCAAGAGGGGAGAAAGAGAAGTGGGAGATTGTTGAGGGGATAGCAAGCGGAGGAGAGAGGAGCATCGCCTGCCTTGCGATGAGAGTCGCGTTCGCGCTCGTGCTTGTCCCGAACCTCAAGTGGATAATCCTAGACGAGCCGACGCACAATATCGACGAGCAGGGAATGGGCAGGTTCATCAGGGTGTTCAACGAGACGCTTCCAAAGATAATCGATCAGATCTTCATAATCACGCATGACGACCAGCTAAAGCACGCAGCAAGTGCAAAGACCTACCTTCTAACAAGGAACAAGGCAGAAGGAGGAGCTACATTAGTAGAGGAGAATTGAAAAATAACCTCTTAGAATTCAAACACATCCAAGATAAGATACTAGCACTAAAATTAGCAGTATGGAAATCAAATAAATCGGTAAGATCCCAAACAGAATTTGTCTTGGATCCACATTTTTATATAACCTACTAAAAATCCTAACGTAGGTTAACAATAAACCAATTAAACCTAGCAAAATAATTGTGATTGCCTGGGATTCATATAGAGCTATTCCGAAAGCAACCTTTGGATAAGTTTGGTAGCAACCGGGGGTTAAATCCGAAGTCAACAATGCAAGAAGTAGCATTCCTACCAGCCATATACCTACTGCAAAAAAAGCCTTGCCCAACTTAACTGAGATTTTATCTTCCATCTCCTTCATCAATAAGATTGGGCTAATTAGAGGTAATTTAGAGGATATCCAGGCCCATTGGCTGCGACTCGTCGTCCTTCTTCATTCCTCCGAAGATTCCAGGGCTTGTGACTCCAGTGAAGATTGCGATAACATCAATTCTTCCCTGGTTGTCGTTCTCGAGCCTTGCTCCCCATGTTACGCTCGCATTTGGCGAGACGCTTGAAGTTAGCATCTCTCCGATCCTGTTTGCCTCACCAAGGGTCATGTCTGGCCCTCCGGTTATGTGCAGAAGAACGCCTGTTGCACCTTCATATTCAACATCAAGCAATTTGTTCTTGAGCGTGTTCTTTACCACGTCCTCAACCCTGTTTCCTCCCTGCCCTGATCCGACGCTGATCATTGCGAGCCCTCCTGAGGACATTATCGCCCTGACGTCCGCATAGTCGATGTTGACCATGCTTGGCTGCGTAATTGCTTCCGTGATCCCTCTCACTGCCCTTGAGGTTATCTCGTCCGCAAGCTTGAATGCCTGCTCGATCTGAAGGTTTGGATATAGGTTCACTAGCCTCTGGTTGTCGATTACGATAAGCGTGTCTACGTGCTGCCTTAGCCTCTCAATTCCCTTCTTTGCGGTATTGAGCCTGCTCCTTTCAAGCGAGAATGGAATTGTTACAATTCCTACCACCACTGCGCCGTTCTCCTTTGCGATCCTTGCGACCACCGGTGCAGCTCCCGTTCCGGTTCCTCCTCCCATTCCTGCGGTCAGGAAAAGCAGGTTCGTGTCCTTCAAAAGTTCCTCGATCTCCCTCCTGGACATCTCCGCGGCCTTCTCTCCCATGTCTGGGAATCCTCCTGCTCCAAGCCCGTGGGTGAGCGAGTATCCGAGCGCAACCTTCTTTATGACCGGGTTTAGCGTTATGAGCTGCTTGTTGTCGGTGTTGAATGCGAACAGGCTTGCTCCCTTGACATCAAGCGTGCTGAGTCTTTGAACGGTGTTGTTTCCTCCTCCTCCAACTCCAGCCACGGATATCCTTGGCTTAAAGAGTTCTGCCTCATTTACATCGAAGTTGGCCATGTTGCCGAAGTCGTTCATTACAAACACCACTTACTTATCTACAAATAGACTAAAATACTTTTCTGTCGGCTACGAGGTAATTTATTTGTTATTTGTTCAGTATAATTCATGCTAAACAAGAAGCTTGCCGAGATCTTTGAGGAGATAGCGGACATGCTTGACCTTGGCGATAAGGACCTGTTTTTCGAAGTTAGGGCGTACAGGAAGATTGCGCAGACCCTTGAAACGATGCAGGAGGACGTTGGCGAGATCTATTCCAAGGGCGGAATCAAGGCGATAGACGACCTTCCAGGGGTCGGAAAGAGCACCGCAGAGCTAATCGAGGAGTACATCAAGACGGGCAAGATGAAGAAGTACATTGCGCTCAAGAAAAAATATCCAATCGATTTTAATTCGATCACAAAGATTCAGGGAATGGGCGCAAGGAAGGCGTTCAAGCTCTACAAGGCGCTTGGCGTTAAGAACATCGAGGACCTAAAGAAGGCGGTTGAAAAGCACAAGATAAAAGACCTCGAGGGATTCGGCGAAAAGAGCGAGCAGGACATACAAAAGGGCCTGGAGTTCCTCGAAAAGGCCGGCGGCAGAGTTCCGATCGGGATTGCGCTTCCCGTCGCGGAGTCGATAATTGCGCAGCTAAAGTCCTCAAAGTTTGTTGAGCAGGCGGTGGTTGCGGGCTCCGCAAGGAGAATGCGCGAGACTGTCGGGGACCTTGACATACTGGTCATCTCAGAGGACCAGCAAAAGGTGCTCGATTTCATCTCCAAAATGAGGGAGGTAGAGGCGGTCATTGCAAAAGGCCCGACAAAAATATCGGTGGTCCTCAAAATGGGGCTCAACTGTGACTTTAGGATAATTGAGAGGGAAAGCTTTGGCGCGGCGCTGCAGTACTTCACCGGAAGCAAGGACCACGGGGTTCAGGTGAGGCAGATTGCGGTGAAGAAGGGCTACAGCCTAAACGAGTACCAGCTATCCGATAGGAACGGGAAGAAGATCGTAAGCCTTACCGAGCAGGAAATCTACAACAAGCTCGGGCTTGACTATGTCGAGCCGGAGATGCGAGAGGCAAGGGGCGAGGTCGAGCTTGCAGCGTCGCATAGGCTTCCAAAGCTAATCGAGCTTGGCGACATCAGGGGCGATCTGCAGATGCACACAAGGCACACCGACGGCCAAAACACAATCGAGGAGATGGCGGAAAAAGGTGTCGAGCTGGGATACGAGTACATCGGGCTCACCGACCACTCAAAGAGCGAGTTCCAGGCAAGGGGAATGGACGAGAAGAGATTCGCCAAATATTTTGAGGAGATAGACAAGGCAAACGAGAAGCTTGAGGGAAGGATAAAAATACTAAAGAGCGGGGAGGTCGACATACTAAAGGACGGAAGCCTCGACCTTGCTGACAAGACTCTTGACCAGATGGACTACGTCCTCTGCTCCCTGCACTCAAGCTTCCAGCTTGGCAAGGAGGAGCAGACAAAGCGGGTGATAAGGGCGTTTGAGAGCGGATACGTGAATATATTCGGGCATCCGACCGCCCGACTGATAAACCAGAGGGACCCTGTCCAGCTGGACCTTGACAAAGTCTTTGAGTCGGCCAAGGAAAACGGCGTCATTATGGAAATTGATTCAATAATCGACAGGCTTGACCTAAACGACGAGAACACGATCCGCGCAAGAAAGGCGGGGCTCAAGTTTGCAATCGACAGCGATGCGCACCAAAGGGCGAACATGGAGTTCATGCGCTACGGGATAGGGACTGCAAGGAGAGGCTGGCTCACAAAAGAGGACGTGGTCAACACTTTGCCTCTTTCAAAATTAGAAAAAATATTCGGAAAGAAAAAATAAAATTGAAAATGGTACCGCTTTAGTACCATCCTCTAATCTTCATTGCGGATGCGACCCTTCCCACCGCGATTATGTATGCTGCCATCCTTGGGTTTATCTTTTGGCCCTTGTCCGCATACTCCTTTTGCGTTGCCATCACGTCCTTGAATGACCTTGTCACAATCACGTCAAGCTTCTGGTCAAACTCCTCCCTTGTCCAGTAGTATCCCTGCCGGTTTTGTATCCACTCAAAGTAGGATCCGATGACTCCGCCCGAGTTCACAAGGAAATCCGGAAGGTCGAGCACTCCGTTTGCGGATAGGATCTTGTCCGCCTCTGGCGTGACAGGTCCGTTTGCAAGCTCAAGAAGTATCTTTGGCTTGATTCTTGGTGCATTTTCCTTGTGGATCTGGTTCTCGATAGCCGCAGGAATCAAGATATCCACCTTCAACTCAAGAAGCTCCTCGTTCGAGACCTTCTTTGCGCCCGCATATCCCTGAACGCTCCCGGTCTTCTCCTTTGCCGCATCAAGTTTCTTTAGGTCAAGCCCCTTCGGGTCGTAAACCCCTCCCTGCGAGTCGCTGATTGCGACAATCTTACACCCGAACATTTCGCTTGCAATCGAGAATGCAAAGTGCCCTGCGTTCCCAAAGCCCTGGATTGCGACAGTTGCCTTCTTTAGGTCAATCTTCTTCATCTTCGCGGCCTCCCTTAGGATCATCAACCCTCCAAGCGCTGTTGAGTCGTTTCTGCCCTCTGATCCCCAGGCATCAAGCGGCTTTCCCGTAATCACTCCGAACACATTGTGCTCCTTTATCCTGCTGTACTCGTCCATCATCCACGCCATCATCTGCGGCGTAGTATAGACGTCCGGCGCCGGAATGTCCGTCTCTGGCCCGATGAACTTTGAAATCGCCCTGATGTATGCCCTCGACAAATTCTCAAGCTCCATGTCGTTGAGCTTCTTCGTGTCGCATATTATCCCTCCCTTTGCCCCGCCAAACTGTATGTTCGCAAGCGAGCACTTCCATGTCATCCATGCGGAGAGAGCCTTCACCGTCTCAATGCTTTCCTGGGGGTGGAACCTTATTCCTCCCTTCCCCGGACCTCTTGCGTTGTTGTAGAGCACCCTAAAGCCCGTGAACGTCTTCGTTTTCCCGTCACGCATCTTGCATGGTATGTTCACCGTGACGATCTGCATGGGCTCGCGGAGTATGGCAAGCGCCTGCTTGTCAAGCTTCATGATCGAGGCTGCCTCGTCCAGCTGCTGTTGCGCTATTTTGAAAGGATCCATTTCTTCTGCCATTTTTCCACCAATTAATATCAATGCCTGTTTATCGCGGTCATCTTCCTGACTGCGAAGTCGAGCAGCTCCCCATCGTTGCACAGCCTGTCTATCTTTCTTTCCGTGTCCTTTGTCTTGTCTCCCTTGAGCACGCCCTCCACTATCTCCTCGGCGATTGCGTTTTCCTCGATATACTCAACAACCTCCTTTACCTCCTCTGAGTACTTCTTGTTGATGTACTTGCCCACGCCCACCTGCACAATGCCTATCTGGTCCGCTATCTTCTGCTGGGTGTATCCGTACTTTTCGTGCAGAGTCTGGGCTACCCATGCTCTTGTTGCGGGCAGCACCAGCTTAGTGACAGTTCTGCAAAGCAGCTCTTCCATAAAATATCAATCGATGATTCCCAGCTCGTCCTTTAGCTTCCCAAGTATTCCACTCCTTGGCTTTCCGGCGGGAAGGACAACCTGCTCATCTGCCTCTTTCTCAATGACCTTTTTCTTTGGCTTGAATATCTGCGGCAGCCTTATGTTGATCGAGATAGGCGCCGATGGCTCCCTGTATTGCTGCTGCACCTGCGGCCTTTCGATTTGCCTCTCTTTCTTCTCCGGCGCCATCCTTTCCTGAGGCCTTTCAACCACAACTTTTTTCTTCTGCTTGTTTAATTGGAGTACTTTTCCAAGTCCTCCTCCGCTCGAGACAACAGCCTGCGCTATTTCCTCCTTGTTTCCTCTTCCCTGCTGCACAATTATGACATTCGCCCCGCTCTCCCTTGCTTCCTGCACGTCCTCCCCGTCCTTGCAGATTGCGGCCCTGACTCCGTCTATCTTGTTTAGCTCTATGTTTGCGCTCATGTGGTCGCTTGTGACCAAGATTAGGACGTCAGCATTTCCATTTGCGACATGCTTTTCAACCTCCACTGCAGCTGCATCATCGTTCCTTACCTCCTTTGAGATGACGCTCACGTTTGAGTTGTCAAGGACATCAAGGATCTCCTCGCCTCCCGATGGGACGCTGCTAATAAGATATACCTTCATAGAACACTCCCATTTGGAATAGGGTTGAAATGTATAAATAGATAGCGATTACCCTTGCTAATTACCCGTACCTGACCAAGTCCACTCCCCCTGTATGAGATAACTTGTGGTTGTCGACCAAGAGGGGATTCCGGTTGCAGTGAGTTTTGCATAGTCCACTTCCGAACCCCTTCCAGTTATGCAATACACATAGCCTCCGCTCGTTGCGCATGAGTGAGCATTTTCCTGCAACGGTGCAACGGTGGTTGACGTCCACGCACCTATTCCAGATTGTGAAAGCGGGGCGTAATAAACAAGGTTTGTGAATGGGGCTCCATTAGTTCCCCCTATGCAGAATATCATCCCTGTATAAGTAACACACTGCGGGGATCCGTCCTGTATCGGATATGATGTTGTTGCGGTCCAGGCGCCCACGCCTCCTGAAGGAAGCAGAGGCGCATAATAAGACAAAGTTCCAGGACTGCCATTAATCGTGCCTGCGACACAATACATGTATCCTTGATAAACAACGCACGGTGTGAATCCGGGCTGCACCGGATAGGTGTTTGTGGTCGTCCAAGTAGGTATTCCGTTGCTGGTCAGCTGCCCGTAATCGATTTCTGAGCCCCTTGCGGTTAGGCATGTTATATATCCGCTGTATGCCACGCACGTGTTTCCGTTTTCCTGGTTTGGTGTGCTTGTAGTCGCCGCCCATGTGCCTATCCCCTTGTATATAGGCGCATAGTAAACATTATTTGTCCATGCACCTGAGCTTCCAAGGCCATCAACGCAGTAGATATATCCGCTGTTTGTTACGCAAGATGTTTCATAAATGCTGATGGGATATGTGGTTCCAGCTATCCATGTTCCCACCCCGCTGGCGGAAAGCGGGGCGTAATAAACAAGGTTTAGGGCTCCAGACCCTGGATTTGCTCCCACAACATACATATTCTGCCCAGTGACGGGGCCCGTGAGGGTTGCCGGGGCAGTCACCGATGCAAACTTGGAGATTATCCCGCTTTGGGCTCCTTGGGTGTATACTATCCACAGCGAACCGCTGAAAACTGTTCCAAGCGAGTGCGTAGACAAAGGACATTGAACGACAAAAGTATACTTCTGGTTTGATTGCAATGTTGTGCTAAATCCCGTTGTGGATGATGGTACAGTGCTATTAGTTGTGCACCCGATGCCCGTGACTGTTATGGGCGTTCCCACTATCCCCACCACTATCGAAAGGTTTCCTGATGTATTCATTATCGGCGTTGTGCAGAGAAATCCGGACTGCGCAAGGCAGCCTGAGCTGCCAAGCCTTCCAAAATTAAAAACCCCAAGTTGGTACAAAACGCCCAAGACGACCGCAATCACAAGTATGGCCCATCCGTAGGTCATGAGATACTCCATTGCGCTCTGCAGCCTGCTCTTTCCCATCGAAACATCCTTAGTTGGGTGCGAATCTATTTAATTGTGAACTCTCCCGCCGGAAGCTGCTGCATTATGTAGTCAAGGTCCTCGTACCCGAGCCTCTTGCTGATCAGCTTTGCCGCATCGGACTTCTTTGCCTTCCCGATGCTTATCCTTACTCCCTTTTGCCCCTCCATTTTCTCAAAAGTCTTTCCCGGGACAACCGAGAGGTAAGTCATCTCCTCTTCATCAACCATCTTCTTTGAGACAAACGCTACAAGCTCGAGCCTCACGCTCCTAAACCACTCCCTCTCCCCGCTCAGCGCAAAGCTTCCTGTTCCAAGCGAGCCCTGGTTCCTTGACTTGGTGACCTGCTTTCGCTCCATTGCGTAAACGTCAACCGTATTGAGCCCCTCCTTCCAGGCGCTTGAGTAGCATCCCGCAAACTGCGCAACCTCGTCCCTGACTTCCCTTGGCGCATCAATTCCCCCCTTGAGCACCGTCACGGATGCGCCGAATATGTCTGCGTGGAAAAAGAGGTCCTTCTCCTCAAAGTGCTTGGAGTTTATCAGCTCGTTTTGGACTGCGTCCCTACCGCCGATGACCATCATGCCGTTGCTTGCAAAGAACCAGTGGAACTTCTCATACCACTCCCTCTTTCCAACAACCTTCACCTTCTTGGTGTCCTTAGCCTTCTCGAACTTTTGCCTTGCCTTCTCAAGCTTTGCCTCAAGATCGCCGATGCTTATCTGCGCGCCCTCTTTCTTGTGCTTTGCCTTCTTTGATTTGTAGAAGTACTCGTTTGCGTTGTCCTGAGCGCTTTGAGTAAGGTCTATTTCGACGTCCATGATGATAGGAATAGCTCAATTTAGCTATTTATATCCTGCCTGTTAGGATGAGGTTCACAATTGTGGAGACAACAAATCCGAGCGCCCCAACGATAACTGTTCCGATCAGCACGATCTTTAGCGTCTTTGTGAAGTGGGCGGTGGTAGGCTTGTAGCTCACGTTTGCTATGTGCTTTGCGTTTGCAAAGAAGCTCTTGAAATCAGGCATGAATCCCATTGTAATCACTAAAAATCTACTTTCTTCCTGCCGGCTTTGGCTTGTCGTCCATCTCGAAGATCTCGTCAAGGTCTATGTCCTCCGTGTTGTCCTTGATCTTGGTCTTTATTCCGGTCTCGGTGTAGTCCGGGAAGTCCACCCCTCCCATGACGACCATCACCTTGAGCGAGCTCTTTTGCATCGTGTTGTCTATCCTTGCTCCCCACTTCAGCAGTCCCTCATCGCTGATCCTTCCCGCAACCTCCTGGAAGATTCCCTCTGCCTCCCTGAGCGTCAGGTCCTCTCCTCCGATGATGTTTACAAGCGCCTTCTTTGTGGTGCTAAGGTCGACGTCGAGCAAAGGCGACTTGAGCGTGTTCTCGATTGCGATCTGCGCCCTGTTTGCGCTCTGGCTCGCCGTTGCCTCCCCGATTCCAATGACCGCATATCCGGAATCCTTCAGCACGCTCCTTAGGTCCGCGAAATCAAGGTTTACCATTCCTGGCTTTGTGACCATCTCAAGTATCCCCTTTGTCGCGTTGCACAGCACCTCGTCGCTCACCCTAAATGCCATGTTGAGCGGAAGGTCTGGCGCGACAGCAAGAAGCTTGTCGTTTGGAATTATGATCGTGCAGTCTGTGACCCGCTTTAGCTTTGAGAGCCCCTCAAGCGCATTTCTCATCCTCATCCTTCCCTCGCTTGAGAATGGGAGCGTTACGATTGCTACCGTGAGCGCGCCGTTCTCCTTTGCCTCATGCGCGATAACTGGGGCGGAGCCGGTTCCCGTTCCCCCTCCAAGTCCGCATGTGATGAATACGAGCTGCGCATCTCCTATGATGTGGCGAATGTCCTCTTTGCTTTCAAGCGCAGCCTCTTCGCCGATCTTTGGCTCTGATCCTGCGCCAAGCCCCCTTGCGGACTTCTTTCCGATAAGTATCTTTCTTGTTGAATGGGTCTTTGCAAGGTGCGCCGCGTCCGTGTTTGCAGCAACAAGCACCGCCCCCTCTATGTTCATCTCGGCCATTCGCGTGATTGTGTTGGATCCCGATCCTCCGGCTCCGACCACGTAAATCTTTGGCTTTGCATTTTCAATAAATCGCAAAAGTTCTTCGTCGTCCTGTGAAATCATCGGTTTGCTCTCTGCCATTGTTACTACCTTTAGGTCAAGTATCGCCTGCTATATGTATAGATAAAAAAGCATATAAAGATATTGAGTATTTTTTATAACTTCCGATGCCAAATAGCATGTATTACGGTGTCAACTTGTACAACAAAAAAGATTTGCTAAAGGACAAAGTCAAGGACCTAAAGATCAAGAAGGGGATGAAGGTCAGCGAGCTGATTTCAAGCATGAAGAGCATCGGCGGATTCTCGGGCCAGAACATGGTGGATGGGATCGACATACTCGGAAGGATGCTAAAGGACAAGAACTCATTCAACTTCTTCTCATTCCCCGCAAACATTGTCTCAACAGGGCTTCGCGGCGCGATCGCAAACTCTGTCAAGTACTTTGACGCGCTCATGACCACCTGCGGAACGCTCGACCACGACATTGCAAAGGCGTACGGCGGGGTTTACAACCTCGGGAACTTTGAGGCGGATGACAAGGAGCTGCTAAAGCTTGACATCTACAGGCTGGGGAACATCTTCATCGCAAAGGACGAGTACGGTCTTGCGCTCGAGAAGTACTTCATGGAGATAATGAATGATATCTACAGGTCAAAGGATTACAAGAAGGAGTACAGCCCAAGCGAGCTTCTCTGGGAGTTCGGCAAGAGGATGAAGGACCCAAACTCGATAGTTAGGCAGGCCTACCTCCACAATGTTAAGATCTTCGTTCCCGGGATAGTTGACGGCGCATTTGGAACGCAGCTGCTCCTCTTTTCGCAGGACCACAGCGACTTCAAGCTCAATATCCTAAGGGACGAGATGGAGCTCTCAAACATCTCATTTGACAACAAGACGACCGGGGCGCTGATGCTTGGCGGGGGAATAAGCAAGCACCATGTGATTTGGTGGAACCAGTTCAAGGGCGGGCTTGACTATGCGGTTTACGTAACGACCGCAAGCCAGTATGACGGCTCGCTATCCGGCGCAAGGCTCACCGAGGCGGTATCTTGGGGAAAGGTCAAGCCAAAGGCAAGGTACACGACCGTTGACGGGGACGTGACAATAATCCTCCCGATAATGTTTGCAGCGCTTGACATCTGCTAAAATCAGCCCTTCTTTCTCCCAAGCAGCATGCTTGCGAGCAGCGCTATCACGATCAGGTGTATCGCAGTGCAGTAAAGGCAGATCTTTCCAAGCGTGTACTCTGCGTACCAGAAGTAGAAGAGGAAGATGAATCCGATCACGTTCCAATATAGCGCATCCTCATCCTTGTTTACCCATATCAGGCCGATGTAGACCAAAAAGAAGACTATGCCAAGGGCAGAGCTTGGAATTATTCCAAGTATTGTCGCAAAGCTGCTTGCGAGCACCGCCCCGCAATCGACTATCCCGACAGTTGGGCAGTATACCGGCAGCGCGGAGAAGTAATGGTTTATCGTGAGGTATATCGAGATTAGAAGGCCCAGCAGCGCCAGTGCGAGCTGCAGCTTTTCCTTGTGTGTAAACGTCCTCATTTTAGCACTACGTGAATGTCTCAATCTTCTTTATGTAACTCTGCGAGCAGACGCTTGAAGGCGTGTTGTTCGTCGCCTTGCATATCTGCGCAGTCAGCAGGTTTGCGGAGCCAAGTATTGACTGGGAGACTGTCGAGTTTGTGTTGTTGAACTGCGCGATTATCTGCGTCCAGTTCATTCCCTGCAGCGCAGTAGGCGCGTATGTTGACCCGCTCACTATGCTCATGTTTGCAAAGTCAATGAAAGGTATCCCGCCTCCGCTGTCAAACGCATTCTCTATGTTGCTCTGGCTACCGCTTAGGGTCTGCAGCGGCGGATATGTGCCATTGACCAGCTTGTTTGTGAGCGTCTCCACCGGGGTGAACGCGATGTAGCTGCTCTGGTAGCTTGAGTTGTAGAACGTGAAGGTTGGGGTGCTTGGCGCGTAATCCGTCGAACTCGATGTCATGAAGTGCAGGTTGCTAAAAGTTCCGAACCTGGAAAGTGCTATTATCATCGGCCATCTCTCCGCCGCGCAGTATGGGCAGTACTCTGCTCCTATGTATAGTATCTGCGGCTTGCCGTTTGATGTGAGCGCAGGCGCGGTAATCTTCTTTGGGAAGTTGCCCGCTGCGCCTATTCCCACGCCTGAGAGAAGCTGGTTTGATACGTTAAGGCTCGCAACAATGCTTTGCGGAACAAGCACATTGTCAAACTTCGATAGGCCCGAGGTGGAGCTCATCAGGCTGCTTGCGATCAGCGCAACAACCACTATCACCGCAAGCGCTATTAGTATCAAAAACTTTCTCTGCATGCAATCAGAAATTGTGCTCAGTTAATCCTTTTATACTTTCTTGGGAGACTGCCTCTCCCCCCTGAAAATCAGATTCTGTCCGGAGAAAATCCCGCCAACAATTGTCCCGAACATGCCCGCAGCCTCAACCGCAAGGTTCTTCTCCACGACTCCGGTGACGAGCGCCGGTATTGAGATAACCGCAATGACCGCCCCTGCCCTGAGCAGCCCCGTGAACTGATGCACACGCGCCCTCTCCTCGCCCCCCTTCTCCTTCATGACGGATGTCATGCAAGTAGCTTCCCCTTCAATCAATATAAACCGATTCGTGCCTTCGTCTAATGTGGAATTAAATAAAAACTGTAAGGAAAAGAAAAAAAGGCGAGATTAGTTCAGGCTCATCTCGATCTGCACCGAGTCTGGGACAGGGATTCTCATCACCTGCCTTAGAGCCTGCTCCGATCCGTCAATCTCAACCATCCACTTGTGGATCCGCATCTCCCAGTGGTCAAATGTGTGCGAGCCGTCAGCTGCTGGCGTTTTCCTGGTCGCGATCCTCATCTTGCGGGTAGGCATTGGAATTGGGCCCTTGTTCTTGACCCCTGCGCTCTTTGCGATCTCGATTATTAGTCTCGCGATTGCTCCGACGTCCTTTGCGTTCCTGCTGATTATCTTGATTCTTGCGACTGGTATTCAAACACCTTACATCTGCTTCTTGACTACGTCAAGAATTACTCCAGCTGCTACTGTCTGACCCATGTCCCTGATTGCGAACCTTCCAAGCTGTGGGAAGTCTGTGTACTTCTCGACCACGATTGCCTTTGATGGCTTGATCTTGACGATTGCGACGTCTCCGTTCTTGATGAACTCTGGGTTCTTCTTGAGCGTTGCTCCTGTCTTTGGATCCTTCTGCTCCATAATCTCTGTTATGGTTGCAGCAAGCTGAGCTGTGTGGATGTGGAAGACCGGCGTGTATCCAGCTGCGATTGCAGTTGGGTGGTTTATCACTACGATCTGCGCAGTGAACTCCTCTGCGACCGTTGGTGGGTTGTTTGATGGCCCGACCACGTCTCCTCTCTTGATCACTCCCTTGTCGATTCCCTTGATGTTGAAACCTACGTTGTCTCCAGGTCCTGCCTGCGTGAGCTGCTGGTGGTGCATCTCGATGCTCTTCACCTCAGTCTTCACGTTTGGAGGCATGATAACTACCATGTCTCCCGGTTTCATGATTCCTGTCTCAACCCTTCCGACTGGAACTGTTCCGAATCCTGAGATTGAGTAGACGTCCTGAAGCGGAAGCCTTAGCGCCTTGTCTGTTGGCTTGACTGGAAGCGTTAGCTTGTCAAGAGCCTCCATAAGCGTTGGTCCTGTGTACCATTCCATCTTTGGTGACTTCTCCTTTACATTGTCGCCCTGAAGCGCTGAGTAAGGGACGAACATTATCTTTGTCGTGTCGAATCCGATCGTCTTGAGCAGAGTTGAGATCTGGGACTTCATGTCCTCATACTTGACTCTGTCGTAGTCGATTGCATCGATCTTGTTTATTCCGACAATGAGCTGCGAGATTCCAAGCACCTTTGCGAGGAACGCGTGCTCTCTTGTCTGAGCCTGGACTCCATCCTTTGCTGAAAGAACGAGCACTGCAGCATCAGCCTGCGATGCTCCCGTGATCATGTTCTTGACAAAGTCCTTGTGTCCTGGCGCGTCGATGACTGTGAAGTAGTAGTTGTTTGTCTTGAATTCCTTGTGGTTCACGTCGATTGTGATACCTCTTTCTCTTTCCTCCTTGAGGGAGTCCATGACGAAAGCGAACTCGAAGGTTGGCTTGTTGAACTTAGCTGCCTCTTCCTTGAGCTTCTTTAAGTCCTGCTCGCTGACTGACTTTGTCTCGTAAAGCAATCTGCCTACTGTCGTAGACTTTCCGTGGTCTACGTGTCCTATGAATACAACGTTCATGTGCGGTTTTTCTGCCATTTAATTCACCAATATTTTTTGAGTATAACTGCTAACTAACAGAGATAAAATAAGCCATTACCCCCTTACCTTTAGCTTGATATTATAAGCATAACATAATATTTAAATCTTTTGGATTTTCCCTCGTAGAACTTGTTTACTTGCCTGTCGAAACCGGCGTTTCCGAAGGGGTCGTTTGCTCTCCTGTGAAGAGCTTCTTCATTGTTTCCACCTTAACCTTGCTTATGGTGCTCTCATCCCCGCCCCTCTCAATCAACACATTCCTTAGCCCGGTATCTGATATGTCCCTTAGGACTGCAATAGGGTCCTTTGCGTCCGGCAAAATTTTAGCCACCTTATTTGCTATGTTGTCAATAGCCTGCTTTTCCTCCCCTACCGTTTTTATCTGCGTAACCATCGTTCCGCCTATTTTCTATGCGTCTTTCCGAGGGTTTTCTTGCCCTCTTCGACTACCGTGAAAATCTTTACCGGCTGCGGCTCTATTTTCCTCAATCTTTCCTTAATCGACTCTACAACATCAGGGTTGTTTATTAACTGCAGATATATCCCCCTATATCTTCCAGGCATCGCCAGCGCCTCCTGTGCCCCTTCTGACAAATACGGGGACCTTGCAACCTTTTCTAGTTGCGTAGAATCAAATCCCTCAAACATCCTGTTCATCTTCTCCTTTGTGAATGTTGAGTCCTGCGCATTGTAGATCAGTCCCACCAAACTCATTTTTGCTTTTTGCATCCTATCACGAATATTCAACAGGGTTAATTGTCTTGCAGTCCAAAGTCCCTGATTCCTTGAGCTCCGCGAAGATCCTTTTCATTTCCTCGGGGCTGCTGTAGGAGAATTTTGCTATGTCGGATCTTGATAAAACTTTTACTTTCATTGAACCAACTTTAGTTTGGTTGACTCTTTTATAAATCTTGACATACGTTTTGTTTCCAGTTATCTCTCATTCATGAGGATGCTGTGCTCCTTTATGAAATCGAAGAAATATTTTATGTTCATTATGTTGGAGCCTTTTGTGTGTATTCCTAGGTTCTGCAGCATCAGTTCGTCAGCCCGCGTGAGCCTGCTTATGCTGACCTTTCCGTTCCTGACCTTGCCGCTTGCATCGTACATGCCCGCAAGGAAGCTTGAGGAGTATGCGTTCTTGTACTTGAATATTTTAGTCTCCTTCTCCGTTATCTCGCGTATCTCTTTTGCAATCTTTGAATGGAAGAAATAGACATGTCTCATTCCGTCCAGGTCCTCGATCACGATCTTTTTTGAGTCGATTCCAAGCTTTAGCGCAAGCTCGATGAAGTTCTCTATCATCGCATCGATTGTGGTAGTGACGCCAACCATGCTCTTCTCCTCTTGCCTGGTCTTGCTGACTATCCCTGCAAGGTAGCACATCTCTGGGCTTAGCTTTGTTGGCACACTAATACTTTGCAGCAAACAATTAAAACAAGTTATGCGATCTTGGATTTCTGCCTTGCTTTTGCCTTGAGCATCTGGGATATGATCGGATTGCCCTTCTCCTTTGCAGTATCCGCGAGAAGCCCGAGCACCGTCTTGCTTATTTTGGAGTCTCGAAGAATTGCTGCAACCTCCTTTTTCGAGTTGTCTCCTTTCTTCCTGTTTGCAAATTTGAAAACTGCGATCTCCTCCTCGCTGAGGTCCAAGACCAAAATTCCGCCGATTATTTCTTCCGGGCAGTCCAAGCTCTCACATCGTATAGAACTTTTCAGAGTCCGCAGGGCAGAATGCCTGCCTTAGCCTCTCAAGCCTCATCCTCTCAGCTTGCCTCTCCTTCCTCTCTTTCACAAGTCCTACAAGAGCTTTTGCACCCTCGTAGATCCCCTTTGCTCCTGCCGTGATTAAAGGTATTGTTGCAAGGTAGAATAAGCCGTACATCGTTGAATCATGGCTTGTCATGTAGGCTATGTCGTTTATGTGGTTTAGCATGTGCGGAGTAATCGCAGTAGTAGGATAAGCGTTTATTCTGTATCCGCCAAGAATTATCAGATTCGCTATTGTTGTAGGTAGAACCAGCAGTCCCTTCTCATATCCCTTGTAATTTTCCACATCCTTAGATACTGTCTTTGGCCCAATCTTCCACGGGTAATACCCCATCAGATACACCCCTCCTGCCATGAGTACTCCAAGTGCAACTCCCCTTCCAATCTCCTCAAGCTTGTCTAGGCGCGGGTGATAGCCCGGACCGTATATCTGAGCGATTTTTGCCTTTGTCTCCTTCTTTTGAAGCTTGAGCTTTTCCTTCTGTTCGTTCCTTAGTTTATCGATAGTATTTTTGTACTCCTTGTACTTCTCATTGCTGAATTGGTGGCCCAACTGATCAAGCAACTCGTTAGTCTTCTTATCCCCTCCCAATGTGTGCAAAAGCTGCTGGCCGACCACAAAGTTCTCTGGCTTGAGGTTCTTGAACTCGCCCCCTTCGCGCTTTATCTCCTTTATCTGGAATGTGTTTAGGTCGAAAATAAGATATGACTTGAATGAGATTGCATCGTTCTTATCATCGTAGTTTCTCTTGAGCGATCCAAACATAAGCAGCCTCTCATTCTTCTTCGGTAGCGTCTTCTCCTGAATTACTCCCAAGTAGCAGTTTTCCTTCGTGTTCAAAATAAGGTCGTCCCTTGTAACTCCTGATCTATTCATATTTTCACAAATCCAATCTTTTCCGGGGATTTAAATAGCTCCGCTAGGGGTTTGTTTAAAACAAAAGAACTGTAGTCTTTGGTAATTAGATTAGGGCCTTATAAAAATACTCAAAGAA
>JAGWHN010000120.1 GCA_028866785.1 Microcaldota archaeon
TCACCTGCTTAGGAAGTCCCAGCTTGTCGCAGAGTCCTTCCAGTATCGCGTTTACGCGTTTTTCCCTTGCCACCTTGCTAGAATCGCTTGCGATGTTGAAGCGGCTCAGCCTCTGGAAACTCTGCCTTACCGCAACTGGGACCTGCTTGCCGGAAGAGTCCTTGCTGTAGAGCTCGAGAATGCTGCTGCTCGAGGCCATGGGCGTTGAGTGGGGGATCATAGGAAGCTGCTTTGACTCGAGGTTCTCCTGCAAAACAACGCCGCAGTCCATGCAGACCCTCTCCCCTGTGTGCTCATCCTCGGTTATGGAGCCCTTTCTGCACTCGGGGCAGCGATCGGAGTTACGCTTAAGCTCCGAGAGGTCGCTTTTCTTTCCGAATTCCAGGGTCATGTGAACCAGCAATAGTATATTAGCGCCGTTTTATAAAGCAGTTTTGCTTTTCGTTTGCAAAGGCCAAGAGCCAGTTTTTGCCTAGATTAGTGGAAGGGCTATGAATGTTTTAAATACCTATTGCACCAATATATATTGCTAAATCTGTTAGCTTTTTAAGAGTGCTGAATTATATTTAGTAGCATGCC
>JAGWHN010000121.1 GCA_028866785.1 Microcaldota archaeon
CTCCCTTGCCTCAATTGAGAATTCATTAAAGGAACTTGCACAAAACAAGGAGAAGCTCTCGATTGAGAGCAGACAGGTCACAGATTCAACGATGAAATCAAGGAAGACAAAGGCACTAGACGAGCTAGAGCTTGCAAAGCTAGGCTCGCAGTCCTCCAGCTTCTTTGACCAGGTTGGTGAGGAGGAGGCTGAGCTTTCAAAGCTTGAGACGACAGCAAAGTCGTATGCCTCAAAGCTAAAAGAGCTTGAGATACAGATTGGCTCAAACCACTCAAAGAAGGAGAAAATAGTCGCGGAGCTAGAGTCCTCAAGGAAGGAGGCAACGGAGCTCTACATTAAGATGGAGCAGGCGGCGAAGGCCTCCGCAAAGCACGGAATGAGCAAGGAGGAGAAGGAGAAGCTAAACAAGATGCGCCTCGAGCTCCAGGAGCTCCAGTCACAGAGCACTGCGCTGCAAACCCAGAGCAAGATGTCAGAGGATAGGAAGAGGGCAATAGAGCTCTCGCTTGAGAAGATCACAAAGGCAGTTGAGGACCTAAAGACTGACAGCAAGGACAAACACGCAACAAGGATTGCGCT
>JAGWHN010000122.1 GCA_028866785.1 Microcaldota archaeon
TGTTGGGAGCCGCCGTTGCGGCCCTGTTTCTTGTCGGCGCAGTTTCATACCTTGCATTTTACGGCGGAGGCCATTTCTCAGGTAACAAGACCTCAACGTCAATCCCTGTCCGCAACCGCACTACAAACTCTTCGGCGCAGCAAACAACCCTCTCCACCACACTCCAGTCAACCGCCTCGACCACGCTTCAGACCACCCAGACAACCACCATCACCCCCCAGATTTACGCGGCCTCAAATTTCATAGTCGCAAGCCCTGTCAACCTCTCGCAGATCTCTCAGATAAGCAAGTTCAGAAGCTGCATGGGCCACGACTACAGCGGATATGACGTGCAGGGGTATTCGGAGACGCAGAGGTCGATGAAGCACTACTTCATACCGCTCTCGCAGCTCATCGGCACCACCGCGCAGGTCCAGGAGTTCGCGCCCTTCAACGGCACCGTGCAGAGCATAATAACCGAGCAGACCCCAGTCGGCAAGCAGGTGTGGATAGGGGATAGCCAAAGCGGCCCTCAGTTCGGCTATCCGGCTGCAGGAGTCTGGAATGCGGTCTTCTTCCACCTAAACCCG
>JAGWHN010000123.1 GCA_028866785.1 Microcaldota archaeon
GCCCGGATACAAGCTGATTGTGGAGATGTTCGGGAAAGGCAACATGATAATAACCGACAGCGAGTACAACATCGAGATCCTCTCAAACTCTCTGCACCAAAAGGAGAGGGCACTTGCGCCCCATGTGATCTACCAGTTCCCGCCTAGCATAAAGGTGGACATAGACAACATGCAAGAGCCGCAGGTAACCGAGATAATTAACACCGTGATGAAGAGCAAGGAGCGAATAATCAAGGAGCTCTCAAGGAGCGTGGACATTGGACCAGTCTATCTTGAGGACGTGCTGATTAGATCTGGGGTGGATCCAAAGTCAAAAGGAGTTGACCTAAAGCTTGAGAAGAGCGTTATTAGGAACATGGTCTCCTTCTTTAGGCAGCTCAAGGCCCCAAAGCCAGTTGCATACCTGAAAAACGGAGAGTTTGTTGACTATGCAATCGTGCCTATTGAGAAGTACAAGGAGTGCGAGGCCAAAAATTACGAAACCGTGAGCAAGGCGCTTGAGGCATTCTACCTTGAGTCAAGGACAAAGCTCGACAAGAACGACGATGAGGTGCGCGAGAAGCAGGCGAACCTCG
>JAGWHN010000124.1 GCA_028866785.1 Microcaldota archaeon
CGTTATCGTGTCGACAGTTACCTCCTCCTCCTTTCCTACCATTATCTTGACCGTGTCAGGCTTCATGTACTTCCTTGAAATGTCGACGATCTCCCTTGGCATCGTCGCCGAGAAGAGCATCGTCTGCCTGTCCTTCGGGGTCATGGACATTATGGTACCAACGTCCTCAACGAATCCCATGTCAAGCATCAGGTCTGCTTCGTCGAGTACAAGGACCTTCACCTTGCTCAACCTCAGAGAATTCCTGTCTACAAGGTCGATCTGGACGTTTATCGAGGCTCCGCCGTATACTATGACAGTGTGAAGGCCCATCCTCTTCGCAAGCTTCTCTGCGACCGAGTGTACCTGTATCGCAAGCTCCCTTGTCGGGACTACGACAAGCGCCTCAGGTACGTTGCTCCTGGTCGCCATCTGCATTATCGGCACCAGGAAAGCTCCTGTCTTGCCGCTTCCTGTCTTCGATCTAACGATTACGTCCTTGCGCTGCATGACTGCCGGTATGGCAGCTTCCTGCACCTCTGTCGCATCCCTGAACCCTATCTGGTTCAGCGCTTCCACAAGCTCGAGCTTGAGGT
>JAGWHN010000125.1 GCA_028866785.1 Microcaldota archaeon
CCTCAGTAGCTCAGTGGTAGAGCGCTTGTTTTGTAAACAAGAAGTCGGGGGTTCAATTCCCTCCTGAGGCTTTTTTAGCCACCCCACAAAACCAATAAGATAGTTGTTGCCAAATAGGATCATGGCAACGGACCCTGTATGCGGAATGCAGGTCAATGAGGCTGAGTCGAAGCTTGTCTCAGAGAGGTCTGGGAGGAGGTACTATTTCTGCAGCACAACCTGCAAGATTCAGTTTGAAAAGCCTGAAAGAGAGCTAAAAAGCCTGAAAACCGCCCTGCAAATCTCCTGGCCCCTGACAGCAGTTGTTGCGGTACTAACGTACATAATTTCACTTGCGTATGGGAACTACCTGATGTTTGTGCTAGCCAGCATAATACAGTTTTATGCGGGCCAGCGCTTCTACGCGGGAATTATCGATGCTATAAAAAACAGATCGGCAAATATGGACACGCTCATAGCAATCGGTACTAGCGCAGCTTGGCTGTATAGCACGGCGGTGACTTTCGCACCAGGCGCTTTTGCAAGCGGGGGAGTGTACTTTGATACTTCAACAATCATAATCTCTCTTAT
>JAGWHN010000126.1 GCA_028866785.1 Microcaldota archaeon
AGACGCGTATCGACTCCGCGCTGATTATGATGTCGAAATATTTCGCCATCCCGAGCCTCTTCAGCTCTGCTTCAACCCTGTGCCTTGAACCGTCGGTGAAGAGGGCGACCTTCTTGTTCTTCTTTTTTAGGATTTCAAGCATCTCTATTGCACCCTCTCGAAGATGGGTCCTGACAAAGAAGGTGTAGAGGCCGTAGAAGAAATTTGCGAGCCTCATCCTGTTAGCGCCGAACGGGCTGTTTACGCTCCTTGGCTGGCGGAACTCGCTCTCGTGGCTCCTGATGTACTCGGGATTGTAGCGCCTCTTGAAGTAGTGGCTCAGCCTCACAAGGACGCTTGATGTGCTTATCGTGCCGTCCCAGTCGAATATGAAGAGGTCAAAATCATCGATAAGCCCGCTCATAAAGGCTAATAACCTTATCAACAAATAAAAGAGTGAGTGATGACAGAGGTAATCGCTGAGCTTTTTGCTGTGACGATTGATAGGCGGTCTGACAAGGTTTTTTCGTGGATAATGCGAGGGGTGTCCTTGAGAAGCTCAAGAAGAACAGCATTCTCGCAACGGACG
>JAGWHN010000127.1 GCA_028866785.1 Microcaldota archaeon
CGCAGGGACCCCAGATGAACGCAAAGCTTATCCTGATAGGAATCGCCGCATTCGCGGTTGTGATAATGGTCCTCGACCACTTCGCAGTTATTGCCTGATCAGGCAAGCGTGAAGAAGTCCTTTCTCTTTTCACTTACATCGCCGCTCTCAGCTAGCAGATAGAGTATCGCGCGAACCCCGTCCTCATCAACTTCGATCTCGGATGCGATCTGCGAGACCCGCATTCCCCCATCCTTTAGCTCCTTAAGTATCTTAGGCCCGTGCCTGTCGAAGAAAGTGCGCAGGATTATGTAGAATTTCTTGTTGAACGACCTTGTGCCAAGCACCTGGCCCCTTCTTATGCTTCCCTCAAGCGCAAGCGAGAGGCTCGACGCCTCAGGCTCGGACTGGAGGACTATGAACCCATCCTTCTCCAGCCTTGCGACGTTCTGGTTCTCGTCCGCCTGGCTTGCGGATGCGCCGCTCGGCCTGAATTTCGGGGCCTCGATCTTAACTTCCGATGGCTTTGGCGTTGCGGCAACCTGCTGCGCGTTCTTTCTCATCAAGAAGCGGTCGTATATCCCCT
>JAGWHN010000128.1 GCA_028866785.1 Microcaldota archaeon
CGAGGTTTGGTTTGCCGCAAGGTCCCAAAGCGCCGCGCCTGAATTTTTGTCCTCCCTCTCCGATAGCCCGATTTGGTTCATACGTTCAGCAGCAGGCGGCAACAAAAATACACCAAAATCCATACTTGCAAAGCTTTCTACAGATCAAAATGTTACGGTCCGCTGGAAGGTAGCAAACAATGAGGCAACTCCAATCGAAATACTAAGAAAACTTGCAGCTGATGAGGACTGGGATGTGAGGTACGCTGCGGCTGGAAATGTGGGCACACCTGAGGATGCACTTGCAAGGCTCGCAAAGGACGAGGTCATACACGTGAAGTTTGCGCTAGTTGCAAACAAGAGCACAACCAAGGAAATTCTCCAGGAGCTTGCAAAGGATTCCAATAACAACTTAAGCGCCCTTGCAAAGGCTGCGCTCGGTATCGCTGCTCCTCCTTCTAAACAAAAGGTAACAAAGTAGAGGATGGGCCCGAGGAGAATTGAACTCCTGTCTTTACCGTGTGAGGGTAACGTCTTACCACTGGACCACGAGCCCCTTGACTAACAATATCTATCAAAT
>JAGWHN010000129.1 GCA_028866785.1 Microcaldota archaeon
TTCTTACAAGGAGCTTGCCTCAAG
Organism: Microcaldota archaeon; assembly: GCA_028866785.1. Next base: position 25 of record JAGWHN010000129.1, read on the forward strand.
GAGCGGGAGGCCAAGAGCCGCAAGGGCCGTTGGGAACATAATGAACAAGAACCCCCTTCCGCTGCTAATACCCTGCCACAGGGTCGTCGCCTCAAACCACAAGCTGGGAGGCTACGCCTACGGGGTTAAAATAAAAGAGCTCCTCCTAAAAATCGAAGGAGCAAAATACTGAAAACCTTAGAGCGGAGGAATCGGGATGGAGTATCCAAAGAGCTTTAGCCCAAGGTAGATAAGAGCTAGTCCGACCACAGAGTAGATTATTCCGGATAGGTTTGTCAAGATCAACAAGATTCCGACCAGCACTGCTATCACTGCGACAATGTTGCGGTAGTGCTTGCTGCTAACCGCCTTCTTCACATCCTTTTCTAGATTCTTAGCGTTCTTTGTAGGCATATAATCAGATATAATCCCACATAAGCGACTAAAAAGCTATCTGACTTGCCAGTTTTATGGAAGGCAGATGCTTGCTAGTAAGGGGTAAAAGAGATGGACCCCGAGGGCTGCGGCGCCACTCCCCGTGCCGCCGCTCCTCGTG
>JAGWHN010000012.1 GCA_028866785.1 Microcaldota archaeon
CCCTAACGTATACTGCCCAGGGGCGATGGCGCCGCTGAGCGAGGCATAAGTGAATGGCGCACCGTTTTCGTGCGAGACGCACTCAACTCTCGAGCTTCTTCCATATTTTCCCATTCCGAACGCAATAAGATTTCCCCCCTCGAGGTGCTGATATAGCTTAATGATCCGCTTCGCTTCCTCCACGTTTTTAGGTGTTGGGACGATCTTGACAATATCACCGTGCTCGCGCATCTCCATGAACAGGCCTATCATGCGCTTCATGGATGGAGTGGATGCAAAGTCATGCCATGAGACAAGTCTCCTGAAAAGATTCCCCTTGAAATGATCCATTATATCATGCTCTATGTCTATCCTAAAAGGCTCAACCTTGCGCTCCACCATCATCAGCGCCTCAACCCTCTCATCAGTGCCCCCTTCAAATTTTCCGTTCTGGGACCTTGGTCTTAGCGTCACAATCAATTTTGAAGAAATCTTCCTCATTGTACCGACTAAGTCTGAAATTTCACCTTTGTAAAAGTCGACCCTTGCCTCAATAAATGTCGCTCCCTGCGATATTGCCCTCTTTGAATCTTCTGCAAACTGCTGCTTGCTAGTAACGGGAATTGTTACTGCAACCTTTTGGGAGTACATCAAGTGTAGTTTGCTTTAAAATTATTTAACTCTATTCTTCCCCGCCGGAAATCATTATAAATGTAGCAACGCAAATGAATAAGCATGCCAGGGTGGCAGAATCCGGTAACGCGCCGGTCTTGAGATAATTTTCAAGAGCTGATCTTCGGAGATGATGCGACAAGCAAACCGGTGCCCTCACGGGCTTTAGGGTTCAAATCCCTACCCTGGCGAACCTTTTTGATTTCCTTTTAAGAGGATATTAAGTTTAGTGCCGTCTGATTTTCGATTAAAAAACAAAAAGTGGGGCACAATTATATACCTCCAAAATCACATAAATTCCGGCGATACGATGGCTAAAATTAAGGATGTCTACCGCAGCGATGCCATTAAAAAAGATGACATAAATGCGTCATCAGATTCTACATCCCCTAAGGCCACGATACGAAAAGATTTACTATCAAGTCCAGCATCTCAAGATTCGATATTTCAAAGTGGCATTCTATCCGCACCGGCATTTAAACAGGCACTCCTCTCACCTAAGGTCCGTGCAGCCTTCCTTTTTGTCTTTGATCATCATCAATCCGAACCTAGCCATAATTTTTACCACTATCTATTTGTCGCCAGCACGGCCGCGGATGAGGCACGAAAAGACGGTTTTTCACAAGAGGAGGCTAACATCATTCTTATTGCATCATTATTCCATGATCTCTTTAGGAGCAGTAGTGAGGTAACTGATAAATTTGGCGAAGGTCTGTCCATTCAGCTCCTGGACGAGTTTTGCAGAGCGCAAAACGTACCTGAAAAGGAAAGGAAGGCAATGATTGAGGCACTTGAGCACTCAAAGCCATTCCAAAGCGAAACCGCCAGTGTAATCTCCAGATATCTACAATTTGCCGATTTTGTACACTTTTTAGACCCTGCCAGAATAAGCTCTTTCATAATTGAATTTTTGAATTACCACGAAACCCCGCTGGAACAAATAGGCGACATCTATGCCGATAAATTTACGCGGAAATTCAAGGATATGTCCCCTGAAATAAAAGCTAAGGTGATAGATTTTGTGCAAAAAGCTAGCGATGGCGCCATTAGCGATCCTATAGTTCATGCAATGCAGGTATTCCGAAAGTACCCTTTCATCTCGCCACCCTCGGCTGAAAATTCACCTGAGTATGATTCCCAAAGGCTCCAATTCGGAGGCATGCCTAATTCGCTTAGGTACAATGCCTTGGTTAATTTACGGGAACTAATCGAGATGATTAAAGATCAGGACGAAAATTTGGCCCACGAAATGAACCTTATCTTTTTCAGACGGCTTAATGAATATGCGATAAAAATTCCACCTTATCTAACCCCCTTGGAAAGAGATGCCTTCCATCATATCGCCACTCGCGGAATCAGGGATAGGAGCGCATAAACCTCAACATTTAATGCTCTATTTTGCAAAGCTCTACCAAGGCTTATAAAACCGGGGCCGCAAGGACAGAGCCCCTGGGAAGATGCTAGGTGCTAAGGCGCCATTGATGCCCTATTAATTCTTCTTTCCGTAGAGTAGCAGGTATATCGAGCCGATATAGCTTGCATTCGGCGCTTCAACGTTGACAGTGAAGTTCTCTATTGCTCCGGGATAGCCCACGCAGTGCGAGACGTTCATGATGTGGTTGCCAAAGGAGATTATCTTGAAGGGCGGGACAACATAAGCATCCACAAAAGTGAAGTTCGACGGATTGTAGGTCATCGAGTAGCTGAAATCCTGCGAGGCATTTAGCCTTACAAAATAAGGGAACCTATCCAACATTCCTGCCTGCATTGCGGCTTGCGCACTCTCCGGGCAGAAGGTCTGGTTCACAAGCACAGCAGTTGTCCTAACCGAAGGCACCTGCTGAGTGCCAACGTAAAATTTTATCGGTGGGTTTAGTATAAGCACGCTGCTGTGGCCTGAGACATAGGACTGGTATTGGAAGGTAACAATGAAAGTGTAAAGCGCAAGCAGCGCAAACGCGGAGATTACAACTCCGATAATCCCACTCATTAGATTCTTCCTACTTCTCTCACTTTTTGAGACTGCCATGATCTGTATGCTCAGCGAATTTCTATAAATCTAATTCTCCTGCAATAAAGCTAAATTCCTTGAGCGAGAAGAGCTTGCGTGCGTTTGTTGTGGTTGTATGATTGATATCTCCTTGCTCTTCATGCTCTTTGCGGGAATCGTCTTCCTAGGCTACATCTTAAATGCACTTTTTTACCGCCTCAAGATTTCAAGCATTCTGCCACTTCTGCTAGTTGGCCTTGCAATAGGCCCAATACTACACCTAGTTGACACCTCACCAAATAGCGTTGTCGCGCAGGTCTCACCATTTGTGACTGCAATAGCGATCGCATTCATCCTATTTGACGTTGGAATGGGCATAAGACTCTCCTCACTCAAGGACGTCTTTCTCAAGGCGACAAAATTCACCGCCATAACGAGCATCATAACGGGAACCATAATGTTCCTGATTCTCTTCTATGTCGAGAGATGGGACATAGTCGCATCATTAATGGCAGGCTTTGCGCTATCTGGGACAAGCTCAATAACCCTGCCATCACTATTCAAGGTGGTGAAGTTAGGCGATGGGCTCAAGACAACGCTCGCGTACCAAAGCGTCTTCAACGATGTCTTTAGCCTTGTGATCCCGCTCATCTTCTTCAACATACTTGTGACCGGAACCTACACAGCAGGCTTCATCTTCACGGAGCTTGCCGGATTTGTGGTGGGATCTATGCTTCTTGGAATGGTCTTTGCCGCATTCTGGGTTTTTGTGCTTCGCAGGTTCAAGAAGTACAGCAGCGAGTACAGCTGGATGCTCACGCTCACAATCGTGCTTGCGGTCTATGGCACCTCAGAATTCCTGAACTTCAACGGCGCCCTTTCAACATTCATCTTTGGAATACTCCTCACCAATATGTCTGACCTCAAGTTCATAAAGAAAGGATTCATGCGCCCAGTACTCGAAGACATATCACACATAAAGATCTACCAGAAGGAGATCACCTTTTTTGTGAGCACCTTCTTCTTTGTCTACATCGGTATGCTCTTTGATGCGCAGAGCGTCCCATACTACCTGATCCTCCTAGCGGTGATCATGTGCCTTATCATGTTGGGGGTTAGATACTTGACAACGGGCATACTAAAGGGCATTATTTCTAGCGGCAAGCATGCAAAGAGCGACAAGACGATAATGCGCTACTATGTCGCGCAGGGACTTGCCCCTGCGATAGTCGCTACACTGCCAGCGACCGCCGGCATTGCGGTCCCGAACCTAATTGACATAGTGTTCCTTGTAATCTTAATCTCAAACGCGATGCTCTCGCTGGGGCTTTATAGATACGCAAGGCAGCTGCAAAGAGAGTAAGTCATTTGTTTCGCCTGGTCGTTGCGAGCACATGCACCCTTCCGCCTTTGTCGGATGGCGAGTAGTAGTCCGAATGGCTGTATTTGTCGAAATCCTTTTTCGATAAGGCATTTAGCTTCTCTATGAGAAGCTGCGGGCTAGTCGCAACCTGCGGAGCCTTTTCCTTGTACTTCTCAATTATCATCGCAGCAAAGAAAACCCCTATCCCTTCGGATGTGAGCCAGTATGGATAGCTGCTGAAGTTTACGTAGTCGCTCAAGGACCTAGAAAGGCTCTCCTCCTCCTCATAGCCTGCCATTGCCTCCCTATGTATCTTCGCCTCGTTTAGCAGCAAATTAGCAAGGAACGGGAGCCTTGAATCGTAGAGCTTGCATATCTCGTACTGCGAAGACATGTAATCTTCCGGCCCGTTTCCCTCAAGCAGCTCCTTTAGGCTCTTTTTTAACGTGAACGAGGCGACAACCTTCTCTGCGGCAAAGCTAATCCCCTTTGCTATGTTCTCAAAAGTCCTCCCCTTTGTGTCACTATCCCTTATTTCCTCCCGCTTTGACTTGCTGATCTTGGACTCAATTGCCAGTTTGAGGTTCCTTTTTATTTCGCTGTAAGGAAGCTTTTGCCCTACTATGTACTCAGGCAACGTTGTCTCTAGCACCTCCCTAATTCGCATCTCGAGGAACCTTCTTTCCTGTTGCCTTGTGACTCCGTTCGCCTTCGCAAAATCGCCCTCCTTGTAGAAGACAAGGTCCTGGTTTATCCTATTTAAGTCGACAACTATTGTTTTCTTTTCGTAGTCGTAAAAGCCAGGCTCTCTTCCGACATAAAACAGCCTGCCGTCGCTCTCTCCCCCAACGTAGTAGTAAGGCAAGACCCCTTTGTGTCCAAATGGGAAGTGCGTCCTGAGGGCATGGTCGTACACATAATCCCGTATGTCCAGCTCCCTTTCATTGACCAGCACCTTTGGCGCCCTGAACTCCACGCCCAGCCTCTTTAGGTTCTCCGTCATCTCAGGGAAAAACTTTTCATAAGCAGACAAAACCTGCGCCTCGCCCTTTGTCTGCTTCCTTGGAGCTTCCTGAACCTCAACCTGCTGCCTGATTTTTTGTATTTTTATCCTCTCCATCTCTCTCCCCGTATCAAGCTCCCTTCGGATTCCTTATAAGCCTAATCTCCAAATTCGTCACTTTTTGCATGCGATGCGGATAGTTTAAAGGTTTTGAGTGGCAAATGTGTATGCTTGTGTTGGGGGACTATGGCTGCAGACTATTTGCTTTCGTTTAATGAGAATGAGAAGGGCGAGATGGTAGAGCAATTCAGCGACGAGGAGTGCTCGCTTCTTGGCGATAATGTAACTAATTTTGACAGCAACATCTTTGCCTGGAGGATCTCAAACGAGTTCACCCCAGAGCAAGCCGGCGCGCTTCTTTCAAGGTACAGCAGGACAGCGCTAACTAGCAGGAGACTCTACCTAAAGGAGTTCTATCCAAACAAAAGCAGGGGAAGGGAGTTCTTTGATGCATGGCTTGTTGACTATGGAGACGATTCAATTCAGGAGATGGTCGGGGGCCTTCCCGCATCATGCGAGTATGTTTCAAACCTTGCGGTAAAGGAGATTGAGGACTGCAGGCTAGGCTCCTACATAGAAAAATCAACAAGGTACGTCGCATTTGACAAAAAACTTCCAAATGGCGAGTTCATGTTCTACAAGGATCCCGAGATCCTTGCCTCAAAATATGCCGACAGGTATCTTGGATTGATGAATGGGCTCTTCAACTCCTACTCCGGCCATATGGAGAAGATGATGAAGTACATCAGCGACACCAACAAAATTGAGGAAATTGGATTTAGGATTGGAAGCAAGGTTGTAAAGATAACCGAGTTCACAAAGGTGCTTGAGGAAGAGTCTGGGATAACCGAGCAGGACCTTAGAAACTCCTACAACAACGCAATCAAGGCAAACGCGCTTGACTTCCTAAGAGACTATCTTCCAATGTCAACGCTCACGCATGTTGGATGCAGCATGGACGCAAGGTCGTATGAGAACATGCTAAACAAGATGATGGCATCGCCCCTTAGCGAGTCAAGGTGGATTGCAACTAGGTTATCAGGAGAATTGAAGAAGGTTGTTCCATCGCTTGTCAAAAGAGTTCATGATCACAACGGGGAGGCACTCCAATCGCTCTACAAAGAGAGGGGCCAAAATGCGTACCATCTAGTCTCAGAGCTATCAAAGGGACTTGTCTCAAATGAGGAGAGCGTCTCGTTACTTGAATACACTGGGGAAAATGCAAAGAATTCAGAAGTGGCGCTGCAGATCAAGCTTGCATCTGTGATAATTTACAAATTTGCGCGCGGAACAAGCATGAAGCAGGCAATTGAGAAGGCAACCTCAATGAGCGAGATTGACAGGAAGGCTCTGATCAGCGCTTATGTTGGAAAGAGGACAAACAGAAGGCACAAGCCGGGAAGGGCTTTTGAGAATATCGATTATACCTTTGACCTCAACGGCCGAATTGGGATCTACAGGGACATCCAAAGGCACAGGATTGGAACACAGGAGAGGCAGAACTTCGGAGTCGAGCTTGGCTATGACATAAGGCAGGCCTACAAGGACGTGGGAATCGATGAGGATTACAAGAGCAAGATGGCAGAGGTCATAGAGCTCTACAATGCCCTGCTTCCAACGCACCCATACCAAGCGCAGTACTGCGTCACGTTCGGCTTTAACATCAGGTGGTACTACAAGCTCAACGCAAGGCAGCTCTACCACCTCTGCGAGCTAAGGTCCACGCACCAGGGCCATCCAGACTACCGCAAGCTCGTCCAGGACATGGCGATGAAGGTGAAGGCGGTGCACCCTACGATAATCGAGCATATGAACTACCTTGATATGAGCGAGAAGACGCTCGGCAGGCTCGACTCAGAGATCAGGATGGCGGTCAAGAAAAGCCAGCTCAGCAAGGGCTAGGATCGCTCTCCTCCCCTCAAATTCCGTCTCTACTGGCGCAGTTTCGGGAAAGGAATCCCTGTCCCTCTCATGGACTTTTTCTATCACGTTGTTTAGGTAGCTTGAGAGCTTCTCCTCCTCGCTCTTGTATATTCCTGGTATGAGCCCGTTGTTCTTGTCCGGCTTTTCGTGCGGGTGCGTCTGCAGCCCGTTTGTCTTTATGCAGATTGTCGAGGTGAGGATTCCCCTTATCACCCTCATCCCGATTATCTGGTTGTAGTGTATTATCTCGTAGTCGTGCCTTATCCCAAAGAGCATCTTGCTGACAACTATCAGCCTCATATTGGTCGCGATCAGCACGATAGGGGAGCTCCATGAGCCCCCAAGCGGCCAAAGGCCGCACTGCCTTATGCACAAGTCGACCTTCTCTTTAGGCCAGAGCAGCTCTTTGACCAACTCCATAGCTTCATCTTTACTCCCCACCTTCTCCCCGATATTTATTGGGATTTTGGCTATATATATGCATTTTGCATAAAGTATATATACAATATATACTTATCAATAATCATGGTCGAGAAGAGGCTTTTCAAGTTCGGAAAGGGCAGCTCCGCCCTCATAATCCCCAAGAAATGGGTCGAGCAAAAAGGGCTTGATTTCAGCTCTCCAGTGTACCTGCAGGAGAATGATTCAGGCGACCTTACAATCTCTGCAGTTGAAGGCACCAAGATAGAGAGGGAGGAGGACGCAGGAAGCCTCTCCCACACGCTCCTCTCAAGGGTGATAGGATTCCACTACATCTACGGAACCACGAGGCTGAGGCTATACTCCAAGAAGGGATTCACGCAAAAGCAGGCAGAGGAGATACAGGAGGAGATAAAGCGCCACTACATCGGCTTTGAGGTAGTGAACCAGAACCAGTTTGAGCTGATGATTGAGGACATAAGCGGCGCAAGGGAGTTTGCCATCGACCGCACCCTATCGCGCCTAAAGTATCTGATCTTGGAGGAATTTTCAAGCGCGATTTCAGGTGACGATGACTCTCTCAAAAAATCAGAGGAGCTCGTTGACCGCTTCTACCTCTTCGGGATAAGGCACCTCAACCTCAACAGGCCCGCAAACCATTTTGCGTACCTGAGGATCGTGCAGATGCTCGAGCTGATCTCCGACATGCTCCTAATGTCCACCAAGGTCAAAAGCCCCGCGTGCCTTGCGCTGCTCAAGGAAATAAAGACGCAGTTCGAGATGTCCATCGACGCCCTAAATGGCAAGGAGGAAGTAATCACAAAGTCCCTTAATTTCGGGGAGTCGATAATCCGCAAGATAGATTTGGAAAAGCTGACCGACCACCAAAAGATGATCTTCAAGGGGCTGACTTGGAGCACGGTGGCAATAGCCGAGGTCGGGATTGTTTGGAGGAAATCCAAAACAGAGGACCTTCTGGGCGAATAGCCTCAGAGTGAAATCTCAGGATAAAGAGGGAACCTGTTGCAAAGTGCAACAACCTTCGCGCCAATTTCCTTTATCGTTGGATTATTCTTTGTCTCCTCCCTGAATTTTGCAACTGCATCAGCACGCTTTTCCTTCTCCGCTGGCAGTTCCATTCCCTCAATCAGATTGATTGCATCGAAAATGTACTGCGCAATGAGCTTCATCTCCCCTTCCTTCATTCCCCTTGATGTGATGGCAGGCGTCCCGATCCTGATCCCGCTCGGGTAGAAAGGGCTTGCAGGCTCCGCGGGAACCGTGTTCTTGTTGCATACAATTCCGGCAAGGTCAAGCGCGTCCTGCGCAAACGCCCCCTTTCCCGCGCCGTACTTTTTGGAAAGGTCAATTAGTATCAGATGGTTGTCAGTCCCCCCTGTGACGAGCGTCAGTCCCATTTTTGCAAGCTCCTTACCTAGCACCTTTGAATTCTTCACGACCTGCCTTGCATACTCTTTGAATTCGGGCTGCGAAGCCTCAAGCAGCGCAACTGCAAGCGCCGCAGTTGTATTGTCATGCGGCCCACCTTGAAGCCCCGGGAAGACCGTCCTATCAATCATGTTTCCAAGATCCGGATTTTTCTTTAATCCCTTCTCCGTTACCATTATCATTGCGCCTCGCGGCCCCCTTAGTGTCTTGTGCGTTGTGGTCGTGACTATATGGACATAGTTCACCGGGCTTTCATGCGCTCCCCCTGCCACGAGCCCTGCAATATGCGCGATGTCAGAGACAAGGTATGCTCCAACCTCATCTGCAATCTGCGCGAACTCTGCAAAAGGAAGCGCTCTTGCGTAAGCTGTTGCGCCTATCCAGATAAGCTTTGGCTTGTGCTCTTTTGCAAGCCTTCTAACCTCCTCAATATCAATGTATCCGTCCGGCTTTACGTGGTATGCCACGCTGTTGAAGAACTGTCCGGTCACGCTCGCCTTGAATCCGTGCGTAAGATGACCTCCGTCCTGGAGATTTAGTCCCATAATCGTATCTCCTGGGCTGCAAAGTGTTGCATAAATCGCAAAATTTGCGGGCGAACCTGAATAGGGTTGAACATTTGCATGCGGAACCTTGAAGAGCGCCTTCGCCCTCTCGATTGCAAGATTCTCAACAACATCTATGAACTGGTTTCCCCCGTAGTATCTTTTTCCCGGATACCCTTCAGAGTACTTGTTTGTAAGGACCGAGCCGAGTGCGCGTATCACATTAATGCTTGCAAAGTTCTCGGAAGGGATCATCTCAAGGGTGTCTCTCTGCCTCTTTACCTCATTTTCCATCGCTTTTGCAAGCGCAGGATCTGCTCCCTCCAAGAAACTAAACTCCCCCATGCTTTCCCCGACTATCTTGTACAACTCAAAGAATAAATTGGTTTCTTAAGCCGGCAAAACCTTTATATTTTGCAAAATGGATATTAGCTTGGGGGAAGAGTTTGTCATCGCAGAAAGTAAAGGCTGGCAAGTTTGTGGTAGTTGAGGGTCTCGAGGGTTCGGGAAAGAGCACCCAGATAAAGTTGCTTCAGAATTCACTTAGAAAGAAAGGCGAGGGGTGCATTTTCATAAAGGAGCCGGACTACGAAAACAGAATCGGAGCCTTCATCAAAAAGGAGCTTACAAATAAAGAGGACCCTCTTGATATAATTGCCCTCCAATTCACATTTGTTGCTGCAAGGTTCGAGCAGTTTGCAAAAGTAACGGCGCCAGCCCTAAAGGAAGGAAAGAGCGTGATTAGCGATCGAAACTGGTTCTCAACAGCAACGCACGTGGCGGCATTTGCTCCAAAACCATATTCTGATCTTACCTGGATTGCAAATGTCCACAGCAAGCTTCCGCTTCCAGATGCTGTTTTTTACATAGGGGTTCCTCCGGAGGTTGCAAGCGAGAGAATAAACTCAAGGGGCGACCAAAAAAGAAGATTCGACAGCCTCAGCAGCCTAATTGCACTTGAAAATGCATACACCGAGCTCTCAAAGCTCTATCCACAGATCTGGCACAGGCTCAACGGCAATCAGAGCACCGAAAAAGTGCACGCAGAGCTCTTAGCAGCATGGGAAGATTTAAAATTAAAATAGTGATTAGATGAACTTTGAAGAATACCAAAATGAGGCGAAAAAGACGGCGATATACAAGCAGGAGTATAAGGTGACCTACCCGGTTCTTGGCCTGTGCGGCGAGGCTGGAGAGCTTGCAAACAAGCACAAGAAGACGATTCGTGACGGGAAGGTGATAAACACGGAGGACGCAGAGGGCGAGCTTGGGGACATACTCTGGTACTTATCTCAGGTTGCCACAGACATGGGAATTTCGCTTGACACAATCGCCCAAAAGAATATCGCAAAGCTAAGGAGCAGGCAGGAGAGGGGGGTCCTGCAGGGCAGCGGCGACAACCGATAAGGTCATGAAAGGCAAGTATTCCTGCAGCATCTGTGGCCTTCACTATGAGACCAAGGAGTTGAGCGAGAAGTGCTATGCCTGGTGCTCAAAACACGAGAGCTGCAATTTGGAGGTGGCACGTCAATCAATCGAGGCAAAGGCCCAAAAGTGACCTGGCTAAAAGAAAGGCTTTAATCTTAGAACGTGTAATATGCTATTAGTGGTTTCATGGACATCGTCTGGATAGTAGGGGGAATAGTAGTACTGCTGATATTGATTGTTATTGCAATCTTCAACGGCTTCATCTCGAAGAGGAACCGCGTCCAGGACGCATGGGCGCAGATTGACGTCCAGCTAAAGAGGAGATATGACCTCATCCCAAACCTTGTTGCAACCGTAAAGGGCTATAAGAAGTATGAGGCAAGCGTGCTCACACAGGTCACAAAACTAAGAAGCTCAATAATGTCAGGCTCCGTTGAGGACAAGGCTGCGGCAAACAACAAGCTCAGCCAGGCGCTAAAGAGCATCTTTGCAGTTGCGGAGAATTATCCGGACCTAAAGGCATCGCAGAACTTCAAGGATCTTCAGGACCAGCTTGAGACAACTGAAGACAAAATCTCCTTTGTCAGGACCTCCTACAATGACTATGTGCTTGACTACAACAATGCGCTCCAGCAGTTTCCGGGCAACATCCTTTCGGGAATCTTCAACTTCACAAAGGCTGAGTTCTTCCAGACGCCTGATGAGGAAAGGGAGCCGATGAAGGTGGACTTTGACGATGAAGAGCCTGCAAAGCCTTCAAAACCTGCAAAGTCCTCCAAAAGACAGAAGAAGTAAATAAAGTGAATCCTCATGGCAAGCTTCTTTGACGAAATAGCTAGGAACAGGCTAAAATCGATAGCGCTAATGATGGTATTTTCTGCCTTATTTGTGGCAGTCATTTATCTATTCATAGTGTTTTTGGGCGGAGGAGTCTTCTCATTCACGTTTGCAATCGGCTTGGTTGCAATTTATGCATTAATCACCTACTATACGGGAGACAAATTGGTCCTTGCAGTTTCCGGAGCCAGGGAGGCCGACCCAAAGAAGTACAGGCAGCTCTATGGGATAATAGAGGGTCTTGCATCCGCGACCCAGATAAAGATACCAAAAGTCTACATAATTGAGGATCCGACCCCGAATGCATTTGCGACTGGAAGGAGCAAGAATCTCTCCTCCGTGGCAGTCACTACAGGAATCCTATCAATAATGAGCAAGAATGAGCTTACGGGAGTGCTTGCTCACGAGATGTCACACGTTGCGGACAACGACGTTCAGTTCATGACCATCGCAATCGTCTTTGCGGGAGCAATTGGCATAATCTCTGCCTTCATGAGAAACATGCTTTTCTTCGGCGGAGCGAATGGCGAGCGAAACAATGGCGGCGCGCTCTTGCTGATCGCATTAATTCTTGGGCTCTTGGCGCCTTTCTTTGCAATGCTAATTCGGCTTGCAATCTCAAGGAAGAGGGAGTACATGGCCGATGCAAACGGCGCAAGGCTCACAAGGGATCCACACTCGCTTGCCGAGGCTCTAAAGAAAATAATGACATTCGAGAAAAATCCAAACACACCGCAGATGCAAAATGTCAACGAGATAACCGCGAATCTTTACTTCTCAAACCCTTTCAAGGCGGAGAGCTTCGCTAACCTGTTTTCAACGCACCCTCCTATCGAAGAGAGGATAAAGAAACTCGAAGAGATGTATTAGAGGACGCTTTTTGCATTTCCATTTGTAGCCGACCAGTGCAAAAGCATATTTAAACATATACGAAGAATGAAGATTATCGAATTGTTTAAGGTCAATCACCGGTAACTTTCGTAACTGCCCAGTACTTTTAATTATGCTCACCTGAGGAAGCCCCATGGCAATCTACCCAACAAATGCAACGGGAGAGATCATCTCCAATCTTCTATTAGTATCGATACTGCTTTTTTCGCTGGGGCTCGCATCCGCAATCCTGCTTTGGAGGCAGGGCAACTTATGCAAAAAGGCAAGCTTGGGCTTCTCGCTCCTTGCAAGCCTATCACTCTTTGTTGCAGGCATATTTGCGCTTCTTGGCTTGCAGATTAATCCAGTGATATTTGCCACTGTCTCCCAATTAGGAAGTTTTGGATTCGGCATCGATGCCCTCTCAGGATTTTTTGCAGTGCTGATAGGCTTTGCGGGAATATCAATCTCCATATACTCATTTACTTACCTTGAAGAGTACCAAAGAAAGGGTTACAGCATTGCAAAGTTCGCCTTTCTATTCAACCTATTCCTGCTTTCAATGGCTGCGGTCGTCAGCGCACAAAATGCCTTTGCATTTCTGGTATTTTGGGAGCTTATGGCGCTTTCCTCATACTATCTGGTTTCCTTTGAGCATAAGGAAGAGGCTTCAAAGAATGCAGGATTTGTCTATTTACTGATGACTCATTTTGGCACTGCCTGCCTGATTGTCATGTACCTTATACTTGCAGGAGGAGCAGGCGGCTCCTTCGATTTCAGTGCCTTTTCAAACGCTACCTATCTCTCAATTGCCAAGGACGCAATATTTGTACTTGCACTCGTCGGATTTGGCGTGAAGGCAGGGCTTATGCCTTTCCATATCTGGCTGCCAATTGCGCATCCTAAGGCGCCCAGCAACATTTCCGCGCTGATGTCAGGCATAATGCTCAAGACCGCCATCTATGGGATGGTTAGAGTCATTTTCGGATTTCTTGCCGTGGGAATCACCTCCCCTCCTATCTGGTGGGGAATCGCACTTCTTGGCCTTGGAATAATTTCTGCCGTTCTGGGCGCGCTATACTCAATGATGGAACACGATCTCAAAATCCTCCTTGCATATTCCAGCATAGAAAACATAGGGATAATCGCAATAGGTCTTGGAGCATCCCTCATGTTCCTTGCATCGGGCTTGCAGGCTGTTGCAGCCCTTGCACTCTTCGCTGCGCTTTACCATTCGCTAAATCACTCTCTCTTCAAAAACCTCCTTTTTGCTGGAGCGGGGTCTATCATGCGCTCAACCCATAGCGGAGATATTGACAATTTGGGCGGACTGAACAAAAAAATGCCGATGACAGCCTCCCTCTTCTTTGTAGGAGCAGCCTCGATTGCCGCCATTCCTCCGCTAAACGGATTTGTAAGTGAGTGGCTCACTTTCATCGCACTTTTGGGCGGAATCGGCGCTTCGGCAACCGTCTCGTTTAGCTCTGCAATGGCTGTGATCTTCCTCGCCCTGACCAGCGGCCTTGCAGTTGCAGTTTTCGTAAAGGCCTTCGGGGTGACATTCCTCGGAACCCCGCGAAGTGAAAATGTGGAAAGCGCGCAGGATCCTCCAAAAGGAATGCTTTTCGGGATGGGCCTGCTCGCATCAGCCTGCATTGCTCTCGGCCTCTTTCCAGGCGTCATTGCGCAGGTTTTTGTCCCTGTGCTCACGCAGCTCAAGTTTTCAGGGGCAACTGAGATAGTCGCCACGGCAAACACGCTTCCGACACTTTGGATATTTGCTGCCCTGTTTGTCATTATGGCCCTACTCACAATTTTCCTGCGCCTTATCCAAAGAAAGAGGACCGTCAGCGATAGCAGCTCTATCGCCACCTGGGACTGCGGCGTGCCCTCAATTGACGGAAATATGCAGTACACCGCAAAGGGCTTCTCTATGCCGGTGATTAGGACCTTTGGTTTTGCCGTTGGGCCCTTGGGCAAGGGAAATGCGTACGGGCATCAGCTGTTTGAGGCCGTAATCTATCATCCTCTCGAGACACTCTTCCTCACCGTTTCGCCATGGTCCCGGAAGCTGCATACCGGTAAGCTGATGCACTATCTGCTATATCTGCTTGTAACACTGATTGCGGTGATAAGCTTTGCGCTGATTAGATAAGGGATTGAAAATGGATTATGCTACTATAATTAATTCGGTCCTTCAGGCTCTCTTCATCTTCCTGATTGCGCCACTGCTTGTGGGGATCATGCGAAGGGTAAAGGCCCGTTTCCAGAGCCGCATGGGAGCTCCAATCTATCAGCCATATCTGGACATACTCAAACTCTTCATGAAGGGAACTGTAGTTAGCTCCACGACCTCATGGGTTTTCATCGCTGCTCCTGTGGCGTTTTTCGCATCTGTTGCGATAGCCGCAATAATCCTTCCAATAATTTTTCCGAATAATCTAATTACTGCGGATCTGGTGCTATTCGTGTATCTTTTTGCAATAGGCCGCTTTATGACCGCGCTTGCCGCCCTTGACACCGGAAGCGCATTCGGGGGAATAGGCGCCAGCCGTGAGATGCTCTACTCCATACTACTCGAGCCGCTGCTCTTCGCCGCCATTGTTTTCTTTGCGGCATTCGCGCTGAACAGCAGCATTAGCATGTCCTCAGTTGTCTCAACTGCTACAATTAACTGGCCAGGCGTCCTTGTCTCTCCCGCATTTTGGCTTGCGGGAATAGCGCTATTCATAGCCATACTTGCAGAAACTGGAAGGCTTCCGTTTGACAATCCTGCAACCCATTTGGAGCTTACAATGGTACACGAGGCCATGATTCTTGATTATTCGGGCCCGCTGCTTGCGCTCATAGAGTGGGCAAACTCCGCAAAGACCGTGGTCTTCTTTGGACTGTTTGCGGCGCTGTTCCTACCATTCGGCCTTCCCCTATTTTCCTCAAACCCATTTGTTGCCGCAGGCACCTTCCTGCTGGTCGTCGTGCTGCTTGGAATACTTACCGCTTCGCTCGAGAGCCTCACTCCGAAGTGGCGTCTCTTTGAGATACCAAAGCTCCTCACATTCTCGCTGACTCTTTCTCTTATAGCATTCTTGGTCAAGATATTCGGCGGCACGCTCACAGGAGGCTTTGAGAGCGTTTTGCCTTTTGTGATGCTTGCCACCTCACTATACTTCCTCTTCAGCGCCACCTTCAAGAGAAGGCTTGAGATATACGTCGTACAAAGCGTGGCGCTTGCGCTCATTTTCGGCACAATCGCCCTAAGCGTCGGAGACACAAGCACATACTGGAGGCTTGGCTCAACGATTCTCTTCAAGGTGATAATACTCCCATTGCTGCTAATAAGGGCCTTCGGAGCGCTGCAGAAAGATTCGAAGAACATCCTGAATGTGGATCCGATCTTTTTGGGCTCCCCTCTAAGCGTATCCAAAAGCTTAATCCTCTCTGGCTTCCTTATCGTTCTTTCCTATTCGATTACCGCGGTGCTTGGCGTCCAAAACCCACTGCTTCCAGTAGCCTTCTCCATTATACTAATCGGAGGGCTGATAATCGCCACAAAGACACACGTCATTCTTCAGGCAATGGGCTTCCTGATACTCGAGAATGGTCTTGTGCTCTTGCCAACCGCGCTTTCGCTTCAGATTCCATTTTTCGGGGAGATAGCAACCTTGTTCGATATACTCACCCTAATGGTGGTCGCACTGGTGCTCGCTTTCAAGGTTAACGATGCAATTGGCGGTCTTGACAGCAGGAATCTGGACCAGCTGCTTGAGGAGCAATGAGATGATTATATGATTGAACTAACATTATTGATACCTGTAATCTTTGCAGTCGCAATCCTGTTCTTTCGCCGAAACCTAAGGGCGGTGGAGTCGATTGCAATTCTTGGCGCCCTGCTTTCCCTAGCCTCGCTGCTTCTTTCCGCATTTGCAAGCAACTTCTTTGGCCAGCCCGTTTCCGGATTGTTTGGCTTCCTATACATTGACTCGCTCGGGTTTCTCTTCACCTTGATTACGGTTACGATTACGCTTTTCGTGATCGTCTACTCTAGGGGATACATAAGGGAGGAGCTCAAGGAGGGCATCTTTAGCAAGGAGCAGGTTTGGAGCTACTATTCGCTGCTACTTCTTTTCCTCTCATGCATGATACTTGTCACTCTCGCATCTGACTTCCTGACCATCTGGATTGGACTTGAGGCCACGACACTCACCTCAGTTTTCCTTATCAGCTTTTACGGCACCAAGGAATCGGTGGAGGCGGCCTGGAAATACTTCATCATCTGCTCCCTTGGAATCACAATGGCGCTTGTCGGGCTTATGATTTTGGGATACGGGCTGCAGCAGGCAGGCCTTCCAGTGAACTTTAGCTTTGGCAATGTGCTTGCAAGCGCGCACCAAATCCCATCAATATACCTAAAGCTCGCATTTGCCTTTATCTTTGTCGGCTACGGCACGAAAATGGGGCTTGTTCCGCTTCACGAGTGGCTTCCAGATGCGCACAGCCAGGCGCCGACCCCTGTGAGTGCATTGCTATCGGGAGTGCTTCTCAGCACTGCATTTTACGCAATCCTTCGATTCTATCCAATTCTCCTGCAAGGTTCAGATACAGGATCCTTCGGATCCCTCCTTTTCCTCACCCTCGGGTCACTTTCATTGATCCTTGCCTCGCTCAGGCTTTTCTCGCAGACAAACTACAAGCGCCTTCTCGCATATTCAAGCGTTGAGAATATGGGGATAATAGCCCTGGGCGTTGGCGTTGGAGGTCCGCTTGGACTCTTCGCATCCCTATTCCATGTTGTATCCCACTCGCTGGTCAAGCCTCTTGCATTTTTCCTTGGCGGGGTGCTTACCCAGGTCTACGGCACTAAGGAGATCTCAAAAATCACGGGAGTTTCGACGGTTATGCCTGCAATCGGCAAGATCTTCGTGCTGGTGAACATCGGGCTAACGGGCGGGATACCATTTGGTACCTTCATTTCGGAGATAGTCTTGCTTGCAGCTGCGCTTGCAACCGGAAACTATCTTATAGTCCTTCTGCTGGTCGTTTTCACAACAATAGCTTTCGGAACATTCCTCTTAAGGTCTTCAAGAATGGCATTTGGTCCACTTCTCCAAAAGCCTAGAAAATACCGCCCTGACTCCCTGACGCTCGCATGCGTATGGGGCCTTTTTGCGCTCGCGGTTATTTTAGGTTTGCTTGTGCCTACATTTGTTGCAGGGCTAGTAAATGCGGCGATTGCAGTGCTACTAAAGGTGTAATCCATGGATACTCAAACTAAAAAATTCATCGCAGAACTCTCTAAGGGCTCTATTGGCGACAAATTAAGCGTGGTTGATACTGAGTCAGCCATCTGGATTGAGACAGCTCCAAAAAATATGGAGCACCTATGCATATCCTGCATCGGCCTTAGTGGCACATTCGATTCGGGGTTTGCATATCCTCATTCTAAGGCGGGTGAATGGGCGGCCACATACCTCTTCCGCGTGCCCAAAATCGGCAAGCTAGTTGCCCTCTGGACGCATTCCCGCACGTTTTATTCTATCTCAAACTCAATCCAGGCTGCGCTTTGGGATGAGCGAAAAATGTGCGAGATGTCCGGAAGGGAATTTGTTGGGCTCCAGGACCAGCGGCCCATAGTGATCCATCCTGAAAGCGCCAAGTTCGGGAAGGGCAAGATCAGGAAAAGAAAGGCAATAGAGTACCTCTTTTCCGGAACCGGAGCCGAAGAGGAGTTCCAAATACCAGTCGGACCTGTCCATGCGGGAATAATCGAGCCAGGCCACTTCAGGTTCCATGTAATTGGTGAAAAGATAAATAAGCTTGAGGTCCGCTTGTCCTACCTGCATAAGGGCATCGAGAGCCTCGCTCAAAACAGGGATGCTGAGTCACTCTTCCCTTTGATTGAGCAGATTTCCGGTGACGAGTCTGTTGCAAATTCCGTCGCATATGCGCAGGCAATAGAAGTCGCATCTGGGATAGAAGTGCCCTCAAGGGCAAATTCGCTTAGGCTAATTTTGCTTGAGATGGAAAGGGTCTACAATCACTTAGCTGACCTCGGGGGAATGTCCATGGATATAGGGTACTATGCCTCATCCTCTCAATTCCTTATACTAAGAGAAGAGTCAATGCGTCTAAATGAGTCCATTTTTGGCAACCGCTTCCTTAGAGGCATGATCTTGGTAGGCGGGGTCTCAAGAAACATCTCGGTCGAGAAACTACAACAATTGAAATCAGCCCTGGCCATATTCTTAAAATCCTTCTCGGACGTCGAAGCGCTTACAATGACCTCATCAACATTTTTGGACCGTGTCTTTACCACTGGAAGGGTTTTCCCACAAACCGCAATGGATCTCTCACTTGTTGGGCCAACAGCGCGAGCTTGTGGGATAAGCTGTGATTTGCGCAAGCATTTTCCTTACAGTGGATACAAGAGCATCCCAGTTGTCGAGTCTCTTGCTGACGACGGAGATGTGCTTGCACGTTTCCTAGTCAAATTCAAGGAAGTGCTTGAGTCTATAAGACTCATACGTCTAGCTGCAAGCGAAATCTCATCGGGCCCAATCTCTGCAGATGCCTCCAGAAAGATTGCTAAAGTCAAGTCAGGCGCATTTGGGATCGGAGCATGCGAGGCCTCGCGTGGAGGATGCACATTCCTTGTACAATTCGGAAAGAAGGGAAGAATTGCAAATCTTTCAATAAGAACGGCCTCATTCCGTAACTGGAGGGCCATCGAGAAGGCAGTAAAGTCAAACATAATTGCAGATTTCCCACTGATAAATAAAAGCTTCAATCTCTCCTATTCTGGAGCGGATCTGTAAGGTGAAAAAAATGAATGAATTTGATGCATTATTGAAATATCCAAAAACCGACCGAATCTCAAAAGATTCAAAATCAAAAGTGATTAGAGAAATAGCAGAGCTTCTTGAAAAACGCCCGCTTTCTCCGTTTTCCCGTTCAATCTCAGTGCGAATGATAGATTGTGGCTCCTCAAACGATGTTGAAATTGAGGAAGGGCTTGCCAATTCTCCTCAGGTTGATTGCGAGCGCTTTGGAATACATTTTGTTGCATCCCCACGTCATGCTGATGTCCTCCTTGTAAGCGGTCCCGTTTCAATAAATATGAAGCGCGCTCTGGAAAAGACCTATGCCGCAATGCCTCATCCCAAGGCCGTTGTTGCTGTAGGAGACGGAGCTGTCACAGACCGCATATTCTCAAAGAGCAATGTCATATACAAGAGCGGCAAAGTGGAAGATGTTGTGCCAGTTACGATAAAAGTTCCAGGGAATCCACCAGCTCCCTACGAATTAGTCTTGGGCATACTTAAAGCTGGTATAATTCTATCAAGACAATAAAAAAGAAGCATATGATAACAAACTCAACCCATTCTTGCCGTCAATTTTGTTGAGCCAAAGATTTGTGGTTTTTCGATTTCACGTATGTTTGTAGGTTTGACATTGAGTGGACTTACATTAGACTCCCTCTGTATTGGCAAAACAATCTCCATAATCTGCGCACTTCTTTCCAAAGCTTTTGAAATATTTGCATTGCTTTCATAAGGAACAACCCAGTCTTTAACCCCCAATCTTGCAAATACTTTCAAACCCGCTATCACACAATCTTCTGGGTCTAAATTAAAGAAATATGTGAAGAATTCATTTCCATTTTTTATCTGGTCTATAACATCAATGAATTTTGCATTCAAAAACGAAACATCAACAACCCCAACATATTTCAAATTCTTATAATCTGCTTGTTTTTCTGTTTCATCATGTCTGTGAGTATCTATCAGTTTGGTTTCTACGCTTATTCTAGATGTATCTATTCCTGTTCTTATTTGAATTTGCCTTAACAGCGCATACGCATTTTCCCTCTGCTTATCCATATGGAAATGCTCCAAATTCATGAGATTTTTTTCCCTACTGATCCCTTTGTCGACTTCAAAATTATTATACTGGTTAGTAAACTCCCTTATCTGAATATATGCTCTTTCTTTATCCATTAAACTATCAAGTACCATACCCATTGCTCCGCAATCGGAATGAGCCTCTGATACTAGCCTGCTAACTCTCGTAGTGCCATCACTTCTTAAATTCTCTCTAATGTGTCTTTCAATTGTATTTTGCGCCCCCTTTATATTCCCCGCCCCGTTTCGCATCACAATTTCATCAGCAGTATTAGAGTGTGACTGATCGAAAAATTTGTTTAATCTTCTATCGCCACATCCTGCGCGCAAATTTATTTCTTTTTGCTTGAAAACTGCCATATCCTCATCGTTGCAAATTTCTGAAAGCAGCATTCCTAGAATCAACAGAACAATATGCTATTATCTCTTTCGAAGCTATATAAAAGAGGGTAATATTTAAACCTAACTCATCGAATGTTTCCATGGAAGAAGATCAACTGCAAAAAAAGTACAATCAGATTTACCTGCAGGTGATCTTGCGCTACAAGGAGCACATCGAGCAAAACGAGAACTTAAATGTCGCGGAGCTTCCAAAACTCATAACCCCCACCGATGAAACTGTTGCGACCTCAACAAACAAGATAAAAGCCAACTTTGACAGCTACTCCTACAACTCCAATTTCCTTGCGGCTGCAAAGTTGGCGTATGAATACGTCACAAATCATGTTTCACAGGTGAGTCTACCTATAGAGTTCTGGCTCTATCCTGCGGACACAATAAAGTGCGAGGCGGGGGACATATTCGATAAGGCAACGCTGCTGTGCAGCATGATGATAGCGCTTGGAAATCCGTCAACTAGGGTGATAAGCTCCGTCAAGCCAAACGAGAGAAGGTTCATTGTATACTGCGAGTTTGACAATGCACTCTTTGCGTTTGATTTGGACCGCGGGCTGATAAAATTCGAAAGTAAAGAGAAATTGATCGAAAGCCTGGTCCTAAAAGAGAACGATGACACAACGGCTTACGAGTTCAATGACAAGATGTACGCAAATCTGGACTGACTACTTTCTCTTCCTGTTAGCCTTCATTTTCTTCCTTGCGGCGGTCTTTAGCCTGACTAGCTTCTTGTGCCTGTAGTTCTTTCCAACCTTCCTGTGCTTCTTTTTTACGTTTATCTGCATAGAAAAACCTTATTTTACTCTATCTTAATGTCCGTTTGCTTATTTATCTTCTTCCCTTTGGTGAGAATTACCTCAAGCACGCCGTTTGTGTACTTTGCCCTGATGCTTCTCGAACCATTGTGCTGTGGGAGTGAGATTTGTCTGAAGTACTTTTGCGGTGAGTTCTCGTTTGCAATTATCTCAAGCTGCTGTGGGGTGTAGCTTAGTTTTATCTCTGACTTCTTTGCCCTTGGCACCTCAGCGATGATCGAAATCTGTCTTTGATTTGAAAGAACTTCAACGAGCGGCTCTATTTCTATCTCCTTGTCAGGGGCCTGAAGGGTTTTTTGCATTCCCTCCTCGCCATTCTTTATCGTGACCTCCCTGAAGGTGAACTCAGCGTTGCTTCCCTGCTCCTCAAGCCTATCGGCCAGCTCACGCACTAGCGCGTTGAACAGGTTCATCATGTTAGGATCAGATGTGAAGAAATTCTGGAGGTGGGAAAAAGGGTCCTCATCTCTTTTTTTCTTCGCCATACGCACTCTCTTGTTATAGCCAGCTATTTATACCTTTTTGGCCCGAGCTGTGACGCAGCGCCACAAGCTTGTCCGCGTTCTTTGTGATTCTGTCGGGAGAAAATTCGTGCTCGTCGCACATGAACTTCATTATCGCATCCTTGCTAGGCGTAGCCTTTGCAATCTTCTCGTCCAGCTCCTTTGCACCAATCTCAAGCGTATCTGGCTTCATGAAGATTGCCTCTACCTCCTGAGGGTCCACCTCGAACTCGGTGTTGTATTTTTCTTTCACGTATGCCTCTATCTCCTTGAGGCTTTTGTGCTCGTTTACGATCTTGAGAGCAGTCTTTGGACCGACTTTGTCTATCCCCTCATTGAAATCTGTTCCAATGAGCATTCCCATCCAGATCAGCTGCTGCCTTGTGAGCTTTAGGTTGTCTAGTAATTTCTTCAGCAGTATCCTCTCCGGCTCCACTGTTATGTAAATCCCTTTTCCGGGGAGCTTCCTCTTTCCTGTTATCGTGAGATTTCGAACTATCACATCGGATCCAAACAAAAAGAGGTCATAGTCCTGGCTTGCTGCGGCATATACTATCCCCTCCCTTACCATCGTTGCCGCCTGCGCCTCACCCTCGCTTGGCGCCTGGATGTACGGCACGCCCATGTGCGTGAGCAGCTCCTTTGAGCTATCCACAATCCACTTGTTGATCTTGCTGCTCTGCACTGCAAACGCCCTTGCCTCCTCCATCTGCCCCTGGGCCCTCGCCTTCTCCCACTCCGCCTGCGCCTCGTTCCTCCTATTCGCCCTTGCCTCAAGCGTTCTCTGCTTTAGCACTGGCGGCTTTCCGTCAAAGATGAAGATTGGAGCAACGCCCTGCTCAAGAAGGCTTGTTGTCCTGTAGAAAAGTCCGGAGAGGTGGCTGGTCACGCGATTCTTTGAGTCGGTTAGCGGAGTTCCATCTGGTCCCCTAATAATTGAGATGAACTGGTAGATTGTATTGTAGGCGTCGATTGCGACCCTCTTGCCTTCAAGGTCGCCTATCGAGATGTTCTCCTTTACCTCGGCGACTACCTTTCCCAGATCTACTGCCATTATTCCTCCTCTGTGTCTGCGCTGCCTTTCTTGAATGCGACATCTCCAAGTGTAAATGCCTGTTTTCTGCCGAAGCCCTCTGTTGACTCATCGCCGATCTTCTTCACCGCAAGCTTTATTCCAAGCTCCTTCTCAAGCTTCTTCCTAAGCGTGTCTGTAGGCAGTCCCCTTCCCTGCTCGACCCTCCTGAGCGTGCTCTCCTGTTCAGAGATTCTCTCCGCGAGCACCTTTAGCGGGAAACCGAGCTTCTCCCTTGCCTTGCGTATCTGCTCTCCAAAGTGGTCGACTATCTCGTCTTCTTCCTCCATCTTCTTCCTTGAATAGGCGCTTCCCTTCTCCACTTCCTGAAGGTTCATGCCCTTTAGAATCGTCTTGCCCTTTGAGCACGAGGTGCAAACCCACATCTGCGCCTCCTCAACTCTTGCCAGGTATATCTTTTCGGTCGACTTTCCGCAAATCTCGCAAGTTTCCATTCGTATCCCCAATCGTATATTGTGTGGGAAGCTATATAATTTATTTATACTATTTACTCCTGCGCTGGTCGGATGGCAAAACCAAAAAAGCTTAGGAAACCCTCTGAGAGAAGGGCAATAACTGCGGCAGCCCTGCTTGCAAGCATCCTCATACTCTATTACCTAATCGAATTGAGCACACTTCCTGTACTTCAAAGGGGAATAATTGCGGTGGTTGCGCTAGTAATTGCAAGCCGCGTCATAATCGTTACAAATAACTTCAGGCAGATCTTCGGCGCATACCTCTTTGGGGGAAAGGCTGGGATAAATTTTGTGGATTCGCTCTCAAGGCATCACCCAAAGCTCTGGAATGCCTTTGCGGACTGGGGACTTGTGCTGAGCTTTGGGCTAGCGTCCTATTTCCTTTTCAGAAAACAGATATCAAGGAGAATGCTTGCATTCGGAATGGTTTCAATTTTTGCAATAGTCTACCTTGTGCTCCCATCCTCTGCAATCGCTTTCCAATTTGTAAATCTGCCTCAGATAACCTCTCACATAAGCAGCGCTCCAAGTTCGGGTCCGTCTGCAAGCGTACTTACCTCCCCGGCATTTTATGCGATCAACGCAGTTCTGCTCTTTGGAGGCTTTTCACTTTTCATACTTTCAACTCTTGTCTATGCGGGACTTAGCATAATCTACAGCCTGCTTGTCTTTGCCCAGAGCCTCACAACAGCGACGCCAAACTACGGCGCAATCAACTCTCAGGTTCCTGGCGTTGCACCACTTCTTCCAGGAATAACGATCCCACTCTTTGCCGGGATCGCGACCCTCGCCATACTCCTAATCGTGCATGAGTTTTCGCACGGGATACTTGCAAGGGTGGCAAACGTAAAGCTAAAGGAAATAGGCATTCTCCTGCTCGGGGTGATACCCATCGGTGCATACGTTGAGCCTGATGAGAAGCAGATCAAGAAGCTTTCAAAGGAAAAGCAGAGCAGGATTCTAATTGCGGGAGTCGCAGCAAACATCGCAACATCGATAATCGCATTCGTGCTTCTCTTTTTGCTCATTACTTATGTTCTTCCAAGCTTTGTTACCACAAAGGTGTTCATTACCGCAACTGCTCCCAACTCGCCCTCATTCAACATAATACCTTCAGGCTCCCAGGTGCTTGCGTGGAATGGCCATCCGGTATCCAACCTAAGCTCGCTTGAGGCGGCCGCATCATCGACGCCGTTTGCAAGAGTTGTGGTGAACACTAGTAAGGGCAACTACTCGCTCCTATCAAATGCGACCGGAAAAATCGGTGTATCGCTCTCGCAGACAAGCGGTCCGATCAATACTCTTGGGGGCAGCATAGTCTACTTTGCATATATCGTGCTTTCGCTCTCCTTCCTGTTCAATTTCCTAATCGGTGTCGTTAATCTGCTTCCGGTTCCGGCAGTTGATGGGTGGCAGGTATTCCAGCTGGTTACAAAGGATAAGGGAATTCTGGCGGCACTTGCGTGGATAACCGTGCTTGCAGTGCTTGCAAACATTTTGCCGTGGTTTTGGACGCACTGATTACCAAGGAACAGATTTTAGCTTCCAGCTGTGCGCAACAGAGTTTGTGAAAAGATGGAGCGCCCCTGTTATCACAAGAATGAAGACTATTCCGTAGATGCTCGGTAAGTTTCCGAGTGGTGCAGCAAACAGGATTGCAAATATCACGAAAAGGTACTGATCCATGAGTCCTGCTTTGTGTCCCGGTGACCTTCCTCCCCTTCTTTTAATGAAACTTCCGACCAGATCTCCAAAATGCGCGCCTAATGCCTCAAGTATTCCAATCTCAAGCATGAATGGAAGCGCAAATGACTCTCCAAATCCAATCAAAGCTCCGGCGAGCAGCCCCGCAACCAATCCCCTCCAGGTCTTGTTGTCTCCGAAGATCCTATTCTTGCTAAGCTTCCTCCCGTTGTCAATAGGCCTTCCACCTCCAAAAAGGACTGGAGCTCCGTTTGCAACGTATCCTGGTAAAATGTAGATTATCGGATAGATAATAAGTGAGTAAATATCAATCATTTTCTCGCCTAAACTTGCATCTTTCCCTCCGCGACCTTATTTGATCCGCCGCCCTTGAATCCCTTTGATGCAAGCTGGCTCTTTGCAAATTCTATGGCGCTCCTTCCTGAGTGCTCTCCACATGCGCACACAACGTCCCCCGCGGAGTTTGTTAGCAATACAACCGCTTTGCTGTTCTTCTCAACTATCGCCCCGGAAAGCTTCCTAAGTAGCTCCCTTGGCGCTTTCCCTAGATCCATTTCAATTAGATTCTTCTCTGCAAGTTGCTCCGCCATTATTGAGCTCACCACCTCGTTTGACTGGTTTAGCTTTTTGTACATCTCGCTGTAGTCCTCCCTTGCGGACTTGACTGCATCAAGGCTCTTCATCTTGTCAACATTCATCTCATGTGCAATTCCTGTGAGCTCCCTATCCTCCTTTTGGAAGTAGTCAAGCGCCGCAGGACCTGCCGTGAACTCTATTCTATCTATTCCATCCGAAATTCGGGCGGTTTCGATTATCTTCACCATTCCCATCCTGCTCTCCCTGTTCACAAGGTGAAGCCCTCCGCATGCCTGCGCGTCAAACACCTTTCCGTGCTTGTCTGCGATTGTTACAATCCTCATCTTCTTTGCAGGTACCCCGTGTCCCTGGTAAATAACAAATCCGTACTTTGACTCCGCCTCTCCCCTGTCAAGCCAGTTGACCTCAATCTTCATTCCGTCTGCAATGTGGTCGTTTGCAATTCTTTCAATTGCATCGACATCTGCATCGCTTAGCTTATCGTAATGGGTAAGGTCAATTCTAGCCTTCGCATAATCTTTGAGAGTTCCCTCCTGCCAGATATGCTTTCCAAGGGCGCTTCTTGCGGACGAGTTCATCAGGTGCGTTGCGCTGTGGTGGATCATCAGCCTATTCCTCCTGTCTTTGTCAACCTGCGCATCAACAGTTGAGCCGACCGCAAATCCCTTCTCCTTGCCTACGTCTTTTTCCATTGTATGGACAATCACATCGCCCAGCTTTTGGGCGTCAGTGACCTTAACCCCATTTATCATTCCATGGTCGGCAAGCTGCCCTCCACCCTCTGGATAAAATGGCGACTTGTCAAGCACAACAAAATTCTTGTGGACAAAGAGCACCTTTGACTTTGACTCTGTCGCATAATCATAGTAAAGCTGCTCAGTCTTTGGCAGCTTTGGAAGTTCAACCTCAACCTTCGCTCCCTTGACCTTCTTTGCAAAGTCCCCCTGCAATATGTCCTCGTACCAGTTCTCCGGCATCTCTATCTTGATCCCCTTCTGGTGTGCAACGTCGTTTAGCAGCTCTGGGGTTACCCCGTAGCTTTCGTAGAGGAGCTTGAGCTCCTTTTGACCGAACTTGCTCGTCTTTGCGACCATCTGCTCAATTACCTTTGCGGAGTTGAGCTTGCTTTTCTCGTACCTGTCTTTCTCTATCGCAACTATCTTCTCAAGCGTCTCAAGCGCTCCCTCAAGCTCTGGATAAAGCTCATGGAGTGCTTCTGCATCTGCCCTTGCAACATCCAGTATTGTAAACTCAAATCCGTACCTCTCAATGAAGCTAAGCGCTCTTCGCAAAATGATTCGCAGGTTGTATCCGCCGCCTATATTTGATGGAAGGCCTCCGTCCGCTATCGCAAAGAGCAGGCTCCTTGTATGGTCTAGTATTGCATAGTAAGCGTGAAGCGGCTTGAGCTTCTTCTCATAGTCCTCTGTTGTGATTCCGACTCCCTTTAGCAATTGGGCAAGCCTCGTCTTTGCCTCCTTGGCCTCTGTCACGTCAAGCTCCCCTGAAATTGCCGCAAACTTCCTGAATAAAACATCATCAAAGTCAAGTCCTACTTCCTTGCCCATCTTCTTTATGGTGCCCTCAAATGCCGCCCTGTATGCATTGTCGTATCCTGTGTAAAACCAGAGAAGCCTCTCAAAGCCCCATCCGACGTCGATAACTTTGTCATCAAGCTCCTTGATCTTACCATTTACGCATTCAAACTCCGTGAAGACGCTGTTGACAAGCTCTATTCCATTTGCAAAGCTCTCAAGGCTCGGGCCAAACTCCGAGAAGTCTCCCATCGCCCAGACATCCTCGTGGTAAATCAGGTCATCCTTCTTAACCCCCAGAATTTCGGTGAGGAATTTGTAGTTGAGCTCAATGCACTTGTCCTTCCAGTATCCCTTCTTTGGGTACTCAAAGGAGTGCTGCCCCGCCATCATGAATCCCGTGAAGTGCCTTCCGGTCACTCCCACGTTTTCAATATCACTGAACCTGAGGCATATCTGCGGGACGACTAGCGGGTTTGATGGATACTCAAATCCCATCGCTCCGTTTTCTATTCTCTGGAAGTCCTGGATGCTTGCAATTGTGAAGTAAAGATCCGGCCTCCATCTGCTCACCACAGGGTACCTCTGTATTGATGCGTGCCCGTTCTTTTTGAAGAACTCCGCAAACTTCTTCCAGAACTCAACATACCCTATCTTCACTGGCTTGTCCTTGAAGAAAGAGTAAGGCTCATGCTCTCCACACACTTTTCTTTCCTTCGTGCTCCAGAAATTCCTTCCGCAGTCAGCACACTTGTACCTTGAGTATCCTTCCTCCTTGAAAATATCGACTAAGTAATAGTGCTCGAAGTTCTTGCTGAACTCCGCGCCCAGCGTCTTCTTGTTAAGCTCCGTCACTTGAGGTATCATGATGACCAAACCTTGCACTCCTTTCCAAAGAACCTGCACCAGTTGCACTTCCAGTTCTCTTCCTTTATGACCGGGCGAGCTGCTCTTTCCCCGAGCCAGTAGCCCATAACGTCAGTTAATGTCTTATCAAATTCAGATTTATTATATTCTACGTTCACCGATGCAAACTCCTCTCCCGTTGCCCTGTCAACATACGAGATTAGCAGCGTGTCGCTCACCTGCGGCATCTTGTAGAGCTGCTCAAACATAAGGTTGTATATTGTGTTGAAGTTTCTCATTTCGGCGGGTATCCCTATTATCTCAAGCTGCTTTAGGAATTTTTCCGAAAGCATCATGGTCTTGATGCCATATGATGCATAGAAATTTTGGTAGGTGTAGTTCCTTTTCTGCAGATCTTCAAGCAGCTTCTTGTAAACCATTATCTGCATCTTGTGGGTTCGCATTGTAGTCTCGCGAATCTCCTTCACGTTGCTCCCATCAAGCTTTGCGTTTAGCGACTTTGTCTTTGTCTCAACGATTATTACTTTACCGTCCTTCACCTTGAGCTCGTCAATCTTTCCCGAGACCTTGAACCCATTAATCGAGCCGTAGACCTTGATCTCCCTTCCTATTCCCTTCTCATTTAGCGCCTTGTAGGCAAGGTAGTTCTCGTACGCCTCCTTGTATAGAAAATCCGCATATCCCTGGGGCTCCGCATCAATTGCAACATGCGCCTGGACCTCAAGCGCCTTGTGCACTTTTGCGCCTCCTGCCATCGCCTTGGTGTACTCCTTTCCGTGGATGTAGTTTAGCTCCATCTGCAGCTCGCACCAGAACTGGCTTGCTATGTCCGTTGCGAGAATACTGTTCTTCTTTAGCTTCTCGAGCACGCCAATTTTACCCTCCACAAAAAAACCTTCTTGTCAGACCGCCTATCAATCGTCACAGCAAAAAGCTCAGCGATTACCTCTGTCATCACTCGTATTTTTATTTGTTGGCAAGGTTAATAGCCCTTATGAACTCGCTTCTCAAGGATTACGACCTTTTCATTTTCGACTGGGACGGGACCCTTTCAACATCAACTATGCTGGTCAGGATCAGCCACTTTTTCAAGAAGAGGTACAACCCAGACTACATCCGCGCGCACGCTGACAAGTACAAGCAGCCTCAGAGCACCAACATGCCCTTCAGGTCGAGTGAGGCGCACGCGGTCGACTTCCTCTACGAGTTCTATGGCGCATTTGCAAAGCCAAAGCTCAGGGAGGGCACCCTGGAGCTTCTAAGGTCCCTAAAGAAGCGCAACAAGAAGATCGCCCTATTTAGCGACGGTGCGCAGCACAGGGTGCACAGCGAGGTGAGAAAGCTCGGGCTCGAGGAGTACTTCGACGTGATACTAAGCGCCGAGACTATACACGCATACAAGCCAAACCCTACTGGCATAACACTAATCTCAAGGGAGCTCTCGACGAGGAAGAACAGGTGCCTATACATTGGGGACATGTCGATCGACATCTTCACCGCGCGCTTTGCGGGAATAGATGTCTGCTCGGTCGGAAACGGGCTTGACCCGTACCCGACCCTTGTGGCCACAAAACCGGACTACATATTCGAATCAACAGACGCGCTTGCTCGAAAAATCGAGGGCAAACGACGATAGACGATACCTTTATAAATCACAAATCCCATAACTTATCTACGTAGTAAAGCGTCTTAAAAGCGCAAATTCTACAGAGAAAAGATGAACATGGAAGGAAGAGACAGATTTGAAAGAAGGCCAATGGGTGGCGACAGAAACGGAGGAGACAGGAGAGGAGGCGGAATGGGAATAAAACCAAACTACTTCCTGCCAAAGCCTGTGAAGGTCGGTGACGTAGTCGATGTAACAATCGAGGCAGTTGCGTCCAAGGGCGACGGCATCGCAAAGAAGGACGGTTTCGTTATCTTTGTAGCTGGCGCAAAGCAGGGTGAAACAGTGTCTGTGAAGATAACTGACGTGAAGGCAAGATTCGCAATTGGCGAAATGGCCGGAGCGGCATCCGCTGCGCCTTCAGCACCATC
>JAGWHN010000130.1 GCA_028866785.1 Microcaldota archaeon
CGCGGCAAGCTTGAGCGGGACCTTCCTAGGCTCGATGAGAGGTCGTTCGGCAAAGATGTCGTGCTCGGTTAGGCCCTCCTCGTGTCTGTGTGCGCCCTCACTCCTCTTTACGAAGATGTGCACAAACGAGTCGACAAGCCTCTCAAGAGCATGGAAGTGAGGATAGAAGTTCTTCCTTAAAATGTAGAATCCCGATGCGCTCATCACAAGCCCTACGATTATGAATACTATAGAGTTGGTATAGATACCCGCGAAGAATGAGGCAAGGGCGGTGAACGCTAGTACCCCCAAAAGCGCCCTCTGTGCCGTGAAGCCAAGCGAGAAGAACATCCCCGCCTTGGCTCCCCCCTTGGTGTTGAATGCACCTATGGAGTAGCTGAATGTTATCGGCCAGGTGTGCTCATCAGGGGTTATCCCGTGCACTAGCCCGAGCCCGAAGGCAAACGCCATGTAGTAGAGTAGTGTGAGGTCCACGGAACCAACAAATAGAATGCTTTTAATAATTATAGATAGAAAAAGCTATAATGAATGGGCCCGTAGCTTAGCCTGGTTT
>JAGWHN010000131.1 GCA_028866785.1 Microcaldota archaeon
GCGGGGAGTTAGGCTAGTCTGGTAGGCTTTCAGCTTTGGGAGTTGAAGACCCGAGTTCAAATCTCGGACTCCCCATTGAACTTCAAGCACATGTATCAACGTAATTATTAATACATATGTGGCTAGAGAGATAATCTAACATTGATGGGGAGACTTAAACCCCGGACTCCCTCTTGGCATTTTCTAGGAGTTCTTTCAATTTATCAGTATCGCTGTTCCAATTTTGCGTTAAGCTGTCGAGCACGCTCTTTCCCTCCTTATCCGCAATTTTTAGTAGTTCCTTGTCTTTTAGCAGCCAGATTAGAATATTTTCATCCCCTCCCTCTGCCAACTCATGTGCAATGGTAAGACCATCCTTATCAGCTAGTTTTAGTAGCTCCCTGTCTTGTAGCAACTTCATTTGTAAATTATGCAGTTGGTCAGGAATTTCTATTCTTGATCCGAATTCCCCAGCCAGCCTATTCCCAAGCCTGTGGGCAACACTAAAGCCGTCATCACTAGCAAGCCTCAACGCTTCTTTATCGTCCAATAATGCGGCAAGCACCCCATATCC
>JAGWHN010000132.1 GCA_028866785.1 Microcaldota archaeon
CTCCTCCTTTTGGGACTGATATCCTGCAAGCTTCTTCTCTATTTCATGGAGTGTTTTGGAGTGCTCCTCCAAAGTTTTCTCCTCTTTTTGCAGGTCCTTATTCTTTTGTTCTGCAAGAAGCCTCTCACGTTCAACTATTTTCTGCTTTGCCTGTTTTATTGCGGCCTCAGCGTCTGAGACCCCTTTGTTTAGCGACCTCTCTTTCTCTCTTGATGCAGCCTCCGCAGATTTTACCTCGGATAGCTTTGAATTATTTTCCGCAAGTATCTTTTCAAGCTCTGATTTTGCAGGGAGCTCCTCTTTTTCAAGCTTTGAAACTTCCAGCTTGACGAATTCGAGCTTGCTTTTTATCTCAGCGATCTCCTTTGAAAGCGCGGTCCTCTTTGTTAGCAGCGCCTTTCCGGAATTAAGGTCTCTTTCAACCCCCTTTGCCTTTGAGGTTAGCTTTTCGTGTTCCACCTCAAGCGCAGACCTCTTTGATTTTAATTCATCAATCTCTTTTTCCAGCACTTTTAACTCTGAGCCCAATTTTGCAGAGTCAAAATTAGCGATT
>JAGWHN010000133.1 GCA_028866785.1 Microcaldota archaeon
CAACTTCGACATACTTGACAACAAGGGCGCAAAGATAAGGGGGATCTACGTTTACGAGCTCTCAACCAGTCTTGCATTCCAGGGAACAAATAAGAGGGGGGAAAATGACGAAAGAGAGCAGATGACAGAGGCGCTTCAAGCCGATGATAACGCGACGTTCTCGATTTCCTTCAGCGCTCTCGACCCAAAGCGCATGGTCGCGATTAAAGGAGGCCTCAGGGATCGAGACAACATGCCCATAAAGGTGCCAAGGGGAAAGGTGCTGCATGTGGATGACATCTCACGAGATGGGGGAGGCAAGGAGCTTGACCCGATAATTCCGCTGGTCAGGCGCTAGGCGAAATTCAATAATCTTAAATAGCGGATAGCACAAATAGATTAGCACGGGCTCTTGGCTCAGTAGTAGAGCGTTCCGTTCGCAACGGAAAGGTCGCGGGTGCGATTCCCGCAGAGTCCACCATTTCAAATCCAAGCAAATTTTCTTACTTTAAGATTAGTCGCTTGTAGATTACCGCGGCAACTATTGCCCCGACTATCGGGCCTATCAGGTAG
>JAGWHN010000134.1 GCA_028866785.1 Microcaldota archaeon
AATAGGGGCAAACTTTCCTTTTCCACCTCTGAGTGAGATCAGAACTGCGTGTTGACCTTTTCCCTTATGGCCAAGGTTATCAGCTTTAGGGAGGCATCCTTATCCGGCACTTCGAAGACTATCCTCTTGTAGAACTCATCCTTTAGGTAGACGCTAACGCACCTGTCCGGATCGCGCATCAAATAAAACTGCCAGCCTGTGCTCTTCCACTGATTCCTCCCCTCTTTTACCATGTAAGGAAATGCCGTTCCCCCTAACCTGAATCCTGTTATTTCCTCTGCCTCCTCCGTGGTGACCTTTGTTATGTGGTTTAGCGGGATCTTTATTCTCGTCTTGAGCGAAAGAAGCCTATCCCATCCTGTAATCTCAAAGAGCGCGTATGCGCCATCAATCCTTACCCTTCCTCCCATGCAATCATCAGACTCTGCCAGATTTTAAAGTGATTTAAATATTATGCGTGCTATTATTTATCCAGTGGGTCTGTAACTCAGCTTGGCCAGAGTGGGAGGCTTTTAACCTCTAAGTCGGGGGTTCAAATCCCTCCAGGCCCA
>JAGWHN010000135.1 GCA_028866785.1 Microcaldota archaeon
CTTATTAATTAAATTATTCTTTATAGGAAATATATCAACGAGACTTTAAGAGGTTAATGGATTTGATCTATTAGAGTGGTGTATTCTAGGAATACAAGTTAGTTCAGAGAGTAGAAAAGGAGAGTAGAACGGGAATTACTCCTAAAGCAATAGCTAAAACCACCAAAACCCCTCCTGAAACCAATACCGACCTCCCCACCAGCGCATAATTCTCGCTCTTGTTCTTGATGTTGAGGAACGACTTCTCAATCACCCAGAAGAAGTATGCACCGACGAGTAGTATGGCGCCAATCGGTATCAGACCTATCGCCCCGAAGGCGCTGTATGACCCTATGAAGATCAGAAGGTCTCCTATGAATCCTGCCGTGAGCGGCAGGCCTATTGCGGCGAGGGCCCCGAAGATGAAGAGGTAGGTTATCTTTGGTGAGGTCTCGATTATTCCCTTGAGCTTGTCTATGAAGAGGGTTCCGTATACCTTGTCTATTGTTCCTGCCAGCAGGAACAGCAAGGAGATTGCAAGTGCATGTGCCATCATCCCATATAT
>JAGWHN010000136.1 GCA_028866785.1 Microcaldota archaeon
TTCCTACAAGTTGCTCTGCAACTACATATTTTACCATACTTACACCATCAAAACGATTATCTTATATTATAGTTAAGATTTTATATACATATTGTAGGATTGGAACTGCCAATAATACATTTTGCGTGGGAAAATGGCCGAAAAAGAAGGCGCTTTGCTCTTCAAGGAGAAGCAGATAAAGATACTTCTCGCACTCCTGGACAAGTCCAAGGGGTGGAATCTGACAGAAGTTTCTAAGGCTGCGGGCGCGACATATGTCCACACAAGCAAGTTTGTTGCAAGATGCGAGGATTTGGGGATAATCCAGGTCGAGATGCACGGAAAGATAAAGACTCTCACGCTCACCCCGAAGGGAAGCGAGATTGCCGACTCCGTCTCTAAGATAGTGGAGAAAATGAGGGAGGTTATCGTGGCGGAAACAGAAGATGTGGTCCCTCCGGAAAAGAAATAACGATTATACTACTTCAATTGAGCTCTTCTTGCTAACCGCGTTTAGGACGTGAGCGTAGTCGCGATAGTGCGCGAATGCGGTGATTGAC
>JAGWHN010000137.1 GCA_028866785.1 Microcaldota archaeon
GTAATCCTCTTTCGCCTTTCTAAAGAACTTGTACCTTATCATATTTCCAACATGGTAAGTGAAGTATTTGCCCATTCCCCAGGCTGCAACTCTCCTTATGCTTGCCGAAACGGAGGCACCTTCAAGGAATTTTATCGTTCCGTACTTGCTTATTCTTCTTGAGAGGTCGTAATCCTCGTAGGTTATCAGATTCTCATCGAATCCCCTGACCCTGTCAAAGACGGATTTCTTCACCGCAAAATTTGAGCCAATTATTGAGGCTTTTCCGAACATTATGCTCATCTTCACAAAGAGCTCGGAGACAAAGGCGTAGCCCAGCTTCGTGAGCTTGTCCGTCTCCTCAAGCGCAAATATTGGCCCCGTGGCTGCAACAGTCTTGCCATTGAAGGCCTTTGAGTAAATCTTTAGAAGGTCCCTTGATGGCCTTGTGTCCGCATCGATGAAGACAAGTATTTTCCCCTTCGCAACTCTTGCGCCCGCATTCCTTCCCGAGCTTATTCCTGCCTTCTTTGTCACGACAACCTTGGCACCGTTTT
>JAGWHN010000138.1 GCA_028866785.1 Microcaldota archaeon
GCAGGGATTCTCCCCGCTCTCCCACATACTGCTCTACAACACGCTAAACGGGACCTTCCAGCAGCTCTCCCAGTCCTCGCCAAACAGCTCCGGCAACAACAACACCTTCGTCTTTGAGTATTCGCCGACGCCAAAGCCCGGCATCCTCGTCAACATCACCGGCGCGTACACGATGAACTACGGGATGGCGAACAGCAACATGTTCAAGCTGCTCTTTGAGTGCGGGCCGGGTGCATGCGCGTGGGACAGCAGCCTTGCAACGCTCAGGCTCGTATACATAAATCAGGACACCAAGATATTCAGGGTGGACTACAATTTAACTTCAAACCAGAGCAAATAGCCCGCCATAATCGGCGCTTGAGGGCGATAGGTGCTTGGTTATTTAAGCTTTTATATGGGAATATATTCGACAGCAACTTCGTGATTTTTTGGATACTGATTCGGCTACGCATGAGCACCACACTGGCGCGCACGCGCACCATTCCCATCACCTACATGCAAGCGCCCAAAATCAACACGATGTTGCGCCTGCGCGG
>JAGWHN010000139.1 GCA_028866785.1 Microcaldota archaeon
GATATTAAGATCTGGAAGTACAGATTCGACATACTTGACGCGGATGCATTCCCATTTGTCCACATACCAAAGCTTGCAGCGTATGCGAAGCTGACAGGGGCGAAGTTTGTGGTCACCTGGCACGAGGTTTGGGGCAGGGAGTATTGGGAGAGGTACCTGCCGAGCCTGGGGCTCTTTGGATATGTGGCAGAGAAGCTTAGCGCAAGGGTGTCAAGAGCTGCAATCGCAAACACCTCGAAGACTGCAGAGGACCTGAAAAACCAAGGCTTGTTGCTCTAGCCAAAAGGCTGAAGGCTTCAAAGAGGATAACATTCGCAGAGGGACTCCCAGAAAAGGAGATTATGAGGGCACTCGCCTCGGCAAGAGCACTGCTGATGTTCTCGGAAAGGGAGGGGATGTCGATAATAAGCATAGAGTCCCTTGCACTTGGAACTCCCGTAATAATAACGGCAAGCACATCAATACCTGAAGAGATAAAGCAACACTGCCACAAAATCGATGAGAAAGATCTTGCCGGATCTTTGAATGGGCTG
>JAGWHN010000013.1 GCA_028866785.1 Microcaldota archaeon
AACCTCCACGATGCCACCGCCAGCGCCGCCTGCTCCCCCTACGCCGCCGCCCACTTGGCCGCTGCCGCCGCCAGCCCCTGGAAGGCCTGCTGCGCCGCTGGTCAGGATCACTCCAAAGAACTGTGAGGTCTTCGTGGCAGTTACACAAGTGGAAGTTATCGTGCCGAAATTGCTCAGCAGTGAGTTCGCCTGGAGGTACTGCCCACACACATCGAGCATTACTCCAGAGTTAACAGCGATCATGTTCGATGCGACAACAGAACCTAAGAGCTGGGTGCTCATAGTATAGATCACGTCTCCATTGTATGTGCCACTTGTTGGATTGTAGGTTACTGGATAGATTGTTGTTGACGTCGAAGTTGTTGAAGTTGTCGATGTTGAGGTAGAGGTGAACGATCCCGTCTCGGTTATCGGGTTGTTCAGGGTTATCGAAGGCGAGGTGGAAGCGCCGGTGTAGCTCCCCGTTCCGGTTCCCGTCCATCCGTTGAACAGGTATCCCGCACTTGGAGTCTCGCCAAGTGTTGCGCTGTTGCCCGCATTGTACCATCCGCTAACAGGGCTCACTGTTCCTCCGACTGCCGGAGAAGCTGAGGTGGTCAGGAAATACTGCGTGATGTAGTTTCCGTTAAGGGTGCAGTTTGCGACCCCCGAGATTGTGCCTGATTGAGTGGTTGCTCCGCAGCCTGAGACAAAATTAAAGAGATACTGGATTCCTGTGCCTCCTGAAACGGTTGTCTGGAAGGAGTAGGAATGGGAAGTTCCTTGCCCATAGCAGAGTTGCTGTGGGAATGAGGAGTAACCGACCCCGTCAATTGTGAGCGCGTTTGAGGTTGCGCCCGAGAGCCCGGGAACCGAGATTGTGTAGCAGACCGGTGGGGTGAATAGGATTATGGCATTCGCGCTCTGGTTTGCAAATATGGCGGTGACAAGCACGTTCCCTGAAACGGAGCTTGAGATATGCGTCACCGCGTTTCCGGAGCCATCGCTCGTTACTACAAGAGGGCTTATCATGGCGCTGACCGAATTAGAGGTGAAATTCACCGTTGCACCAGAAAGTGGCGAGCCGAGAAGCTTCACATTCGCGGTTAGCTTGTCAAGCGAGGTCGAAAGTGCGACCTGCGAGGAATTCTGAGCGGCAAGCGTAATTGTTATGTCTGTAGGAGAAAGGAGAGGTGAGACATGGGTGTTATACGAGCCCGTGTAGCTCTGCCTTGTGTTTGAGGAGCACTGGCTCACATTTCCGCCAGGGCACGGGGTGTAGCTGAAAATGAATTTGCCTGAGGCAAGGGCGCCCTGCGAAAGGGCAGGAGTTATAGTGGCGCTGCAGATTATTGCTCCCCCCGGAAGCACAAAATTAGGGACGCATGTTCCTTGGATAGGAGCGATTCCGGTCACATTTACCGTGATGCTAGGATTGATTATCGGATACGGATTGGAGTTTGTTAGAAGCATTGCCATCTTAGAGAGGGTTGCAGAGGACCCGAGTATTAGATCCTGACAAAACACCCCCGAATAGAATGTGCAGCTTGATGGAGTGAGCGTGGAGGGTGCGAAAACGAATAGGTAAAGCGAGGCGATGACGATTGCTGCGATCAAAAATGCCCAGCCGTATGTTAGAAGATACTCTGTAGCAGATTGGGCGCTGTGAGCTCTTTTTTCCCTCATCTAAACAGAGGTATGTGCAACTAGAGTTATTTAAATATATTGCAAGCCTTGGTTTGCTATATAAAGATTGATTTGCAAGATAGCCTCATGGGAAAAATCGGGGCAATCCTAAGGCTCACTAGAATAGAGCACAGCGTAATGCTCGTCATTGCGGTCATCGCCGCGGAGATAATTTCGGGAGGGGGGATACCAAGCGCCACAATTTTTCTTCTAAGCCTGATCACCCCGATCTTCGTGAGCATGGGCGCATTTGCGATAAACGACTACTTTGACATAAAGGTGGACAGGGAGAACAAGAAGATGCGGCCCCTCGTTACCGGAGAGATAGCGCCGAGCGAGGCCCTCTACATCACATTTGGCTCAATGGCAATAGGGGTCGCGGCAAGCGCGTTCATCAATGTCTACTGTTTTGCGATCGCAATCTTCTTTGCGGCGATGTCGCTGCTCTACAGCTACAGGCTAAAGGAAATTTTGCTTTTAGGGAACGCATACATTGCACTCTCGATGGTTATTCCCTTTGTTTTTGGCAGCTATGTGATGAGCGCAATTCCAAGCCTTTCTGTGGTTATAATCTCGCTGATCGTGTTTGCAAGCGGACTTGCGCGGGAGATCCACGGGACTATAAGGGATTACAGGGGAGACAAAAAGATGAGGAATGTTAAAACGCTTCCAATCTCAATCGGGATAAAGGGAGCCGCATGGATCTCGCTATTGCTCTACCTTTTTGCAATAATCTTAAGCGTCTATCTCTTTGCCTATGTGGCGCCGTTTATACTAAATCCTATCTACGCGCTTTTGATCGGGATAACGGACCTGATGCTTCTCTACGTAGGGATAGGCTACATACTAAGGCCCGTGCAAAAGTTCTATGACAAGACAAGGAACATCTCCCTATTTGCAATGGGGCTTGCGCTCATCGCCTTCCTGCTCTGCGTATTGCTTTAGGCGCGCCTGGCGTTTTCGAGGCCGATGCCCGCACCGCTGTCCCCTGCCTTAATACCAGATAGATTATTATCAGGAAGCTGATGAAGGTCAGCGCGGCTAGCAAAAAGAGGATCTGGTATATCTGCGTTATCTCCTCCTGCAGGGCTGCAACATCAGTGCTGCCCTGTGGGCTTGGGGGGACGACTTGGAGAGGGACAAATCCTGATGAGAGGAACATGTTTGCGCCAGCAAGGCTTGAGGACAGCAGTGAGAGGGAATACGCGTTTTGCGCATAGTTAATTGCGCTTGCGTTGCTTTGCGCAAATGACTGCTGCCCCAAAAAGAAGAGCGCATGTGCGGAGAACTCATACGGCCAGATCCCTCCGCCCGTAGAGTTTGCTATGTTTGCGATTGTGAGGTTGTCAAGCTTTGCTTTTGAGTAGAGCGCATAGGAGCTGTTCCCGAAGACCATCGCGTACTTTGAGTTGTAGAGCGCCGCGCCGTAGAGGCCCTCGTTGTAGCTTGCAAGAGCGGCCCTCGAGTATAGCCCCGAGTAATTCTGCGCAAGGGTGACGTTCTGGTGTATCCCGGCTATTGCCTCGTTCGAAAGGATCACAGAGCCTGAGGTGTTGGTCGAGGCAATCTTGTACATCTGGCTTGCGGCAAAGCACCATGCGTACGCATTTGCTGCGCCGTAGATGCTCTGCGCAACGTCATCGGTTATTTCCGCCGTTGCAAGCTCGTTTGCGGAGGTGTTCAGGGTCTGCAGGGCCCAGCTCTGCCTGAGCTCGCCGCCTATCACGTATTCATAGTTGCCCGCCGTCATCTGCGGCGCAACAAGGGAGCCGCAGTAGCCCGAGACGTTTTTTATTATGAGGGCGCCGGCACTCCTTGTGAAGTTTGAGTTTGCAAATAGGTACGCGTTTGAGAATTCGAGGAAGGAGAGATCCGCGCCAGTGTATAGATAGCCCTTGTTTGCTATCTGTGTGAAATTTAAAAGGGAGCTCCTGAGCGAGGACTCAAGCGAGCTGTAGTTTCCGCGTATTTGGGAGATCTGATGGGAGGTGAGGTTTATCGTCGCATTTGCGAGGACGCCGAAGCTTGAAGTGTCGCAATTTTCGCAGCTAAGGTTCAGCGCAGGAATTTTGCCGGTGTGGTAGTTCTGTGTTATGTTGTATGCAAAAGGCCTTGGGGCCCTCTGCCCGAACGCATAGGGAAGCGCCTGGGTCAGGTTTGAAACTTTAACCACGGGGATGCCAAGCTTTTGCTGGACTATGTAGTAGAGGCTGTTTTCAAAGGTGCCATTTCCCGCAAATGGCACAATCATGAACTGCTTGCCGGACTGAACGGCAACCTTGCTCTTCTCATAGATTCCGCCAATTTCGCCGACAGCTCCGGAGTTGCTAATGGTTCCGGTCACCGCAAAATCATGAACCAGCGGAGTGTTGCTCAGCGCAGACACCGCAAGAAGCGAAAGCGCAAGGCCACCGCTTGGGCCTGAGACGGAGGTGTAGTTTATCGTATAGGTGAAGTTGTAGCTGCTCTTGTTCTTCCCAAGGTAGGCTGTGGCAGCGTTGACCGCGGAGCTTGCAGAAAGGAGCGTGTCGTTTGCAATGCTCTGCGGGCCTATGATCTTGACGTTCCCGTTTCCCGGCGTGACTGTGAGATGCATGACTGTAAGGTTTCCGACGCCCAGAGAGGAAACCGCGGAGGCGTAGATGTAGGCGCCGCCGCTTGCCGCATGGCTAGTTGAAATGCATACGAGCAGAACAAAAAGTGCAAGGCCTAGATTTTTCAGCATGTTTCATCTACCACATTAAAGTTTATAATCGCACACAAAACCAAGGGGAAACAAAATGGTTGAGGCCAATGATGCTCACGGCCAGGAGAACTGCACCACATTTCCATTGAGCGCATTTATGCCTATTCCAGAAGCTCCGCCAGTTCCTCCGCCGCCCCCGCCTCCGCCAGGGCTACCGGGATAGCTTCCGCCGGATCCGCCTGATCCACCATATCCTCCCGAGGCTGGAGGGCTTCCCGCGCCTCCGCCGCTTCCGCCCTGCGAAGTGCCGCCGTTGCCGCCTGTACCGCCTGTTGCTCCGCTTGCAAATATCGCACCTGCATTGATCACATTAGTCCTGCCGATAAACACTGTACCGCCGCTTCCTCCGCCGCCCGCGCCACCGCCACCAGCGCCGCCGCAATAGCAACCAGGCCCGCCCGAAAGGCTTGCGCCGTCACCGCCGACTATCCCGTTTGCGCTTATTAGGCCCAGATTATCAAGATACTTCATGTACAGTTCGACTATTCCGCCGCCGTTGCCGCCGCTTCCTCCCGAGCCGCCATACCAGCAGTTCAGGTTTGCGCCGCCTCGTCCTCCGCCTCCGCCGCCTGTTCCCGCAACCAAGATGTTTGAGGAGTATAGTGAGTTTCTGCTAAGCCCTGCGCCTCCAGGGCCCGAGCCGCTTGTCGCGCCACCGCAGCTTCCACCTGTGCCCCCAAGGCCGGCTCCGCCCGAATAAGTATCAGTAATTATGCCGCTGTTCTTGAGCATGTTTCCCACAACATAGTAGTTTCCATGCTCGTCCAAAACAACGCCGCTGTTGACTATGACATCTACCGAGACATTGGCAGAACTCGAAAGGGCAGTGTTTGCAGTGTAGGTGGTGCTTCCGGTGCACTGTCCGCCCGTCCAGTTGTTTGTGCAGGATGGAATTGTCGTGGTTGAAGAGGTGGAGGTCGTGGATGTGGTTGTACTCGAAGTGGAGGTGAATGAGCCTGTCTCAGTTATTGGATTGTTTAGGGTTATTGCAGGGGCGGTATTTGAGCCTGTGTAGCTCCCGCTTCCCGTTCCTGTGAATCCGTTGAACGCATAGCCCGCATTAGGCGTCTCGCCGAGCGTTGCGCTGTTGCCCGCGTTGTACCATCCGCTCGACGGAGTCACGCTCCCGCCCGCACCAGGCGATGCGGAGGTGGTGAGGAAGTACTGGGTAATGTAATTGCCGGAAAGGGTGCAGTTGGTGTTTGAGGAGATTGTCCCGGATTGCGAAGACTGACCACAGCCGCTTGCAGAGTTAAATATGTACTGGACTCCCGCGGCCCCTGACACGGTCGATTGGAAGGAGTAGGTATGCGATGTTCCCTGCCCGTAGCAGAGCTGTTGGGGCACAGAGGAATATCCGACCCCATCGACAGTCAGAATGTTTCCGCTTGCGCCTGAAACGCCCGCTGCGGATAGCGTGTAGCAGATTGCGGGAGTGAAAGAGATTATGGTATTGGCCATCGCATTTGCAAATGTTGCCGTCACTAGGGCATTAACTGATGCGGAGCTTGAGATATAGCTGACCGCATTTCCGGATCCGTCCGTAGTTGTTACAAGCGGGTTGACAACCGCGCTGATTGAATTGGAGGTGAAGTTGACCGTTGCGCCAGAAAGCGGGGTTCCTAGCATCTTTACGGTTGCAGTCAGCTTGTCAAAGGAGGTGGAAAGAGCGACCTGGGAGGAATTCTGCGCGACAAGCGCGATGCTTATTGTCGTCGGGGAAAGAAGCTGCGATGCGTGAGTGTCGAAGTTTCCCGCAAAATTCTGCCTCTGGGCGCCATGGCACTGCGCGGCATTGCCCCCCGCACATGGAGTGTAGGTGAATATGAAGGTTCCTGATGCGAGTGTCCCCTGAGAGATTGCAGGAGTGATTGTAGCGCTGCAGATGATTGCGCCTCCCGCAAGCACAACGTTCGGGCTGCAGCTTGCGCTTATTGGGGCAAGCCCGCTCATGTTTATCACTAGGGCAGGATCAAGAATCGGATACGGCTGGGTATTTGTCAACAAAAGCGCAACCTTCGAGAGCGTATTCGAGGAGCCCAAGACTATGCCCTGGCAGTAAGGACCAGAGAAGAAAGTGCACGAGGATTGCGCTATTGTAGAGGGAGCAAAGACAAAAAGGTAAAGCGATGCGACCACCACCGCCGCGATCAAAAATGCCCATCCGTACGTCAGGATGTACTCTGTCGCCGATTGAATGCGCATCTCCGCCATTTAAATCAAAAGGATATACAAAATCAGCATATATAAAATTATGGGATGATTCTGCTTCTGTCCCTTGGGAACATCGATGCTTCGCGCACGTTGCTTTGCCCTGCGATCTTCATGGTGAAGCGCTCAAGCCCTATGCTCCATCCCGCATGCGGAGGGGCGCCCTGCTTGAAGGCGGTTAGGTAGAACTCAAAGTTCTTCGGGT
Organism: Microcaldota archaeon; assembly: GCA_028866785.1. Next base: position 6,828 of record JAGWHN010000013.1, read on the forward strand.
CCATCCCCTTCTTTGCTATCGCCTCCTCAAGGAGCTTTGGGATATGGATCCTCTGAGCTCCGCTTGAGATCTCGACCCCCTTGTAGAGCATGTCGAAGCTGTTTGAGATCTCGGGGTGCTTGCTGTTTGGCATGCTGTAAAACGCCCTTATCGCAGTAGGGTACTCCTTCACTATTATCATCTCGCCAAGCAGGCTGCTAAGGGTGGCTTCATGCTCCCTTGAGAAGTCGGAGCCGAACTCAATCTTGTGGCCATTTGAGTTTAGCTTGTCGAGCGCCTTCTTGTATGTGATAACGACGGGCTTTGCCCTCTCGAGCTTCACGTTTAGGCGCTCAAGGTCCGCGGCGTTTTTCTTTAGGACCTCGTCGATTATTCCGGTTGCGACTTTTGAGAGGAGCTTTATCGCGTCGTTGTGGTCCGCAAATCCGATCTCGATATCCATCTGGGTGGACTCGTTTAGGTGGAACGGGGTGTCGAACTTCTCCGCCCTGAAAACGGGAGAGACTATGAATACCCTGTCCATCCCGCCAATCACAGCAAGCTGCTTGTAGAGCTGAGGGGACTGCGCAAGGTACGCCTTCTTCTCAAAATAGTCTATCGAAAAGAGCTCGGATCCCCCCTCGGTTGCGGCCTCCACTATTGAAGGAGAGCGGATCTCCTGGAACTTTTGCTTTAGGAGTATCCCCCTGAACGCATTTAGCACGGTCGACTCGATCTTGAATATTGAGGTTGTCTCAAGCCTCCTAAGGTCAATGTGCCTGTGGTTTAGCCTCGTGTCGAGCTCCGCAGGGACCTTGCTTGTGACATCAAATGGAATTCTCTCCTCAAGCGGATTGAGATTTGTGATGGAGAGAGGGATTATCTCAAAGCCCGCCTTGGACTGGGGATTCTTTTTTATGGTACCCTCAACTGCGAGCACGCTGTCCTTTGGCATTGAGGTGCTCTTGATTATCTCCTCGCTCACCTCGCCCGCCTTTGCGGTCACCTGCGCAATCCCCGTGTGGTCGCGTATCTGCATGAATGATATCTTGCCGATGTTTCGCACTTCGTGGAGCCACCCGCAGATGGTGACAGATTCGCCTTCCATCCCAGAGCCAAGCTCTGAAATGTAGTGAGTTCGTAGCATGATACCCGTATTAGGTATGCAAGAAAAGATTAAAAGGATTAATTTGGCATCTATTCTTGGTAATAATGCTTTACGTGAACACGGTAATGCAGACCCACATAGTAGGGGTCGCAAAAAGCACTAAGCTCGCCTCCGCCCTAAAGCTCATGGAGCGCAGCGCTGTTTCTCTCCTCCCGGTCATATACGGAAGCAAGCTAATCGGCACCATATCAAGAAAGGAGATCGCAAAGGCGCAGTCGTCCGGACAGGCACTTGCGAAGACAAGCGTCGAGAAGGTGATGAGGGACGACTTTAGCTTCGTTGAGGCGGGAATGCACATTGACGAGGCTGCAAGAGTAATGATAAAGAAGGGGCTCACCAGGATACCTGTTGTGAACAACTCCGATGAGATGCACTGCGTGGGGATGATCAGCTCGACCGAGGTGCTCAACGCAAAGAACAGGGTAAAGAAGAAGTGAGCGTTAGTCGTAGACCTTGTTGTCGGTCATGTACTTGTTGACCTCCTCCATGTCCTTTATCGAATCGACTCCCCTCCAGTAGCAGTTGTCGAACTTCACGCCGCCAAGAAGCTTTTCCTTTGCAAGCTGCGGAAACGCGGTGCTCTCTATCGCTCCGTTTTGCGGCAGGTAGGAGAATATCTTTGGGGTCATCTTGTAGACTCCAGAATTTATCCAGTAATCCTTTAGCAGAGGCTTCTCAAGGAAGCTGGTTATCTTATCGCCCTCCATGTTGACTATGCCATATGGGCTTTGAAGAGGAGTGAGCGCAAGCGAGGCGACATTGTCCCCTAGTACAATCTTGTTTATGTCCAGGTTGGTTATGTTGTCCCCGTTCACCATTATGAACTCCTCCTCGCTTTTTAGGTGGGGTTCCACATTCTTTAGCGCGCCCCCTGTGCCAAGAGGCTCTTTTTCTATCACCACCTTTGTCTCAACGCCCCACTTGCTCCCGTCTCCAAGATAGTCAATCACCTTGTCTGCAAGGTAGGACGCAGTTATCAAAAATGAGTCGTAGCCGTACTTCTTTAGCCATGAGATCTGCCACTCGAGTATGGGCTTGCCGCCCACCTGGATTAGCGGCTTTGGGGTCGTCTCCGTGAGTGGCCTTAGCCTCTTCCCAAACCCTCCAGCGAGTATCATTGCTTTCATGTGAATCATTCTTCAAGTTCCGAAAATAAAATAGACAAATTATTTCCCAAGGACTATCTGTATGGCGCTGACCTTTGATCTGGTGCCGTCCTCGTTTGTTATCTCCTCGGAGCTTATCCCGATGTTCTGGACCTTCGTATCCATCACGAATCGGTTCCTTGCAATCTCGGCGACGTCAACAGCCCTTCCGATCGTGTTTCCCCTCGCCTTTATGGTGACAGACTTTGCGCCGTTGTTGAACTGGGTAACCACCGCAAGCACATAGTTCATCGCAGGCTTCTTTCCAACGTACACCACATTTTCCGGCATGTCGCTTTCCATCTCGTTTGTCTCTTGCATGTTTTCACCAACTGAAAAGTATCACTTGAAAATTATTCACTGCCTAGCTATTTAAACCATTCCTACGTTATTTTCTTTTTCCCGCTTTCTTGCCAGTTATCGTCTCATGTATCGAGTATTTCTTGACGACCATCGCCTTGAGCTTGTCGATGTTTTCGTAGTTCGTCTCCCGCGCAAGCCTCTCCGCCTGGTTGAACTTGTGGGAATAGGATTTGTACGCGGCAAGCGCGGCTGCGAGCGCATCACGTTCGTGAAGGTTGCTGATTATCCTCTTGTCCGCAATCGACTCCTTCTTGCTCACGCTTATGTCGGTCGGTGGGACAAAAACCTTTGAGCCGAATGCTGCGGCAAGCTTGTTGATCAAATGGGTTGAATTTTTCTTGTCGCTTGCGATTATGACAGGTATCCCCACATTTTTTATCTTGTCAACAAACCAGTCGAATCCGACGAACCTTGCATGGCCAAGGTAAATTGGCCTCCCTTCAAGATCGAGACAGACCACTGCGGCAGTCTTTCCCGGATCAACACCGACGATTATGTGCTTCATCAAATCCTTTCAGTTGCATTTGGTGCTGTTTGCAAAGCAGACCGCGTTTTGCGCCGTCTGCGGTATTGACTGGTAGATGCAGTCAGTCACAACCGACGGAGTCGAGGTGACATTGTAGTACTGCGCGAGAAGGAGCTGGGTGTTTATCGTAGTAGTGGAGTTTGCGACGCAGGAGTTTAGCAGGGGGAGGTTTAGTTTTGACTGGTTTGAGATCTGGTTGAGGAAGTTGGCCGATACGTATGCGTTTGAGTAGAGGGACTGGAGGTTTGAGACAAAGCTCGTGAAGTTGCTCTGCTTTGAGGCGCAGAAAATGTATCTCCCGAGCGCCTGGGTGTTGTTTATGCCAACTCCACCGTTTGCGATCCTAAGCGACTCGCTCCCAAAGACAATCTTGAGCGTTGCATTGATTCCGCTCCCAAACTTTGACTGAAGGGAGGTCAGATCATTTAGGCTTGAGATCGATCCGGGCGCATAAGGGTCAATGAACCAGTACGTCTGAACCGGATTCTGGGTCAGGCAGGCAACCTTTCCGCTCAGCCTGACGACCCCCTGCGAGACAACATAATTAGGCAGGATCTTCGATGTCGAGGAGGTCTGAATGTAAGGGGTCGCAAGCGAGAAGTTCGAGTCATAAATCAGAAATGAGGCGAGGAAGTTGGTTCCGAGCGGATTCTTTATTGGCACAACACCCAGCCACTCTTTTGTCTGCGGGACATAGCTTATTGTCGCATTCTGTATTGAAGAGAAGTATGGAAGTATCGAAAGGGATCCGTTGACGTATGCATAGCTTGCAAGTATCTGCCCGAGCCTGATCTTTACCTCGCTTGCGTTGTGAAGGGGAACCACGCAGCTTCCGTTGAGCGAGCCGTATGCGCAGCTCTGAGTTGAATTCACAGGGCCTGCGCCCCCGGAAGTGGAGGAGACAACGAGCAAAAGCGCAACCAAAAGCACGACAAGCCCGATCAGGGCCACGTGTATGTTGTCAAGCCCGCCCATTTTGCCCAGCGGCCTGACCACTATTCCTGCTTCCTTTGCTGCTTTCTTTTGCTTTGCTTGCATATGAAACACTACGGGCTCGACGGGATTTTCACAATTGTTTTGAACCCGTGACCTTTGCCTTAGGACGGCATCGCTCTATCCAAGCTGAGCTACGAGCCCAAACTTACTTTTGCTATAGATTATTTATAACCCTATCGGCACAAAATAGGTTTTATGACGTCCATACTGGTAGGCAAGTCGATTCTCCACGGCGAGACGAGTAGCCACCCTAGCAAGAGCTACACGCACAGGGACATAATCATACCGGCACTTGCAAAGGGAAAGAGCACTGTAATCAATCCGCTAAAGTCAAGGGACACGGAGGCCTCCATCCTTGCAGCACAGGCGCTTGGAGCGTTCGTAGAAAGAAAGGGCAACACGCTTGAAATCACGGGAAATGGGGAGGGCAAAATCCAGGATTCGCTTTTCTATGCGGGAAACTCAGGAACAACGCTGAGGATAATGACCGCAATTGCAGCGCTCAATAACCAGATGACAGAGCTATACGGCGACAAAAGCCTGAACAAGAGGCCTATGGACCATCTTGCCGGGGCTCTTGACGCAGTTGGAGTTTTTACGGAACTCAAAGAGACAAAAAGATGGGTAGGAAAAAAATATGTGATAGATGGCACCGCGCCAGTTTTTGTGAAGGGACCGATTAGAGAAAGGGAAATAGTGATAAACGGCTCGCAATCGAGCCAATATGTTTCGGCGCTGCTCGTCGCTGCTCCGCTTGCAAAGAATGGAATGGATATACAGATAAAGGGGGGCGCAGTTTCAACCCCTTATATGGATATAACAGTTGCGGTAATGAAAAAGTTCGGGATAAAATTTGACGTCGAGATACCGCATGTGAGATACTCAATTCAAAGACAGGAATACACCCCGACAACGGTTACCGTCCCGACAGATTATTCCGGAATGGCCTTCCCTATCGCCGCAGGGATAATGAGCGGAGTAGGGGTCACAATAAATGCAGTTGAAGACGATCTTCCGCAGGGGGACAAGGCGATACTCGACATTGTTGAGCGGCTTGGCGCAAAAATAAAGACAGGAAATGGAAAGATAGAGGTTAGCCCCTCAAGCGAGCTGGAGGGTGGGGCGTTTGATCTGGCAAATACCCCGGACTTGGTGATACCCGTGGGAATACTCGGCATGATTACGAGACGGCCGCTTACCATAGAGAACGTGGCACACGCAAGAAGAAAGGAGACAGACAGGATAGATGCACTCACAAGGGAACTAAAGAAAGTGGGGCTCAGGGTCGACCAATTCCGCGACGGGCTTACAATAGAGAGGTATAATGGGGTTCACGGGGCAGTTCTGGAGTCTTATGGTGACCACAGGATGTTCATGGGGATGACTGTGGTCGGAATGTACACGGGCAACGCGCAGGTCAATGGACTTGAATCCGTGAATGTCTCATTTCCTGGATTTATTAGCGAGATGCAGAAATTAGGCGGGGAAATAAAGATTTTATTAAAACGTTAAGAACTCAAGCAAATGGATGAGGATAATTTAAAGCCAAATTAGTGAGTGAAATCTCTTCATTTGCATTTTTTGACAATGTGCTACCCACACCAAAAGTTAATGGCAAGAGTTGGGGGACAGTGCACCTAATCACAGAAAATTTATCCCTATCCATAAATCGCAATGTCAAGTCGAAAAAATAAGGATTTAATGAATACTCTTCAAGAAGATAGGAATACAAATTATCGGATTTAACAAGTTGATAATATTCTTTTTCAAAATTAATGTACTCAGATTGATCCAAATACGGCTTTAGTAGATAAAAATTAGAGGGATCACGATAAAATATAGAATGCTCCTCGGGGGAGATTATTTTATCCTTTTCAATCTCATAAGACTTCCTAGTATTTTCGATCAGATTTACCAGGGCTAAAGAACCAAACGCCTCCCTAAGCGTTTTTAAAAGAGCATTTTTTGGATCGATATCTGCACCTGAAACGACTATTGCCTTTGGTCTCTGATCAATTTTATTCTCCAATAGCACTTCAAACGTAAATACACCCGAAAATCTAGAGCAGTCTATAATGTGTGTTTCAAAACCAAAATTATGTATAGCGTGTACAATTTTTTGCGCTGGTAGAGGTATAGTATGATTCATAACATGTGGGAAAGATTTAGAAGAAGCCCAATGCCTCATAGTATTATCGCGCTCGATAAGTTCTAAAAAAGCGCTAACTTTTGCTTTTTCAACAGACTTATGTGCAGCACATCCGCTAGTAGTTAGATTAGCATACTTAGAAGTTGGTAACATATTAACATATAGAAAATCATCAGGGATAAAATAGAACTCGCCATTTGGGTCGGTACATTTTCTCCAATTTAAAGTAGTTTTATTTGAAATCTTCTTAAGCGCAACTTTTTTATTGTAGACTTTAGAGTAATCCCATAATTCGGAGGGATTAATTCCAACTTCATTTAAATTTAACAATTCATTAAAAGTGCAAATTTTTTCAGACGAAGTTTGTGGAATACTGAAGGAAGAATATCTTTCTACCGCTTCATATAATCCACGTTTATATGCACCGGAATAATCAAATCCCGTGCCAATTGCCAATTCTAAAAAATCTAGGGAGGGATAAAGGGGAAAAATGGGATTCTCAAACCAAAATAACAAAATCTCAAAACCACTCAGTTTACTCTTAAGGCTAATGGGAGAAATCTGGTGTATAGATTTTTTAGTACGAATAATCCCTAAATTTTTGTCATAAAGCGATTTTTTTCCCGGATTACAACTTCCAAAAACATGATTGTTAACCTTAATGCCATAATCGTGTCTGCAGAAAGGATGTTTAAATAAATTAGGGAATCGTGAAATAGTTTTGTCATCAGTATTAATACAAATTATTTTTTTATCTAATTGAAAAGTAGGTAAATCACTCAGATAATTAAAATTATAAGAAGACTCGTGTTTGCTGTAAAGAAATTTAAAATTCTTTGTGGTATTTGCAAGATGCAATAAAACACATACTGGACACATGTCACAGGGGCAGTTTACCACAGGACCCAAAAAAAGAAGATTAGATTTTTTAAAAATAAATAGTAACTTCTTTTTTTTTAGAAACAATTTAGCAATTTCTTCAAGATCCTCATCTATTAAAACATCATCAAAAATGCATATTTCATAGGATTTAAAATGCTCTAGTAAAAAATTCCATTTTAAGGTAAAGGTTTTGCTTAATAGATTAGCAAGAAAACGAGATTTTTTATTAAAATAAAGTCCCATAAAATCACCACTTATTTCCAATCGTAAGTAAGTACGTTACGGATTCATTAAATCCATCAATCTTTAAAAATTCATCTGCAATCGTATCTCTTAAGGCGGGCGTTAAAAAACAACCCAGATCTAAAGCCTCTGCAGTCAATATTATTCTATGTGCCAACGAGGAGCACTCAATGTAAACATTTCTAAGCGCCCTAGAATCTCTATATCTCCACATATACCTACCGAAATCAGATGAAATTAGAATACATAAATTGGAGTTTTTAATTTTTTGTCCTATCCCGATTTTGGTAATTTTAGTGCTGAAATTACCTTTTTTTATTAAATGAATGCTATGATCTCGCATATTATAGTGATAAATTCCATTTTTGATGCCACTTACTTTAAAAACAACAAAATAAACTTCAAAAGGAGTATATGAGGAAAGTGTAAGTATTAAAGGATTATTTTTGCTACGCATGCTACTAAAGTTTCGGACTACTTTTGCGGGCTGGGTAGAATAATATAAAAGAGTTGCAAGTTTAGAGATATTTATACCCCTATTTGGAAATGCCCTCTTTGTCCTTCGATTTAAAAGTATATGGCCAAGGGAATTATCAAAATCTTCAGGCAGAGGCAATTTTTTTGACTTTTTAAATTCTTTAAAAAATTTAGGAAACCCACCGAGTTTTACGTAATCAGATAATACTTTAGATTTAGTTTTTTCCTCTCCAACTTGCCCCATATCAAAATACTTTATATCCTTAGTAAACAAATGAAAATAAAGCGCATTTCTCCAGCCCATTTTTAACCAAATTGAATAATCTTTATTTTTATAGTCAACTAAAATTTTTTGTGAGGTTAAATCTTCAAATATTTTTTGGAAGCCAGAATCAATTTTTTCTTTAGTTAGGTAATTTCTAATATTATTTTTAGATCGTGGAAAAAGGCAATAGTTCAGAATATCCAAAACCAAATTACTAACTTTAAAAATTTTCTTTGACTTTGGTAAATATATTGCTTGAATTTGTAGATTTGAACTTAAATCCCTTTTCCATCTAATACTAGCAAGTGGATTCAAAATATATTTTTTATTATTAATTTAATCACCCAAGTGCTGCAAATTTCAAAACAGACTCAGTTTCTGAATCAATACCAAGATATTTTTCAAGTTTTTGATCCTGAAAACCATGGCCAAAATATGTTTTTACGTTTGAAGCTTTAGAAACAATTTTCAGGGTTTCCAACAGATGACCTAAATCGTGTAGGACTACCCTATATGATCTTGGCTCTCTATATCTCCACATACTACGCTCAAAGATCGCCGAAAGGATTATGATTGCCTTAACTTCAAAAGGGGGTCCATTTTTTAACTCATGTATAATGTTTTTCAACTTTTTAGTTTGTACATTTGAATTGATTAATTCAAGCATATTTTTTTCTACAGAATAATGAAAAACACCCTTTCGAAGTTTTGAATTTAAAATAACAACATAGGCTTCTATAGGATGCCTAGCGCCTCCAGAGGGGCTAGTTTTCAATAAAAATTCACCTTGATTTGGAAATTTAACTGTGCCCGTCTTCCCAAAGGTATAAAATAAAATATCAGAAACTTGAGTTTTTGATAGTGGTAATTTTGAAGGGGAAGAGTCAACAACATTTTCTAACAATAATTTTTTAATATTTATTTTGTCAAAAGAATTTAAATTTTGAAATAAAGAGATAGACCCCACTCTTGTTTTATAGTTCTTATAAATGTTAGGAGGGGAGGAATCTTTAAAGTACTCTGACATTTTATGATTATCAAGATTATGTGCATCGGGTTGCGTATAATCCAAAAAGGGATAGTCACGGATAGACATATAAAAATCTAAGGCATGGCTCCAGTTATTTTTTTCCCAAAATCTTGTTTTAGCTTCAATTAGAGAATCATCACTACCAGAGGATATTAAAATTTTGGCTTTGACTAGTGAACTAATGATCGTCGGAACTGAAGAGGCATCGTAACCGCAAGTTTCAAAGTAACGTGTAATATCGTTTTTGGACTTAAAAGTGCTGCAAAAATTTATTAATTTCGGCAATGTGGAGTCAGAAACCTCATATTTCTTCTTAGTAAAGAAATTTTCAAGAACCAACTTGGGTCGCAAAGCGTAATCAGGGTATAACCTAAGCCACAAACTGGCTTTGTATTTGCGCATTTAATCCTTTAACTGCCAAACTAGGCCTTTTTTACTGCTTTTTTTACCAATACGCTTCCACCACAGCTACAACTCTGCCTTAATGCGAGCACAGGGGTCCTAATTTCCTTCAGAACAAAGCCCTTAACAATAGTTTTTGACTTTTTAGCTGCCATATCCATCAAATTAATTTGTGACTAAAACATTAAAAGGCTTTCTCAAACTCGAAAGTAAGCCAATACACTTTGTTTTTAAGGATATGGAAAGAAACAAAAATAGTATTCGGTAGTATAAACCAATCAAATACAATTATTGAATAAGCTTTTTAAATATCTATAGTCCCACTGATAGTAGGAGTTACAGCTAAAAGTTTGGGAGTTAATACAGGTTACTCGTAATGGGTGTTTTAATAGAATATAGTAGTCCATCTACAATCGCAAAAACGGAATTCAGTAAGATTATAAAAAAATCTGTAAGATCTAGTTTTTCGCTAGACCTAAGTGAAGAAGAGGTAAAGGCGACGATAGACATCCCAAAAAATAGCATGGGAGATATAAGTACATCAATAGCTTTTAAATTGGCTAAGGAATTGAAGAAAAATCCGAAGGAGATTGCTTTTGAAATTGCAAATCATTTAGAGAAAACTGACTTGATTCCAAATACAATGGAACTAAATGGATACCTGAACGGGATATTTAATGAATCAATGTATTCAAAATTGGTTCTTGAAGCAGTAGCAAAAGACCAAAACAAGTACGGCATGTCGGAGGAAGGGGTTGGTAAAAAGGTAATAGTTGAGTTTGCGAGCGTTAACCCGAATAAGCCTTGGCATGTTGGACATTTGAGAAATGCTTTATTGGGTGACTTTGTATCTAATATTTTAGAATTTTCTTCTCACCAAGTGGAACGTGAGAATTATATAGATGACTTAGGGCTTCAAATGGCTGAGAGTCTGTGGGGACTAAGAAATTTTAATGCAATTCCAAATGAGAAATATGACCAATGGATCGGTAAACAATATGTAGAGGTTAATAAAAAACTTTTGGAACCTAATTCGCAAGTTAATAAAGAAATTAAAGATATGCTAAAGAGAATGGAGGATCTGGATTCTACCGAATCAGTGGAAGTAAGAACCATGGCAGAAAAATGTGTTAAAGCGCAGCTCGAAACCTCAGCAAATTATGGTATATACCATGATGTTATGATATGGGAAAGCGATGTTGTACGTCAAAAATTACTTGAGAAGGCTTTGGAGTTCGCTACTAAAAATGGAATACTTGAGAAGCCAAGTGAAGGAAAATATGCCAATTCAACTGTTGTGCCGATGTACAAGATAGCAAAATATGTTAAAGAATTTGCAGGTAATGAAGAAGAAGCAAAAGTAATAGTAAGAAGTAATGGCGCTGCAACCTATATTGCAAAAGATTTTGCTTTTCACATGTGGAAGTTTGGATTGGTTGAGGACAGTTTCAGATATGAAAAATTCAATACCCAATTTAATGGCAAACCGTTATATACAACTTCGGCATCGGGAAGCAAAATGGAATTTGGAAATGTAACAAATGCAATAAATATAATTGGATCTGCACAAAGAGTCGAACAGCAAATAATGAAATCAATGTTTAGTTTACTCAATGAAGATAAAATAGCAAAAGGCATAGTACATTTATCGTATGGAGAAGTGGAGATTAAAGACAGTAATTTAAGTACAAGATCAGGAGCTTGGCTAGGAAAAGATAAGAATTATACTGCAGACGATCTACTGAAGGAAGCAACCGAAAAGGCAAGTATAATTGTTACAAAAAGTGAAAAGATAAATGACAAAAATTCTATTAGTTCAATTTCTAAGTCAGTTGCTTTGGCAGCAATAAAGTTTGAATTTCTTAAATATGCACTGGAAAGTAAAATTGTGTTCACTTGGGAGAAATCATTGAATTTTGAAGGTGATTCAGGGCCGTATTGCCTTTACAGTTATGCAAGAGCCGTTAGAGTTTTAGAAAAAAGTGGATTTATTGTGTCGCCACATAAAATTACCGAACTGAAAGGAATTACACGCGGTGAAGATTTTGAATTGGTTAAACATATTGGAAATTTCTCGAGCGTCATAGAGAAAGCAAATTTGGAATATCGACCTAATTTACTTACAGATTACGCCTTGACTTTAGCTGCATTGTTTGGTAAATTTTACAAAAATATGCCGATATTAAAAGAAGGAGAAGCAAGAGATCTAAGGATTTTACTCACCTATGCGGTAAAGCAAACTATGGAAAATACATTAAGACTTTTAGGCATAGTCCCTATAGAAAGAATGTAGATTTGCAGATCATATTTTTCCATCTTTTTTAACTATCAATGCAATGGCTTGGAGAGTTTTATTTATGTTTTGGGCGCCATTGACTTTTATTACCTTTATACCGTTCTTCTGAATACGCTTCAACACAAAAGCATATTCATGCATTAAAATTTTATTATATTTAGAGTTAAAATTAATATTTAGAATTTTTTTATTTCTAAGTTTTAGGCGTTTTAGACGTTTTTTTTCTTCAACATCCAAAAAAATTACTAAATCGGGTTTAGCAATACTTTGCTGAGACAAATCGGCTAAATTTTTTATTATATTTCTATTTTTACCTCTGTTATATATCTGGTCAAGTGCTAGATGAATACAGATTGTAGAATAGATATATCGATCTAGGACAAAAATTGTTTTGGGGCTATTCAAGTCTTTTATTTTATTTGAGGTGATTTGGCACAGCGTTAGATAATAAAGATACTGCACCAGTAGGTGATTTTTAAGGTTTGAAATTAAATAAGCTCTTAGGGAAGGTAGAAAGTTTGGATGTGCGAATGTATTGATATATACTATATTTGATTTAGGGAGCTTTTCTAATTTTCTAGAGATAGTGGTTTTACCGGTGCCTTTATTACCTTCAATAACGATTATCATAGGTTTCACCCAAAGATTTGAAAAAGTTTAAAGTTAAGCGTTAGGATTTTTTGAAAAATTTAAAATTCTGTTTTAGTAGTTTAAGGCTTTTTGATATGCTAGTAGACCCACTATCTTCTTCTAATAGCTCTTTAAACGAATTTAAATATTGGCTTTTAGCTTCAGAGTCATTTTTAATTGATGTTTTTACCGCAATCAGCTCTTCGAGTACCCATAAAAGCCTATCAAATATTTTTACGGATTCAAATTTTAACACGTTTTCCATCTTAATTTTTCCAAATGAATTTTGGTTATAATGTTTAAGAAATAAGGTCTTTTCTATAGAATCTAATTTAGCTCTAGAAAAGAATGTTGCAATGTCCCATTCCGGTTCACTGAGAGCAGCAGTTTCAAAATCAATAAAGATTAACTTACCTTTATTTAAAAGTATATTTTCCTTTGAGATGTCCCCATGTGTTAAAACAAGGGAAGCTCTGGTAAATTTGAATTTTTTAATTATTGAGTAAATCTGATGAATAGCTGCAGCGTTTTTAAATAGTAAAGGGTTTGAGATTTTCGAAACTAAAAAATCTGCTCTTTTAGAAAGATCTTTTTCAAGTCTTACTTTAATACTAATTTTTTTAATGCAGGTTAATTTATGGGATTCTGAAATTTTATGTAGTTTTGCCATCTCAGAGGCGACTAACTTAATTCGTGAGGAATTTAAAAAATTGACATTTTTTCCCTGCATGTATTCAATTAATAAAAAGGGGCTTTGAGTTTTATTGCCACGAAAATAATAGTAGGGTTTGGGTGAAATCTTTAACTCACTTAAAGTTTTGAGAGCGAAATATTCGGATCGTAAAGTTTGTCTTTTTTTATTCAATTTTTTTTCCTTACTAAATCGAAGGATAAAGTTTATATCTTTTAATTTGATCAAGTAGTTAAAATGTCTTTCACTTTTAATCAGAAAAATATTCATAAAAATCAATCATGCAGTTTAGATATTTATAGATCAGAAGTAAATCTCGATAACATAAATTAACGCTTTTTAAAGCACCAATTAAAGTCATTACGGAACGCAGCCATAGCGCCAAATGAAATCTTTGCGGAATCCTTGATGAACCTTAGAAATTCGCTTCGAACAGTTGTCGCAGGATTTGGGTACATATTATCACTTATCATTCTTATCAAATTTTTTTATAGCATTTGGTATCTCAGCAATAATATCAGTTGCGAGAATATGTCTTCCCATCCTCAAATTCAACATGTCACCTATCAGTGAGTGTATATATGCACCCGCGACACTTGATATAAACATGTCACTATTTAGTGCGGCATATGCGCCAATTAGGCCGGAGAGCACATCTCCAGTCCCCATTGTTGCAAGCGCCGCAGATTTTGATTTGATAATCTTAATCCGACCTCCGTCCGTGACAATTGTCTCGTGGCCCTTTAACACAATGGTCGCGCTTATCTTTTTTGCAACGACTATGGCAGCATATGCGCGCTTCCTGAGGTCATTGCCAATCTCCCTCTTGTAAAAAAGCGAAAACTCCTTTTGGTTTGGAGTTATTGAGAAGTTCTTGCTGAGTCTTATTTTTGAGACTCCTAAGATTGCGTCCGCATCTATAACGACGCGCTTATCTGAACCAATTAGGCTTTTTGACAATCTTGAGACTGCAGCGATGCTTCCCTTTTTTCTTCCAAGTCCAGGCCCAATCACAACCGAATCTGCCTTGGAGAGCTCCTTTCTCAGAAATGAAAGGTCGGAAGTGGAAAGATCATTTCCCAAAAGTGACTTCACTATAAGATTTGGGGAGACTGCGCGCACATCGTGCAGCACGGACTTTGGAACATAGGTAATAGCATATCCAACCCCGACTCTAAGCGCTCCAAGAGTCTGATTAGCAGAAAGTGAGGCAAGCGCAGGAGCCCCGTGAAAGTCAGAGCTTCCGCCAATCACCGCAATCCTGCCGTTTTGGCTCTTGCTTGAAAATAGACTGCGTGTGGGAGTGGCTAGCGCAAGGTCCCTTGGGCCTGCAAAGTGGTTTTTGGCACTCTTTGGCATGATAGCTAATGAAACGTAAAGGGTTAAATTCTAATATCGAATAGCTGTTTTGGGATTTTTAGCTCAAGCCTTTTAGATTTTCCATACACATCTAAAAACGGGGAATTTTCTTTAAAGTTGGTAGCAATGGCAAAGCTCTTCAAGAACAAGGACAAGCTAGTTATGTACATCCCGTTTGAGGTCATATCAGGGATGAACCTAAAGGAGGGGGACGACGTCGATTTCTTCAGGTACAACCAAAACTCATTCATTTTCGCAAAGAAGTCCGATATCACGGACATGATTTTGGGAAAGAAGCCAGCGGAGGAGAGGCCATCCGCACAGTCAATCGAGAGATTCCCTGCGGAGGAGCTCTCATCAGAGGAAATAGCCGTCCTGAAAAAGCTCGACACGCTCAAGTACGGGATGAGGAGCAAGGAGAACGTGGTGAAGATGCTGGACAAGGAGGAGAGGATAACGCTCAAGGGGCTGATGAAGAAAAAGGCGGTCTCACTCTTTGCAAAGGATAAGAGCAAGGAGGCGCTCTTTAGCATCTCGAAGGGAGTCTACGACAAATACTTGATGAGGAAAAAGATGGGCGAGCAGCAATCTGCGCAGCCCGCAAGATCCATCGCTGCACCAGAGCAGAAGACGAGTTATCAAAGGCCGCAGATGCAATCTTCTGCGCCTGCATACGGGATCGAAAACGAGAATGTCAAGACGCTTGAGAAGGAAGGGTTCATTGTGCTCCAGTATGAGGCTGAGGCATCCGCGCTCTCGCTTGCTCTTGAGCAGAGCATAAGGAGGGGAATGGTGCTTGGCACAAGGTCGTTCAACAAGAAATTCTACATAATAATGAGGTCTTATTTTGACAGGCACGGCGCAAAGATCCTCAAGGCGCTAAAGGACGGCGAGCTAAAGGTCGCTCAGATAGCAAAGGAGGTGGGAATAGACGAGGACGGAGCAAGAGCCATACTCTATTTGCTTGCCGAGAGCGGGGATGTGAGCGAAAAGAAGAAAGACTTGTTTACGCTTGCCTGATTTTAAACTGCTGCAAAGTGGTCAAGCACAAGTATGACTACTGCAAAGAGCGCGATTATGATAAGCACCAACCTTGCATTCATGAGCGGGCCCTTTGAAGGCGCATCGTACATGCTCATTACTCCTGCCTGGTTCTGTGGTGTTGATATTCCTGCCATGTAAACGCATATCCTAGACTGGGAAATTATTTAAAGGCTTCACTGCGTCTTTTGCCAAAATATCCGCCAATCAAACCCGATAGAGTTGAAATCGAGAGCAGAGTAATTGGGATATGGGTTATTGGCGAATGATCGCCTGACAGCGTCGCAATCAATGTTAAAAAGACAATGAAACCGATTAACCCTCCAAAAAAGCCAAGCACGGCACCGAAGAATATTCGCTTTTGCAGGAACCCGGGAATTCCTCCTACCATTATGAAAAAGAGCGCGGTGAGCCCGTAGAGAACGTTGGTTGTGGAAGGGATTCCTGAAAATGCAAGCAAAAGCACAAGTATGAAATCCACAATGATCGAGATTATGACAATACCTACGAGCATTAGAAAAATCTTTACAGCAGAGGAGGAGTTTTGACTTATGCGCTGGCCTATTGCGGGATTTCCACTGTTTGCACTAACAGCTTCGCCCAGATTGAGCTTTGAATTGTTTTTTAGGATAGGCACTTCTACAGGATTTTCTTTATGCGACATCTAAACATAGGAACTTTATTGAAGAATTATTTAAATCATGCGGCACATACGCACACCCACAAAAAGTATAAATAACTCCGGGCAGCTTTGAATCTGATTTAATGGAGAGAATCCCGCTCAAGGTTGACTTCAAGTACATGGCCCAGGACATAAGAGGCACCGAATATCTGCTCCTCGACCTGCTTGCAACAAGAAGAGGCTACGAAACTGTGGAGCTTGGCTGGGGAAAGAGTTCCCTCCACAAGTCCCTCGCCGCATACACACTGGATCAAAAGGCACTGATTAGTGTAGGTGAAAAATATGTTGAGATCACGGGATACGGAGAAAAGGTCTATGGGTTAATAGAGGCGGATAAGGAGCTTAAGAGAAATCTGGTCTCCAGCGCCCTGCTGTTCCTCCTGGCGGAAGGCATCCCAAGACCGCAAGAGCTGGGCACGAACCTAAACCAGGCAGTCGAGGTCATAATTAGGAATTAGCCTACTCGGATTTATTTTTCGCTCCGAGCGCCTGAAGGTAAATTACCTCCGAGTCAACCGTCTTTTCTATCAGCCACCTGAATATCTGCTCAATTGGATTTTGGGGAAGTTCGTACCTTGCCGCTATCTGCACCGCCTTTTCGACAACCGCATTTTCCCTGCCAGAATCCCTAAGCGTCTCCTTCAGCCGCTCCACGTCGATTTGGCCGGAATAAATTTCAGGGTTGCTGCGGTACTTTGCCTGCGCGACAAAAAGGCTGATTCCGGTCACCCTCTCATTCATAAGCCCGAGTATTTCCGTATCCTTCAAGGCAGCCTGCCAATATGTTGTGGGATCGTCGCCAGCCATGCAAATTTCCGGCAAAACGGAACGATAGAATCCGACCAGCTCCTCCTTGATCGGGATCCTCATCTCAAGAACGTCTGTTTTTGGGACAACCCTTTTCACCAGGCTTTTTGGGAGCAGCTCCTTTTCCGTAAGTGGGTGCTGGTCTTTGTACTCAAACCTCCCGCCTATTGCCTGCGATGACTCGAGACTTAAAATCGAGAGGTCAAGCAGTGATATGCCCCGCTTGCCTTCTATTGCTATAGCATCCTTCAAGTATATTGGCTCATTTAGGCTCAGCCTTGAGCGGTCCTTGAGCGCGCTGACAGTCAACTCGGTGAGCTGGTCAAGCCTGACTCTTATCTCCTTGAGCGACTCCATCAAGGCTCAAATGACGCTTGAGGCTATTTAAGCATTACTTGGGATTTGTATTGCAAACACGTCACTTATTTAAATCTCGTATGATAAAAAAATAAGTTGAATTTATGGCAAGGCTGCAAAGCGCGATGGAGTACCTTATGACCTATGGATGGGCCATTTTGATCATAGCGGTGGTTCTTGGCGCACTCTACAGTCTTGGAGTATTCAACGGAAACGGCTTAAGCGTTTCGTCTTCGTGCTTTTCTTCTGCCGGATTCCTCTGCCAAAACCCGATAATAAACACATCGGGATACCTCGGGATAAAGTTCGGGCAGATTGGGACAAGCTCCATCACGATAACGGGTCTTGCGTGCACTGCAAATGTCTCTGCCCCCCTTTCCACTCAGAGCGCAAACATCTCTGTCACCTCGGGAGCCACTGTGCCAATTGCATTTCACTGCCCGCTCTCATCTAATTCCTTTGGGACGGGATTCAAAGGATACCTCTGGCTTGTCTATTCAACCCCGACACAAACGGGGATTGTCGACAGAATTGCGTTAGTAACCGCAAAGGTGTCAACGATGGGGAACGTTGCCACGTCCACAACAACTACATCGGTGGTAACGACTTCAACAACCACATCGTCTACGACGACAAGCATCATAGTATTTGCAGCAACCTGTGGGGGGACCTTGACGAGCAGCAACGGCAATGACATCTGCACATTTACGTCCAATGGCATGTTTACTGTGGCGGGCACGACCGGAAACGTCGCAGTGCTCGTGGTGGCTGGCGGAGGAGGAGCAGGATACTCCACAGGTTCATGGGCAGGCGCCGGAGGGGCAGGCGGATTTATTGAGAATGATAATTTTGCGGTGAGCATCCAAACTTATAATGTGATTGTAGGAGGCGGCGGACCTGGAGGCGTAGGATTTACGTCCTCCTCCGCTTCTGACGGGGGCAATAGCGTATTTAGCACGATAAACGCGATCGGAGGGGGAGGGGGAGGAGGTTCTTACTGCTGCAATTTCCCAGGGGCAGGGGCGTCTGGAGGATCTGGAGGAGGCGCAGGGCCTAGTGTTTATGGCGGGACTGCCGGTTCAGGGACAGTAGGACAAGGAAACAATGGAGGAGGTGACAGTAGTGGCTCAGGAGGGGCAGGAGGAGGAGGGGCAGGAGGAGTCGGAGGCAACGGAAGGGGAGGCAATGGGGGAATAGGCCTGCAAAGCAGTCTTTCCGGTTCGCTTAAGTATTATGCGGGCGGCGGGGGCGGTGGAGGCAGCCCTAACGGATCTGGAGGCCTTGGCGGAGGAGGCGATGGCGGAGCTGCAGCAGCCGGAACTCCAAACACTGGAGGGGGAGGAGGAGGCGGTGGCGCTGGCGGCCCTGGAGGAAACGGTGGGTCGGGAATAGTTATAATCGTATACAATTCGCTTGGGAATGGAACCCCGTAGTAATTTGCATTTCTGCAGAAATCAGTTTGGGCTTGGCGTCTTGTTCTCGCATTCCTTCTTTATCTTTTCTATGAAATCTTCTACCTTGACCCCGAATTTCTGGGCGCCGCTTCTTGCCCTAACGGCAATTGTGTTTGCATCTTGCTCCTTTTGGCCAACAATTAGCATGTACGGGATCTTCATTAACTGCGCCTCGCGGATCTTGTACTCAAGCGTCTTGTCGGAAATGTCAACATCAACCCGCATCCCAGATTCCTTTAACTGGGCATAAACTCCCTTGGCGTATTCGTTTGCGCCCTCCGAAATCGCAATCACTTTTGCCTGCACGGGTGCAAGCCAGGTAGGGAACTTGCCTTGATAGTGCTCGATCATCACTGCCATGAATCTCTCAAGCGATCCGAAGATTGCCCTATGCAAAACTATCGGGGTGTGCTCCTTTCCGTCCTCGCCAACATATGCAAGCCTGAATCGCTTTGGCATCTGCATGTCGACCTGAATTGTTCCGCACTGCCACTCCCTGCCCATTGAGTCCTTTATCTCAACCTCAATCTTTGGGCCATAGAATGCGCCCTCCTTTTCTTTTATCTGGTACTTTAGCTTCTTTGCATCAGCTGCATTGATCAACACATCCGTGGCCATTTTCCATTCTTCATCAGTTCCCATGTGGCTATCAGGCATGGTCGAGATTTTTATCTTATGGGACATTCCAAAGACGCCGTACATCCTCTCCATAAGCTCGAGTATCTCCTTGATCTGGTCGACAACGCCCTCAGGGGTTGTGAAGATGTGTGCATCGTCCTGGCTGAAAACCTTTACCCTCAGCAGGCCGCTTGCGACCCCACTAAGCTCGTTTCTGTAAACATTGTCAACCGTAGCAAACTTGACCGGAAGGTCGCGATAGCTCCACTTTCTCGACCTGTAAATAAGGAATGTGGCAGGGCAGTTCATAGGCTTTAGGCCAAATTCCTCTTCCCCGAGCTTTGTGAGGAACATGTCCTCGAGATAGTGCTCGGAGTGACCGCTTATCCCCCAAAGCGCCGTGTTTGCAAGTGCGGGGGTGCTGATCTCCTGGTAGTTCAATTTCAAAAGCTCCGAGCGGATGTAGCTGATTAGGAGGTTCCTTAGTATCAGTCCATTGTTGTGCCAGTGGACCATTCCCGGAGAAACTTCTTGGAATGAAAACAGATCAAGCCTCTCCCCGATTATCCTGTGGTCAGTTTCAGGGAGGCCTGCAAAATCGCTCTTTCTGATTCGCGCGAACATCTCATCCTCAGAGATCTTTCTTGTTTCTTTCACCGCCTTTTTGTCAACAATCGCTTCGGCTGCTGACTTTGGGAGATTGGAGTAGCTTCGGGACTGCTCTGCAAGCGGATGCGCCTTGACCTTGAGCGAGTACTGCTTTGTCCAGCCGAACGGGGATTTGTGTACCACGATTCCCAAGTTCTTTGCATCCGCCTCAAAAGCTCTGAGCACTGAAATTGCAATATCTGGCTTTGCGAGATTGCTGCTTAGATGCGCGAATGGATAAATAAGAATCGTGTTCTTGCCAAGATTTGTTAGGAACTTCTTTAACTCAGTGACGGCTTGCTGGGCAATTTTCTCATCATCCCCTTTTTCAACAGTTGTGAACAGGACGACTATGTCCTCATAGCGCTCCTTTTTCTTCTCCGCATCCTCGGCTAGCGCTATCTCCTTCTTGATTGGCTCGTACTCAATAAACTCTACGTGCTGCTGGAGGATCTTCATCCAAATAACCTAGACTAGTCTCTATTGTTAATAGCAGGTATAAATAATTATATAGCAGCATAGAGCTGAGTCAATGAACCACTCAAGGATTCTCATTCTTTCTGCGGCAATAATCTTTGCGGTTGCGGCAGCCATTTTGATCTTCTCAGCGCATTTGCCCGCAGCCAATTACACCCGTTTTGAGATTGCCGGAAACAGCTTTGGGATAACTTATCT
>JAGWHN010000140.1 GCA_028866785.1 Microcaldota archaeon
ATTCTAAACCTTATTCCATGCGCCATCATTCGTATTTCTTTAAATATTTTGCTTTCCATACCTTAAGCATCGACCAGGTGCATAAATGAAGCTCTCGGATTTATTTGGAAAGAAGAACGTCTCGCAGGAACTAGGCAAGCAGTCCCCATTTCAGATTCTAACGGAGTTTGTCCCATACAAGTTGTATGCGGACCGCAAGAGCTCAGTTACGCTTAGCGTGAAATTAAAGAACCTCACAACAGATGAGAAGGAGGTTCGAATCGGCGAGCTTGCAACCAATCTCGAAAAGGAGTCCCGCGTCGAAATCTATGGCGGCCCTGGAGTTGAGAAGGGAGAGTACACAATGAGCATAACCGCCTTTGCACACTATCGCGACTACGCGCACGTTCTAAATGCTGTGAGCAAGAAGACCTCAATAGAAGTTGTCTAATGCTTATTTTGGCGCAGGCAACTCAACCTCCTGCACAGGCTCGGGTTTGATCGCCATTTTCTCCACAATCCTCGAGATTCCCTCGGTCACCTCTATTCCT
>JAGWHN010000141.1 GCA_028866785.1 Microcaldota archaeon
CGCCACGTGCGTCGCGGTCGAGAACCAGTTCCTATCGCTTATGACGCTTTTTCCGTCGCTTAGCGCAGGTGCGGTCACCTTTGCAAACTGCTCGAACCTTGCCGCCACAAAGGTGAACTGAAGTGCAATGATGTCAAGCGGGTTCTGCTTGTTTGTTAGCTCCTGCTTGATGAAGCTCCCTATCCGGTTCTCATAGTCTGGCTCCTTTATGAAAATGCAATCTTCGCCCTTCTTTCTTAGCTCATCTTGAAGCAGCTTTATCTGCGTGCTCTTTCCCGAGCCTTCAAGCCCCTCAACTACCACGTACTTGCCAGACTTAACTTTCTGCGATGACAACTAACCCCCTAGCGTAGTATTCCTTTTGCAAAATATAAAGGTTTTGCCACTTTGGAAACCAATTTATTCTTTGACGTGCACATCTAGTAGGGGGAAGAAATGAGGGAGTTTGATTTCTTAGAGGGAGTAGATCCTGCGCTTGCGGAAGCAATGAAAAATGAGCTAAAGAGGCAAAGGGACACGCTTGAGAT
>JAGWHN010000142.1 GCA_028866785.1 Microcaldota archaeon
CACATTGTTTCCTCCTTTTGCCATTCATATCACTGACGTTAGTTACATAGGTGAGATTTTTAAAGCTTCCATCCTCCTTCCATTTTATTAGACGTGTGACGAAGCGGCAAAGCTATTGGTTTGGGGGATAAAATTTCAAGAAAGAGAACCAGAAAAGAAAAATAAAATGAAGGGGCAAAATGCCCCTCGAGCCGTTAGCGCTTAGGTTATTTGGCTAAACGAAGAAACTTACTTCTTCATCATTGAGCCCCATGCCATGGCGACTCCTAGCCAGTTTAGGATGAATCCTACAATGACTACGCCAGCCCATGTTGCCCACGCAGATCCGCCCCAGGCTACTGAGACCACAAGAAGTGCTACCGCGCCGACTTCGCCGCCCTTCATAGCCATCTTCACTGTCTCCTCATACCAGCCCCACATGAAGCTTCCTAGGCTGCCAAAGAGCAGACCAATTGAAGTCACTAGAGCCACAGCCCAAAGCAGTGCAGCCAATGCTCCTATTACGGACGTTGACATCACCCCTCCTG
>JAGWHN010000143.1 GCA_028866785.1 Microcaldota archaeon
CCTATCTCTGGTTGGAATTGTCTTTTTCTTCCCCCTTTTTAGCGGGATAACTGCGAGCATAGTCCTCAGCTCGCTTACTGGCCCCTCCGCAATCGCAATCGTGAACGGGCTGAGGCTTATCGGGGCGGGATACATCGTTCTTGCGACACTTATAACAAATTCACTGCTCAAGCCAGCTCGAACCATCCTCTCGCTTGTGAGAGACTCTCTCCCAATGGTCATCTTCGGATGCACTCTCCAGGCAATCGCTTACTCATTCGCATCTTATGCTATATAGGTGAAAGGGGCAGGGCTCCCTAGAATACATCATGATGCTCGCCGCTGCGAGCCTGGTGGTTGCAGTCGCGCTTGCGATGGTTGTGAAGCTAAAGGGGGCAGCCGTGACTACCGTGCTTGTTAATGGGAGCAACAGCAGCATCAGCGGCGCAATCTCGCATGAATTGGCCACTTTGGCAAGCAACAGCGTGTGAGCATGTTTAAGGGTCAGCTCTCAGTGGAATTCCTCATTTACCTCTCCCTAGCCGGG
>JAGWHN010000144.1 GCA_028866785.1 Microcaldota archaeon
GGATTAGGGAGACGAGTTCTGCCGTAATTTTCCTTTAGGGAAAAGGCGCACAGAATGCTTTTGGCCATTTTTGGGCAAAGGCGATTAGGTGAGACCATGGCAATAAAGAGAGGGCACAAATCAAGGATAAAAAGGCTAAAGAAGGCGCTTGAGCGCACAGCCTTCGCCTCGCTGATCGCAGACATCTTCATCTCCGCGCTCACGGTCTTTTCTCTGGGCGTGGACACGCCCTATACAATAGACGTGCTCTTCGTGGTCAACTACATACTGACAATCATCGTTGTGGTCGCGCTTGCGCTGATGGGATACATCGCTCTGCTCACCCACAGCCACAGGATCGCAAGGATACTCGAGCTCTTCCGCTTTGAGTGAGGCTCAGTATTATTAATCCCAATTCAGTATCCCAATCATGAAGATCAAAAGCCCGATCGCGCTCATCGCATCTATTGTCATCTGCGAGCTTGCGGGGGTGGCGGGCTCCGCATTCACCATCGGCTCGATACCCACATGGTACGCCGCGCTTG
>JAGWHN010000145.1 GCA_028866785.1 Microcaldota archaeon
GAGATCAGCTGGTCCACCGTTATGGTGGCAGGCTTGTCAGCGACGGTCTGCGGGACCTTGAAAGCTTCCGCGACCGACCTGTTCTCAGCAATCTCCTCGGCGGTTCCCCTACCTATCATCCCCAAGTGCTCGTCAATTACATCTTCGGCAGTTGCCATGAAAATCAAATCAAACCAGGGCCGCAGCAGAGCTTGCAAGCCCCATCATCAGGTTCGGATACACCCCCAACCCGATTACAAGCAGGGTGCACAGCACAATCACCAGCAGCACGTTCCCCTTCACGCGAAGGCGCTGAGGGCCGCTCTTGTTCGAATACATTGCGGTTATCACCTTAAAGTAGTAGTATACGGAGATTATGCTGTTTAGTACCCCGAATAGCGCAAGCGCCAGCGCCCCTCCGTACACCGCGCTTGAGAAGAGGAGGAACTTGCCTATGAAGCCCATGGTGAGGGGCGTTCCGATTAGGCTTAGCAGCATTATCGCGAAGCAGAAGGCGGCGACGCTGCTCTCCTTGTGGAG
>JAGWHN010000146.1 GCA_028866785.1 Microcaldota archaeon
CCAAACTACTAAAGGAATATAAGCTTCAATTAGAAATGCTTGGTATACCCTGTTTTATATCAAAAAATCATGTAAATGTGACATCTTTATGGAAGATTAAAAAGTTCATGGGACTTATAGGTAGTTCTAATCTAAAGAATATAATAAAATTCGAGGAATATAACAGAAATAAGATAAGCCTAAAAAATTATGACGCTGCGAAATTGTTCAGTAAATATGAAAATATAAGGTTACCGTATAAAATGGGGCTGTAGTCTAACTTGGCAGGATTCGAGCTTCGGGTGCTCGTGGTCTGGGTTCAAATCCCAGCAGCCCCAATGGAATTTTTCCGATATTATCGGCAGATTCTGGTTCTGGAGACACGAGTTCAAATCTCGTACTCCCCGTCTTCCTTTTTGTGATCGAAGTTTTAAAAGTGCTCGAGTTCGAATCAATCCCGTCCATACGTTTGTGTGTGATTACAAACCTTTAATAACGTGATTTCTATTTCTCCATTATTTCTTATAACTGTATAT
>JAGWHN010000147.1 GCA_028866785.1 Microcaldota archaeon
GGCTTTCATCAATGATTAGCAGAAAATCCTTTGGGAAGTAGTCAAGCAGCACGTACGGGGGCTCTCCCTCCCTTCTCCCGTCAAAGTGCCTGCTATAGTTCTCTATTCCGCTGCAGTATCCCATCTCCTTGATCATCTCAAGGTCGTACTTCACCTTCTTCTCGAGCCTTTGCGCCTCAAGCATCGGGAGCTTTGGGAGCTGCTGGATTAGCTCCTCCCTGATCTTTTCAAGCGCGGCGTGCTGCTTCTCTGGAGGCACAACGTACTGCCTTGCAGGATAGATCGTAACGCTGTCTATTTTTGAGATAAGCTCTCCGCTAAGATGGTCAATCTCCTTTATGCTCTTTATCCTGTCTTCCTCTATTTCTACTCTTATTATGTTGCTCTCGTATGCGGGAATCACATCAACACTATCTCCCCTTACCCTGAACCTGCCTGACTCAAGCGCCTGGCTATTTCTTTCGTACTGTATCTCGATTAGTGAGTGGAGCAAACCCTGCCTTGAAATCTTAG
>JAGWHN010000148.1 GCA_028866785.1 Microcaldota archaeon
CTTCACAAGAGCCTGAGCAATCTCCTGCTTCTCGGCCCTGTCGTTGTCGAGTATTATCACATTCGCGCCGTTGGCCCTGGCCGCGCCCACGTCCTGAACCGTGTTGCAGGTGGCTGCGCTTATGCCCTCATACTTGTTTAGCCTCATTCCAGCCCCTATAGGGTCGTCGGTCACAAAAATAAGGATGTTCGCGTTGCTGCTGCTAATGCGCCTCACCACCTCATCGTCGATCTCCTTTATGCTCCCCAGCAGCTCCTTTGAGATCACGCTGACGTTCGCGTTGTCTAGGACCTCCTCGATCTCATCCCCGCCTGAAGGGACGTTGCTGATAAGGTAGATTTTCATCAAACACTCCTAGGGTAGTTGGCGTTGAAATGTATAAATAGCTAATGCAGGCTGCTTCTGGCCTATTTGACGCTGAACTCCCCAGCGGGGAGCTGCTGCATTATGTAGTACAGGTCCTCGTAGTTAAGCCTCTTTGAGATGAACTTTGCGGTGTCGGACTTCTTC
>JAGWHN010000149.1 GCA_028866785.1 Microcaldota archaeon
TCCATCTTCTCCAGGGTATCCTCCTTTGCTATCAGCGCCCCTATTCCGGAGGGCGCGAGCATCTTGTGTCCCGAGAGGACGAAGAAGTCGCAGCCTATATCCTTTAGGTTGATGGGAAGGTGCGGCGCTGACTGCGCACCATCAACAAGGACCGCGGCGCCGGCGCTGTGCGCCATCTGTGTCATCTTCTTCGCATCGTTTATGGTTCCCAATACGTTTGACGCATGGGTGAAAGATACAATCTTCGGCTCCTTTTCGAGCCTCTCCTTGTAATCAGACATGTCTATCCTTGCGCCATCCTCTATCTCAATGTAATCGAGTATTGCGCCCTTCCTCTTTGCGAGCATCTGCCATGGGACGATGTTGCTGTGGTGCTCCATCTTGCTTATGAGTATCCTATCCCCCTTGCCGACATTTGCGTTCCCATAGCTTAACGCAACCACGTTTATCGCCTCAGTGGCATTTCGCACGTAGACTATCTCCCTATAGCTGCCCGCGCCTAC
>JAGWHN010000014.1:0-1289 GCA_028866785.1 Microcaldota archaeon
AGTGTTCCTCCTTCATAATCGTCACGCACTCAGTCTTCTTTTATGACGCTGGCAGGGTCGACTTTCTTGACAGCCTTCGGCCCCAGCATCTCCGTAGAGAAGGTGGAGAGAATTATCACAATGATGAACATCGCTATTGCAAAGAAGTAAGAGTACTGGAATGCGACCGATGAGCCGAACTCCGCGATCAGAACTCCCGCCACAGGAGCTCCAAGCGCGCTTCCAAGGAACCTGAACACCGCGTTCATAGAGGTTGCAAGACCTGCCTGCCTCCTGTCAATGCTCAGTATGAGGGTGTTCACGTTAGGAATGTTGAGCGCTGAGAGCCCTGCGCCGACCAGCGCAGCGCCGATGACCAAGTACTCAACACTTGGCGCAAAGGAGGTAAACAGGAAGCCCAGTATAGCGACCAATGAGCCAAATATGTAGAAAGGCTTTGCGCCAAATCTGGTGATTAGCTGCCCGACTATTGGCGCGACGATGAGGGACATAACCGCAAACGGCGCCATCAAGAGACCAGTCATGAAGATGCTCTTCCCATATCCGATCGGGACTGGGGACTCAAGCTGGTAGGCAAAGGTCTGGTAGGCAAGGAAGAATCCAAGGCCTATCACAAGCACAATCAGGTTTGAGGTGAGCACATTCCTTATCCCAAGAAGCTTGAAGTCTAGGACCCCGTGCTCCTTCTTTCGTTCATATGGTATTAGAACCGCAAGCAATACGATACCAACTGCAAAGAGGAAAAGGATGAGTGGCGATGTCCATCCAAATGTTGATCCTTCGGAGAGCGCAAAGACTATTGCCGCAAGGAATCCTGCGAGCCCTATTGCTCCGAAATAGTCGACCTTGACATCTGGCTGGGTGTGCTTTGATTCCCTTATGTAGATTCCAATCAGGATTGAGAAAAGAACCACAAATGGAAGAGCGGTGTGGTAGGTAGTCTGCCATCCGTAAGTGTTTGAGACAAATGATCCGATCGGAAGCCCTATTGCAGCTCCAGCACCGAACATAGCCCCGACAATTCCAAGTGCCTTTGGAACTTTCTCCCTTGGGAACTGCTCTTGAATCAGGCTGATTGCAAGCGGGAAAATTGTAAGACCCACTCCCTGTATTGTTCTTAGTATAAGAAGTGCGGAGAAGCTTGGTGCAAATCCTGTCATCGCGACTGCAACCGAATATATCGCAAGGACCCTGACGAGCACCTTCTTCTTCCCGTAGATGTCAGCAAGCTTGCCCACTATCGGATTGAGCGCAACTCCGGAGACGAGATATAGGGAGAGAACAAGGCT
>JAGWHN010000014.1:1299-20785 GCA_028866785.1 Microcaldota archaeon
CCGTAGATGTCAGCAAGCTTGCCCACTATCGGATTGAGCGCAACTCCGGAGACGAGATATAGGGAGAGAACAAGGCTGACGCTTGCCGCATTCACTCCGAATTGCTTTGCAATCGAAGGCAATGATGGTATGAGCATCGTCTCGATGTACATTACCATTATCACGAATGCCGCAAAAAGTATGAGTGATCTCGTAGCGTAGCTTTTATCATAATGTTCTTCTTCCACAATAGTCACCTTTCACTTATTTTCTTCAAAAATGTCGCCGAAACATCTGCAGAAATAAGTCATGGCGTGCTTTACGCCCTTCTTACCTTTAGGGGTCAAGGAATATATTATTATCTTGCCTTTCTTCGAGCCACTTATCATCCCGTTTTCCTTGAGGTCCTTGAGCGCTGGATAGATCGTGCCAGCCTTTGGTTTCTCGCCCCTTCTTTTCTCGAGCTCCTTTGCGAGTTCCTCTCCATGCATGGGTTTTCTTGATAGGAGCCATAAGACTTGGAATGAGAGCATGCCTCTCATGTCGCAGCCGTAATCATCATTCATGTTTTCACTGTTGCATATATAGGACATGCTATATATTTAAATATTTATCTTGGTTCATATATGATGTCCTATATTCAGGACAAGTGGTAGAAATGGAAAATTGTGGATGTGGCGTAAATGGAATGAGAAGCTTCCTCACAAAGGAAGAGAAGCTGGAGATTCTAAAGGAGTATAAGAAGAATCTCGAAAGCGAGGCAAAGGGGGTAGCAGAAAGAATTAAGGAGCTGGAGAAGAATAACTAATCCTATGAATCCATTGGTTTTTTTCCTTTTTTCTTTTTATTTTTTCATCTTTAATTGAGTGTAGATATGGATCTTGAACGAATGAATGAAGCATCTAAGAAATTTGTCACAAATGTGGGACTGATAACGAGCAACGGATCCATAGGGGACAACATAATGTCCGCCGAGTGGACGCACCACATCTCATATTCGCCAGGGTACATCATGATTAATTTGAGAAGCAGGAGCGCCAGCACACAAAATATTTTGGAGACAAAGGAGTTCGGGGTAAACATCGCTGGGGATTCGCAAAACGTGGTGACCAGCATAGCGGGCAGGGGAAGCGGAAGGGAATACAACAAGATTGCGGTGCTCAGGGAGTTGGGGGTGGAATTTTACAGGGCGAGCAAGATCAACGTGTTAATGGTGAAGGGAGCGGCAATGAATGTTGAGTGCATAGTGGTCAAGCAGGAAGTTATTGGGGACCACATTGCAATAGTGGGCGAGGTGGTAAACAGCTCCGCTGACGAGAGCGTTCATCCTCTGCTCTTTAATGGAGGCAAGTATTTCAGACTGGGCGAGCACATACCAAAGCCAGATGAAAGGAGGATGGCAGAGATAGATTTGCTTTATGAGAAAAATAGGAAAGCACCAAAACAGGAACAACCTATTTGATCGCCTCCCTTATCGACTCTATGCCTATTGCTCCTTCTCTAACTACCTCAATTGTGTCGGAACTTAGGTCAATGATTGTGGAGGGGGCCAAATACTTTGTCCTTCCTTGGTCAACAACAACTGAAACCTTATCAAGTATCTCGGCAGGGACCTCGCTTATCTCCCTTGGATTTGGGCCTCCGGACAGATTTGCGGATGTAGCGATGATTGGACGATTGTAGCTCTTTAGGAGCGCAAGCGCAAAGTCGCTGTCCGGAATCCTGATTCCGATTTTTCCCTCCTTTGATACAAACTTCAGCTCTGATTTTGCGCGGAGGATTATGGTGAGCGGCCCTGGAAGCAGTTTTGATGCCACAGCTTTGGCAATTGGCGTAAAATTCACAAGCTCTTCCGCAGCAGGAATGCTTGCGACCGCAATCGAGACAACCTTGTCAATCGGCCTTCTCTTTGCGGCAAAAACTCTTTCAACCGCCCCGTCAATAGTTGCATCAGCACCCAGGCCATAGAGTGTGTCGGTTGGATAAACAATTAGCTCCCCTTTTGAAAGCGCGGAGAGGCATTTGTTTAATGCTTCATCACCAGCCTCCAATCTTTCCATTTCCTACTCCCCTTCAAACTCTATCCCAAAGTCCTCCTTTAGCCTCTTGGCGTCCACCTGCGAAGGCGAACCGTCAAGGAGAAGCTCTCCCTTCTTGTTCTTTGGAAATAGTATGAAATCCCTTATGTTGTGCTCTCGGGAGAGAAGCGCCACCAGCCTGTCAAGCCCAGGCGCTATTCCGCCGTGCGGAGGTGCGCCGTATGAGAGCGCCTCGAGCAGGAAGCCAAATGAGTTCTCGATTGTCTTGTCGCTCATCCCCATTATGCGGAGTATCTTCCTTTGAAGCTCTGGGCTCGTGATTCGAATCGAGCCGCTTGCTATCTCAAATCCGTTTAGCACAAGGTCGTACTGCCTGCTCATCACCTTTTCAGGGGCACTGTCAAGGAACTTTAGCGTCTCCGGCGTAGGCGCGGTGACAGGGTTGTGCGCCGGCTTTAGCTTCTTTGTTATCCAGTCGATCTCAAAGAGGGGCATCTCATCGATCCAGAGGAAATAGAACTCGGAGTTGTAGATCCCAATCTTGTCTGAGATTGTCTTCCTTAGCTTTCCAAGAACGTCAAGCAGTATCCATTCCGAAAGGTCGGCCCCGATTATTATAACGTCTCCCTCCTTTGGCGCAAGCTTCTTTAGCAGCCCCTTCTCGCTTGGCTTGAGCGAATCCGCAATGCTCTGAGGCTCCGACCTAAGCGACTTGTCCTTCACATAAAGCCATGTAAGGCCCTTTAGCCCAAGGCTCTTTGCCAGCTCGATTGTCTTAAGCATGTAATTCTCGTTTATTGTCCCGTCCTTTGAGTAGTTTGCGCCGCTGAATGCGATTGCCTTGACCCTTCCCCCATTCTCTGAGACTCTCTTCAGTATGTTGTAGTTGCTCTTTGCCGCTTCCTCGGTTATATCGACAATTTTGTTCCCGTATCTAAGGTCGGGCTTGTCGTTCCCGTAGTTTTCCATTGCCTCCTTGAATGGCATGTGCTCAAAGGGCGTCTTCAGCGGCTTGTTTAGCGCCTCCTTGAAGATCTTTTTTAGCATCCCTTCGATCAGGTCCTGGATGTATTTTTCGTCCTTGAATGCAACCTCGATATCCACCTGCGTGAACTCCGGCTGCCTGTCCTCTCTAGGGTCCTCGTCCCTGAAGCACTTTGCGATCTGGAAGTACCTCTCCAGCCCCGCAACCATGCAGATCTGCTTGTAGAACTGAGGGGACTGTGGAAGCGAGTAGAACTTTCCAGGAGTGACCCTTGATGGGACAAGGTATGTCCTTGCACCGGTATCGTAGGTGTCTTTCACCAGAATTGGAGTCTCGAGCTCAAGGAAATCTTTTTCCCAGAAGTACTGCCGAATTATCTTTGTGACCTTGTCCTTGAATATTATGTGCCTTAGCGCCTGCGGCCTTCTAAGGTCCAAGTACCTATACTTCATCCTTATTTCCTCATTTGCAAGGAATTTCTCCTTCTCCTCGATGAGCTCGAATGGTGGAATCTTCGATTCGTTGAAAACTTTTAGTGACGCGACTGCAACCTCGATTTTTCCTGTTGGGTTCTTTGGGTCAACGGTGTCGGTGTTTCTCTTTGCCACTTTGCCTGTGACCTCAATCACATACTCCTTCCCGAGCTTTGATGCCTCAGCGAGGTTCTTTCCCTCAAAAACTAGCTGCGTTGCGCCGTGCTTGTCTGCGATATCAATGAATAGCTTGCCCCCATGGTCCCTGATGTATCTGCACCATCCGCGGAGTGTCACCTCCTTG
Organism: Microcaldota archaeon; assembly: GCA_028866785.1. Next base: position 5,080 of record JAGWHN010000014.1, read on the forward strand.
CCTACTTGCTGCTCGTTTAGCTCTGCGCAGTTTGCTTCCATCTTGTCACGGCACTTATTAATCTGATTTACGTCTCTTAGCTTTTATATTCTTTCTCCAGAACTAGCCTTAGCCTCTCCGCAACCTCCCTTGGGTTTGCCTTTAGCTTCTTTGAAACCTCACCAACGAGGAAGTTGAGCGACTTGGGATTCTTCTCAAACTCCTTGAGGAGTTCGGCTCTAGACTTTAGGATTGATTTGATTTCAGCGTCTATCTTCTCGACACTGACATTTGAAATTTCAACTGCGACTCCCTTCTTTACCTGCTGGATTATGGGCTCAGTTATTTGGGTTCCGCCCTTTGCAAGTTCCATCAACTTTGCAAAATTCTCCGTTCCTATGTCCATGCTGCCGTATTTCTTTAGCGCTTCTATCGTGCCTATTATTTTCTGCATCTCATACTTGCCCTTTGAGTCCTCAATTAGGTCTAGGGCCTGCCTGTCAAACTGGATCAGCTCAAGGATAGTCTTTGCCTTTGACTTGTACTTCCTTGCAAGTTCCCTTGAGATGCTTCCTGCGTAAATTGGCTTCTTTTCAAGCTTCATGTCGGTCTGGTATATTGTGAGATCAGGCTCAAAGATGAATCCGTACTCCTCGTCGCTTTCCTTTTCCCTTGAACTCTCTGTCTTGAGTGTGCTTTCGTTGTATGACCTTGTCTCGGCAACTATGACCTGCTTTTTCTTGACAAGCTCTTCCTGCCTTTTTATCTCATACCTTGCCGCGTCAACCAGATTCCTAAGTCCAGTGACATTCTTCACTTCCACCCTTTGGGATCCAATCGATACGTTCAGGTCGACCTTTAGCTCCTTTTCGATGTCAACGCCAAGATAGTAAAGTATGCTCTTGAGCTCGTTTATGAACTCCCTCAGCTCTTCCTCGCTTTGTATGTCTGGCTCTGTTACTATCTCAAGCAGCGGCGTTCCGGACCTGTTGAAATCGATAAGCGTGTATCCATCTTCCCTTACAACCTTTGCAGGATCCTCCTCAAGCTGTATCCTCCTTATCCCGACCGTTTTGTTTTCAAGCTCTAGGTGTCCCTCAAAGCCAACCGCGTCATTTAGCTGAGTAATCTGGTAGGATTTTGGCAAATCCGGATAGAAGTAAACTTTTCTAACAAAAGAGGTCTGCTTGTTCGTCTTGCAGTGAAGAGCGTTTGCAACTTCAAGCGCGTACATCAGAGCAGACTTGTTGAGCATCGGCTTTGAGCCAGGGAATCCCATACATATCTCGCAGATTGAGGAATTTGGCTCATCGGCAGTAGTGCTGCACCCGCAAAATAGCTTTGACTTTGTGGGGAGTGCGACGTGAACTTCTAGTCCGATTTTCATATGGATCCCAAATTGTACTTGAACTTGTACTCAAAGGATTTCTCCCAATCAGAGACAAAGTCAAGAAGAGCATAGTCGTTGAAGTGGGAGGTGATGAGCTGAGTTCCTATTGGCATCCCGCCAACATAATCAGAAGGAAATGAGACATGAGGGAATCCGGAGAGGTTTGGTGGAATCGTGAGTGCGTCCATCGCATAGTTCTGCAGTGGCGTAAGCTTCGCTGCGTCCTCTATCTTCGGCGCCATTATCGGCATTGTCGGGCTTATTATGAAGCCGTCCTTCATCAGTTCTGAGAGTTTGTTTGTGAGTGCGGTCCTGAGCTTGAGCGCCTTAATGTAGTATTTGTCCTTCACGCTTGCGCTCCTTACAAATGTACCAAGAACAATCCTTCGTTTTGCTTCAAGACCAAAATTCTCCCTTGCGGTAGTGAAGAACTCATTGTACTTCTTCGTGAAATCGGAAACCTGTAGACCATATTTGTAGCCCACATACTTTGCAAGGTTTGTTGAGGCCTCGGCCATGGAGATTATGTAGTAGGCCTGTATCGCCTTGTCAATGAAGTCGACCTTTGCGTGCTCAACCTTGTATCCCTTGCCCTCAAGCTTTTCAAGAAGCTTCTCAAAGCTTGACTCGACCGTGGGATCCAGTCCCTTCATGAGCTGATCTATAACCACAAGCTTCTTCTTTTTGGAGGAGGTGACCTTTTCATCAATGCAGGTGGTGTCATATTTGTCTTTTCCCTTCATGATGTCAAACGTTTCCCTTACGTCCTCCGCACTTCTCGCCATTACGCCTATTTTGTCAAGCGAGTTTGCGTAGTCAATTAGCCCGTATCTTGAGATCAGGCCGTATGTTGGGGTGAAGCCGACAACGCCGCAAAATGAGGCGGGGTTTGAAATAGATCCGCCGGTTGATTCCGCTATCGCAACATGGTACTTCATCACCGAGGTCGCAACCGCCGAACCGCTGCTTGATCCGCCCGCAACGTGCTTCTCGTTGAAGGGGTTTTTTGCCTGCACCTGGGTGTTGATCCCAAAGCTGCCAAATCCAAACTCGTCCATGGTGGCCTTTCCTATGAACCCGAAGCCCTCCTTCTCCATTCTTGAGACAGATGTTGCGCTAAAAGGCGGGATGTAACCCTTTAGCATTTTCGAGCCTGCGCTCGCCTCGAAGCCCTTTACGCAGATGTTGTCCTTCACGGTGAAGGGCATCCCCTTTGAGATCTTATCGTTCACGAGGGTGAGGAAATTGAGCTTTGAGTTTAGTTTTGTTAGGTCCGAGGTGAGCGTCTTGTAGTATTTGGCGTCCTTCTTCTTTTTGCTAAACTCGCTAATGCTACCCATCTAATCACTACACATCAGGGCCTATCACGTAGAACCTGTGCGTCCTTGTCCCCTTGAGGAGCGCATCGGGATTCTCGCACGCCTCCACCTTGTCATCCCTTAGCCTCTCTGGCACCTTGACTGGGTGGTAAGAGGGATCTAACTCATCGCATTTTACCTGTTCTATCGCATCAAAGTACCCTAAAATTGAGCCTATCTCCTTTTTTATTGAGGATTTTTCCTTATCGGTGAGACTAAGCCTACAGAGCTTTAGAAGCCTGTCAAACTCCCTATCTTCCATGCATCTATTCCCACCTCGAAACTTAAAAAGGAGTATTATAATAAATAGAGAGATTGGGGAAATGATTAATATCGGAATACTTTTTTATTCAAAAGGTCTTTGTTTACATCTTCCATATCTTTTAAAGAATCTGTAGATTTCCAATAGGATTTAGCGAATTTAGTAGCGCCCAAAAGTTTGTTTCTAGCTAATTCTGGGAAGGTAGTATCCTCTATCTCACCCTTATCTGGTAGATACTTAAATATATCAGAATTCATTTTGTAAACTCCTGCATTTATCCAATAGTCGGGCAATACAGGTTTTTCAACAAAACTGGTTACGTAGTCACTCTTAACATTTACAATACCGTAAGTGCTCTGTAGAGGTACAAGAGCAAGTGAGGCAACATAATTATTTAACTTTAAATCAGTAATATCAATATTTGTGATAACATCACCATTTAATACCAAAAATTCGTGCTCGCCCTTCAAAAAATCTTTAACATTCTTAAGTGCACCGCCTTTACCCAAAGGTTCCTTTTCAACTATAACATCTAGTTCCACGCCCAATTTACTGCTATCCTTTGCAAACTGTGCTATTTTTTCAGGTAAGTAAGAAGTTGTTACAATAAACGAATTCACACCATAAGGTTTTAGCCAAGATATTTGCCACTCCATTATTGGCTTCCCACCAACTTCTAAAAGAGGTTTTGGAGTCTTATCAGTAAGTGGGCGTAATCTTTTCCCAAATCCACCCGCAAATATAACAGCTTTCATAAGAATAATTAGCAAAATAATCTTTATATTACCACCAGTAGTTAAAAGATAATATACAACTAATTAAGCAGATATTTAAAGAATAAAAAAAACACATATGCGGCTGACCGCATGGATGACACCCAAATTTTAGCACCAGTTATTAAAGCGAATTTACTTGACAGTTTTCTAGATAAATTAGGGTTTATTTTAACGGGAGATCACTGTAATAGAAATTGTTTACACTGTCCAGCATACGGAGATAAAGAACCCATGCAAAATATACCCTTTAGTAAATTAGAAGAAATAGTAAAAGAAATTGCAGAGGCATATGAAAAAGCAGGTAAAGAACCAAATAGGACTATTGCATCATGGAGAATAAACGATCCGTTAGATTATTACAGTTTAGAACAAACCAAAAAGACCACTTACGATGTTGCAAAATTATGGAGAACACATTTCAAACAAGGATTGTATATAGTAACAAATGGGGCAGAAGGTAGAAGAACGGCCATAGAAACTCTAATCAATTTAGTCAAAGAACCAGATTTAGTTTCACAAATTAAACTTACTATAACACCATGTGATATTGCATGGGGAACAGAAAAATATCTAAAGGATATATTGAAAGACATAGAGATTATGTCCAAACTTTGGAATTTTAACTCTGAAAGAAAAGAGGATTTAGGTGGTCTAAAATTTAGAATAAATGTAAAAACCACCAAAGAAACCGAACAGATAGCAAAAAATTTTATTAAAAAAATACTAAGTGAGATAGGTTATGGTGAGATGGAAATAATTGAATTAGTGCGAAATAAAAATAAAATTTCATTTAAACCCATATATGATTTAGGTGCATATAAAAAGGACAAAAGCCCATTGAAAGAGGCTTTAAGCATAAGGGATATAGCAAATAAAAGATTTAAGCCAACTGAAGAACAAAGGAGCCGTTATCAATATGCCATATTTCCTAACGGATTGCTTAAATTAGTAGATATGTACGCATTTTCAGTTCTACCAGTGTTAGACAATAACGGATTTGAATTAAAGCTTTTTTAGATGGTGAAAAAATGATGATTGTAATAGAAGGAATTGATGGTTCAGGAAAAAGTACCGCGTCTAAGGCACTTGCCAACAAATTAAATTTAACTTATTTACACCCTGCAGGAAATACAGATTTATTTAAAAAATTTAAGAACGATATAGATAATAGTAAACAGGCCGTAATTCCAGGATTTATTTATTACTCAATGTTAAATCAAATAGCAATTAGATCAGTTAGAGATAAAATAAATAGCAAAAGAGAAACGGTAATTTTTGATAGATTTTTATATAGCGTTATTGCAGTACAAACAACTTTGGATAAATTATACAACAATAGTAAAAATGAAACAAAATTAAACAAGTTCAAAAAAATAATTTTTGAAGAATTTCCAAAACCCAATGCCACAGTTTTTCTTTATGTTGAAATGAAAGAACGCATGAAAAGACTCCTTAGAAAAAATAATAAAGAAAATTTGTTATTTGACAAAAATACAAATTTTGCAATTAGTTTGCAATCGGAATTTAAAAATCTAGCCTTAGAATTAAAAAAATCCAAACTAAATATTTTAGAAATAGAAACTACAAATTTAGGAAGTAGGGAAGTGCTACAAAAAATTATGGACTTTTTAAGCGGATATTAAAAACTTAAATTTTTGGAGCGAATATTATGAAAAATAGCTTGCTAAATAATAAAATATTTTTTGTATATAAAAAATATAAAAAGGGAGGATACTACATAAACAATGCTAAAAAGGCACTAAATAAATTAGGTTTGAAAATTAGGATAGTTGAAAACTTAAGTTTATTTGAAATAATTTTTTCAAAGAAAGGGACTATTTTTCATATACATTTTCCCGAAGAGATGTATAACTCCAACTCACAGCTATGGAGATTAATTAGGGCTTTTTGGACTATGCTCCAACTATTAATTATAAAAATTAAAGGTTCGGTTATAGTTTGGACTTTACATGATACAGTACCGCACGAACCTTTTAATACCTCTAAAATTGATATTTTTATTAGAAAAATATTGTCCAGATTCGCTCGATTAGTTTTTATTCATAGTATCTATTCCGGAAGAGAACTACACAGATATTATAATAAAAAAGTAAATTCTATTTTAGTACCGCATGGAAATTATATAAATTTTTGGGGGAACTCAAAAATTAGTAGAACATTTGCAAGAAATAAATTAGGTGTAAAAAAAGGGGCTTTTGTGTATTTATTTTTTGGAAGGATAAGACAATACAAGGGAGTAGATAATTTAATAAAAGCATTTAAAAAAATGGAGGAACCTAATCTTAATTTAATAATTGCAGGAGTGCCAGCAGGTAGTAATTGGGACATCAAACAGAATAAAAAAAATATTTTAGATTTTATATCTAACGATGAGAGAATTTTACCACATCTTAAGTGGATAGAAAAAAGGGACGTTTCTACTTATTTTAATGCTGCAGACGTAGTAGTTCTTCCCTTTGAAAGAATAACAAATTCAGGTTCTTTAATAACGGCAATTTCATTTGGAAAACCATTCGTAATACCAAATAAAAAGACTCTTTTAGAGCTAGTTAATAAAAATGGTGGGATAATATACGATCCAAAAAATAGTAATGGATTAGAAAAGGCAATTAAAAAAATTAGAAGGAAAAATCTTGGAAGAATGTCAAAAGAAAATTATAGAATTGCGATTGCAATGTCATGGAAAAAATTTGCAGAAAAAACAATAGAAGGTTACAAAAGTATCAATAAGGTTTGAAGTGACCCTTACGTCTTATTTAGAAGGCATATAAAGTACTCTGCACTGCCAACTGCATAAAAGAAAAATTTTGAAGGGAAATCAACTCGAGAAATAATTTGAATTTCAGTAGGTTTAATTTTCATTTTATTAAATGCACGATTCAAAAATAATTTTTTGTTTATTAAAAATAACGCTTCAGTTTCTGAGGAGGGTTTAGGAAGCTTAGTTAGATTTCCTAGATAAACATGTACAAAAATTATCTTACCTTTCATAATCTTTCTATATACAAATAGCGGCTTAATTGAAGTAGTGATATTGACTTTCTTATCTGTTTTGGAGATAAGGTCTATGAAGGTAGTTTGGCTGCTACTAATTATCTTTGGAGAACAATTTATTTCTTCTTTGCATTCTCTAAGTGCTGCGTTCAAAAATGATTCTTTAGGTTCAAGTTTACCACCAACACCAGCGTAGGGCAGAGAGTATACCCCATTCCTTTTACTCCATTCTTTCTTTGGCCTAATTATCCAGACCAACTTATTTGAATAGGACAATATAAGTTCAGAGCATAGTTTTTCTTTATTCACATTATCCATATAGTATTATGAGATATTTAAATTTAAGAAACCTTTGAAAGATCTAAAATTTACCCCATAATTGATAAAGTCTGAAAGTGATATAAATCTAAGTTTTATTAAATATCTGATCATATGGCAAACAAGATACGATGCTCGCACATACTGGTGGAGAAGCTCTCGGTCGCTGAGGAGATACTAAAGAAGCTCAAGGCTGGAGGGAACTTCTCGGCGCTTGCTGAGCAGTACTCAATTGATGGCTCAAGAAGGAGGGGAGGAGACCTCGGCGAATTCGGAAGGGGAATGATGGTCAAGCCATTTGAGGAAGCCGCATTCAAGCTTGAGAAGGACCAGATCTCCGAGATCGTGAAGACGCAGTTCGGGTACCACATAATAAAGAGGACCGCTTAATCCTTGCCGATTCTCTTCTCGTTCTTCATTACTTCCTTTATTTTTCTCACGGTTTCTTTCTTTACTTCGTTTGGATCGAGCTTGACCCTTGCCATTCCGGTTTCCATCGCCGCCTCTGCCACGGCCACGGCAACGCTTGCGGTGACCTTTATCGCAAGCTTCTTGTCAAGCATGTTTGGCACAATGTAATCCACCGAGAGCTTGCTTCCCACGCTCTTTGCGATTGCCTTTGATGCGGCAATTAGTATCTCGTTGTTGACCTTTCTTGCATGGGTTTCAAGGAGCCCCCGCATTATCCCAGGGAATGCAAGAAGGTTGTTTATCTGGTTTGGAAGCTCGCTGCTGCCTGTCCCGATTATGAATGCGCCATAGGACTTGCCCTCTTCATATCCGATTTCCGGAACTGGATTTGTGAGCGCGAATATTATCGGCTTTGGATTCATCTTTGCGACGAGCTCCTTTCCGAAATGCCCCTTGCCCGCAAGGCCGATCAGGATATCGGTGCCGGAGATTATGTCCTCGAGGCCCCCTTTGAATTTCTCAGGGTTTGACTTTTGGGCCATCTCTCTCTTCACGTCCGTGAGATCCTCCCTGCCCTCGTAAATCAGGCCTTTTGAATCGAGAACGTAAATTTTCTTAACGCCGATGCTGCTAAGCAGCCTGACCGCACCGACACCCGCAGAGCCTGAGCCGTTTATCACGATCTTTACCTCCTTGAGCTTCTTTCCCGCAAGTTTTAGTGCATTGAACATTCCCGCAAGGATGACAGTTGCAGTCCCCTGCTGGTCGTCATGGAAAACGGGAATATTAAGGGTCTCTGAGAGTTTGTCAACGATGTTGAAGCTCTTTGGTGAGGCAATATCCTCAATGTTTATTCCCCCGAATGTCGGCTCTATTTGCTGGACGAATTTTATTATTTCGGCCTCCCCCTTCTCCCTTATTGCAAGCGGAACTGCGTCGACTCCGCCGAATCTCTTGAAGAGCACCGCCTTGCCCTCCATGACCGGAAGACCCGCCTCGGGCCCGATGTCGCCGAGCCCTAGGATCCTTGTTCCATCGGTGACTATCGCAATCGTGTTTGCCTTTGAGGTGTAATCATAAGCCTTGAGCCAGTCATGCTTTATCTCGATGCAGGGATATGCGACTCCAGGGGTATAGTAAGTCGAGAGGTCCTCCTGCGTCTGAAGCGGGACCTTGCTTGCCGTCTCTATCTTTCCCCTGTGCTTCTTGTGAAGTGCCAAAACTTTTTCCTTGTCAGCCATAGTAATACCTGAAAAATAGCGAATTAAGGATTGTGGGGCAAACTATTTATGAATTTGCAAGCGCCAAAGAGACCTTCCGCCCAAGTTTACGTAAATAGATGGAAGTGTAATTAATAAATAGTATTAGATTGAAGCTATACGTAAGGTGTTTTTGTTGCTTAAGCGAGTCTACGAAGGTACAATAGATTACCTTCAGGTGCTCGATGAGAACGGGACAGTTGACGCCTCTCTTTTTCCAAAGGACCTTGACGATTCGAAGATAGTGGAGATGTACAAATGGATGTCATTTGCAAGGTCTCTTGACGCAAAGACACTCAGCCTGCAAAGGCAGGGAAGGGCGGTGACCTACGCCCCGTTAATAGGGGAGGAGGCAACGCAGATAGGGAGCGCGATGGCGATGAGGCCTGCGGACCTTTTCGTTCCGAACTTCAGGCAGCATGGAGTATTTCTAGTTAGGGGCTTCCCCCTTGAGCTCTTTTTCATATATTGGAGGGGCTTTGAAGAGGGAGGAAAGATGCCGGAAGGGTTTGACGGCTTTGAGGTCATAGTTCCCGTCGCGACGCAGATACCGCACGCTGCGGGAATCGCATTCGCGCAAAAGTACAACAAAAAGGACGCGGCTGTTCTGGGATACGTGGGCGATGGAGGCACCTCTGAGGGAGACTTTTATGAGGGACTCAACTTCGCGGGCGTGATGAAGTTGCCGCTTGTAACGATAATCGAAAATAACCAGTGGGCAATCTCAGTTCCGAGAAAAAACCAAACCGCTGCAGAGACGCTTGCGCAGAAGGGGTTCAGCGCAGGAATGAAATCAATCCAAGTTGACGGAAATGATGTGATAGCGGTTTACAAGGCGGTTAGCGAGGCGATTGCAAACGCAAAGAGTGGCCCGACGCTAATTGAGTGCGTCACATACAGGATGAGCATGCACACAACCGCCGACGACCCAACAAAGTACAGGACGAGCGACGAGGTTGAATTCTGGGCAAAGAGGGACCCTATTCTCAGGGTTAGAAGATACCTAAACGCAAAGAGCCTCTGGAATGACGACCTCGAAAAGAAGATGGAGGAGGAGCACCTAAAGGCAATTGATGCGGCGGTTGAGAAGGCAGAGGAGTTCAAGCCAGATCCGAAGGTGATCTTTGAGCACATCTACAGCTACATGCCTCCAACGCTAAAGGAGGAGTATGATGATGCAGTGAAGAATGATTTCTGGCAGGGAAATTTGTGATTATATGAAGGTAAACATGGTAGGGGCAATCAACAACGCGCTTGACCTAGCCATGCAGGCGGACAATAATGTTGTCCTGCTTGGCGAGGACATCGGAAAGGACGGAGGAGTCTTCAGGGTGACCGACGGGCTTCAGGCAAAGTATGGAGAGGGAAGGGTGATGGACACCCCTCTTGCGGAGTCGGGAATAATAGGCACTTCAATAGGGATGGCGCTTGCAGGGCTAAGGCCGGTCCCGGAGATCCAGTTTGCGGGATTCATGTTCCTAAGCTTTGGACAGCTGATAAATCACGCAGCAAGGTACAGGAGCAGGAGCAGGTCAACATTCAAGGTGCCGATGGTCGTGAGGACCCCTGTCAGCGGAGGGGTGAGAACGCTTGAGCACCACTCCGACAGCCCGGAGGCATACTACTCGCACATCGGAGGACTGATTGTCGTTGAGCCATCCACGCCTTATGACGCAAAGGGATTGATGCTAAAGTCTCTGAAGATGGACGACCCGGTGATGTTCCTTGAGCCGACAAAGCTCTACAGGCTATTCAAGCAGGAGATACCTGACGAGCCATACGAAGTCGAGATTGGGAAGGCAAACCTCGTGAAGGAAGGGGAGGACCTTAGCATAATCACATATGGAACGATGGTGAATGTGGTGCAGAGCGTTGTTGAGAAGAAAAAGCTCAATGCAGACATTCTTGATCTTAGAACAATCAACCCGCTTGATGAGGAGGCGATACTAAAGAGCGTGAAGAAGACGGGAAAGGTGATCATTGTGCACGAGGCGTCGCTGAGCTTCGGTCCCGGGGCGGAGATTGCCGCAAGAATTGCGGAGAAGGCGATCTTCGAGCTGGACGCCCCGATAATGAGGGTCGCATCGGACAGCTTCCCATACCCATTCCCTGGATACGAGAATTACTACATACCAAATGAGCTTAAGATTTCAAAGGCAATAGACAAGCTGTTGTCGCAGTGATTTGATGAAGGAGATAAAATTTGTGGATGTCGGCGAGGGAATTACCGAAGGGCATCTGCAGAAATGGCTGGCAAAGGACGGGGACGCTGTCAAGGAGGACCAGACGCTTTTCCAGATTGAGACAGACAAGGCAGTGGTGAACATACCTGCCCCAATAAACGGCACGGTAAAGATAGTTGCAAAGGAGGGGACGACGGTCCATTTGGGAGATTTGATAGGAGTCGTTGGAACTCCAGAGGAGCTAAAGAATGTTGCGGGAGCGGCTCCAGCTCCTGCGGGACCTCCGTTTGCAGGGAAGGAGCAGCCCGCACAGGCGGCAGTGGCGCCGGTTGCGCCAGAAAAGCCAAAGGAGATACTTGCAACTCCTGCGGTGCGGAAGCTCGCTCGCGATTTGAACGTGGATCTGAAGACCATAGTGGGCACAGGCCCTGAGGGGAGAATACTTGAAAATGATATCAGGGGAACTGCGCACGAGGCCGTACTGACATCAAGGCCGATTCCAAAGTACTCCGAAACGCTTGAGGAGCAGCACACAGACAATGTGGAAAGGATCCAGATGAGCTACACAAGGAAAACAATTGCAAAGAACATGGAAGCCTCCTGGACAATCCCGAGGGCAGTGCACATGGACCTAATCGACGCAACGGAGCTGTGGGCAATTGTGCAGAAGGAGAAGCCAAAAGTCGAGAAGGAGTTCGGAGTCAAGCTCACCTTCCTGCCTTACATAATAAAGGCGGTCATTGCTGCGCTCAAGGAAAGCGGGAATGAGAGGTTCAACTCAAGCTACGACCATGAGAAGTTCGAGATAATACTAAAGAGGTACTACAACATCGGCCTTGCTGCGGAGACGCCGGACGGGCTCAAGGTCATTGTGGTGAAGGACGCCGACAAGAAGAGCATCCTCGAGCTTGCAAAGGAAATAAAGGACCTAAGCGAGAGGCTCAGGAACAACACGATAAAGATAGAGGAGATGAGGGACAGCACATTCACAATAACCAACATCGGAAGCCTCGGCGGGGGATACCTATCTGTGCCGATGATCAATTATCCGGAAGTTGGAATTCTCGGAATCCACATGATAAGGGACACGCCGATGGTGAAGGGCGGCCAGATAGTTATCGGAAAGCAGCTTCCGTTCTCCCTCACATTTGACCATAGGGTTGTTGACGGTGCGGAGGCAGTTCACTTCGGAAATGCGCTTATAAAATATCTCGAGGATCCAGACTTCCTTGAGATGATGTAGGTGCAACTATGGTAATGGGATCCCTGCCGGAGCAAGTCGACTTGGCGGTTATTGGCGGAGGGGTAGGGGGATATGTTGCAGCAATACGCGCATCTCAGCTAGGCCTCAATGTAACAATAGTTGAAAAGAACAAGCTTGGGGGGCACTGCCTAAACTATGCATGCATTCCATCAAAGACGCTCATCCACATTGCGGACATATTCTACGATGCCCAGCACTCACAGGAGTTCGGCATCAATGTGCAGGGAGCAAGCATCGACGCAAAGACGCTCCTCAAATGGAGAATGGATGTCTCGACAAAACTTGAAAATGGCGTTGACTCGCTGCTAAAGTTAAACCAGGTCGAGATAGTCAAGGGCACCGCCACTTTCCTCAACTCCAACACCCTGCAGCTCACCAACGGAACCTCGCTGGACTTTAAGAAGGCGCTGATCGCAACGGGATCTGAGCCAACGACAATCCCAGGATTTAGTTTTGGGGGGAACGTTATCGACTACAAGCAGGCGCTCTCGCTTGCATTCATACCGAAAACGATGGCGATAGTCGGCGCGGGATACGTTGCGGTGGAGATAGGGACACTGTTTGCAAAATTCGGCACTAGGGTCGCGATAATTGCAAGGACAGACGTGCTCTCAAAGTTTGACAGGGACGCAGTGCAGCTTGTAAAGAGCAGGATGGAGGAACTTGGGGTGAAGATATACCTCAATGCAACACCGACTTCACACGATGCAACTTCAGTCACGCTTGCAAGCGGGGAAAAAGTAGAATCGGAGATAATCGTGGTTGCCATAGGGCTCAAGCCCTACACGGAAGGGTTGGGGCTCGAGAATACAACAGTTAAGATGGATGATAAAGGTTTCATAACGGTTGATGAAAAGATGCTCACTTCCGACCCAAACATCTTCGCGGTGGGGGATGTTGTCGGGGAGCCGATGCTGGCACATAAGGCGATAAGGCAGGGAACTGTCGCAGGCGAGGTTGCGGCAGGGCAGAATTCCGCATACGACAATGTCGTTGTGCCTGCGGTCATATTCTCTGATCCGGAGATTGCAATCGCAGGCAAGATCGAGGGAGAGGGGATCAGTGTCACAAAATTCCCTCTCAGCGCTCTGGGCAGGGCAATTGCGCTTGACTCCACCAGGGGCTTTGTAAAAATCGCCTCGAGCGAGAATGGGATAGTGAAGGGGGTGGAGATAGTCTCCGCCGAGGCAAGCTCTATGATCTCCGAGGCTGCCCTTGCGATAGAGATGGGCGCGACGCTTGAGGACATTGCGGACACGATACACCCGCACCCGACATACAGCGAGGCGGTGCAGGAGGCTGCAGAGGCGGCGCTTGGAAGGCCGCTGCACTTCTTCTACCCAAAGAAGAAAGAGTGAATAAATGGATTACGATTCTGATTTCAATGAGGGATATGTGCATTCCTCATTCGGAAGGATTTACTACAGAAGGCACAAGACGGACGGTAAAAAATTGATCTTCCTGCACGGACTTGGGGGCACCACAAAGGCATGGGCAAAGCTCATGACCTTCATCCCAGAGGAGTTTGATGTATCGCTAATTGATCTGCTCGGGCATGGCAAGTCCGATGCGCCGGCAGACATAGACTACAAAATAAGCGAGCAGGTGCAGGCGCTGACCGAATTCATCTCAGACCAAAACAACAGGGAGAGCTGCATAATCGGGCATTCCTACGGCGGATGGATTGCCGCATACTACGCATCTTACCCATACACAGCAAGCAGCTTTGTGCTTGAGGACAGCGCGGGCCTTGAGGAGGACAGGGAGTTTAACAGTAAGGATAGGGGGGAGCGGGACAAGAAGATAGAGGAGCTGGCGAAATTCAGCCTCAGCAAAGAGGTTGCTGAAAAAATATTATTGTCGCTGCAAAATGAGAGGCTCACAAAGGATACGCTTTCCAAAATAGAAAAGCCGACGCTGATAGTTTGGGGCAGTGAAGACAGTACCGTAAATGTTGAATACGCAAATTCTTTCAAGAATGATATCAAAAACAGCAAGCTGGAGATAATTGAGGGCGCGGGGCACGCGCCACACTACACCAATGCGGAGCAGTTTGCAAAAATAGTGATAGATTTCATAAGGTCCATCAATGCCTGATTTTCGGGACAGTGCTTTTTTGCGGGAAAAGCTTTTTCTCGAGAACCTTTACCTTTTTTCTATCAAGGGTGCGGTTCGCTGTGCTCTTTCCGGTAATCGACTCTTCCAGCATCTCTATGTGGTAAAAGGTGCTTGGGTTGGAGTATCTCGATAGGTCGTATGCGGTCTTTCCGTTTCTGTCTTTGTTACGAACCATATTGATGAAGCTGTGCTTGTTTCTTGCAAGACTCAAAATCATATGGTTAATGAGCTCCTGGTCTGCCTGTATTGCCTCAATTGGCCTTCCAGGCCTCTCTGGGGTGCCAGGGGTTTCAAGCGGTATTTCTGCGATGGATTGGAGCGTATTTCGATTCATTCTGTCCTTAATGCTAGAGATCTCCTGATGGTTTGAGGTAGCCCTCGCCACAGCTTGGAAGCTTGGAAGGTTCCTGTAATTCACTGACTTTTGGAGCAGGTGCTTTCCCGTATTCGGATCCCTGTATTTCTTGACGATGTTCTTGTCCTTTTGGTAGTAAAGGGTGAAGTTCTTTATAGAGCCTGCGCCGAGTGCAAACTCAAATGAGGTCCTTCCATCGAGGCTGCGCTGGTACATGTTGCCCCCATTTTTCAGGGCAAAATTGATCCGCTCAAGGTTTCTGTCATCAGTGGAGAGCAGATGCAAAAGCCCGATCCTTGTCTCCTTCAGGGCAATAGCATTGAAATCAGTAACAAAATTGTAGTAAAGCAGGTCCGCAGCATCGTGGATCTTGAAGTAGTAGAGTTTGTAAGTCAGCACGACGATCCTTTCGTTCAGCTCTTGGGGAACTTTGGGCTTGGGAGTCTCCAGGACCAGGTTTTTTGTTTTGCTAATCCATTTGCTGATGGTCAATTCATCAGTAGTCTTCTTCTGATCGGAATTTTCTAGCGCATTCTCTAGATCATCCAGAAATAGTCTTGTTTCAACCATTAGGCATGCACGTTAAAAGTAACAGATGAACTAAGTTGGTAGGAATTAAAATAAAAAGCTTTTCTAAATTTCTCTACAGCGGCATGGTGCTCATTCTCTAAACGAGTCGGTATATATTTCGGGCTCGATTGGCGTTACCGCAACAACGCCCAACCTGAACCTTATCTGCTTCCCACCCCTCTGTTCAAATGCAAAAAGGGAAAACCCGTTGCGGTCCTTGTGATGGAGGTCTATTGTGAGTCCCCCGTACGGAAGCTCCTCGTCAGAGGCCTGAACATTCCTGCAAGGCACATTTAGGTTGTCGGGGTTCGGTCCGAGCTTGTAGATGTAGAGCTCAATTGGTATGTTTGCCTTCTTGTGAGTGCTTATGAACTCAGAGAACTCAAGCAGCTTTAGCCGATAGTCGACTATACTGTTCCCCCTCCTGTCGTAAAGATGCTGGGGGGGC
>JAGWHN010000150.1 GCA_028866785.1 Microcaldota archaeon
CCTCGTCGCTCAGAAGGGTGAAGTTGAGCCCGTACTTCTTGATGAAGTCCGCGTGCGAGTCGAGCGAGTCCTTGCTCACGCCCAGGATGACCGCGTCCATCTCCCCGAACTTTGGGAGGTTGTCCCTGAACGTGCACGCCTCCTTGGTGCAGCCTGGCGTGTCGTCCTTCGGGTAGAAGTAGAGTACGACGTTCTTGCCCCTCAGGTCGCTCAGCTTGACGCTCTTGCCGCTCGACGAAGGGAGCGAAAAGTCGGGCGCCTTGTCGCCTGCCGCCAACTCGTGGGTGGAGGGCATCGTGTTGCGGGGCCGGCCGCGGGCGGCCACTAGTAAACCTTAGCGGGGGCGCGCTAGGGCGAGACTATCTGCGCGTTTATCTGCTTCCGGCTAGCGAAGCCCTCGTTCTGGGTGTGCCAGAACTCGATGCTCGACTCCCCGTACTTCCAGCAGAGGTAGACGGTCTCCCCGAACCTCTTCGCGGGAAAGTCCAGGAGCCCCGTGTCGA
>JAGWHN010000151.1 GCA_028866785.1 Microcaldota archaeon
CATTCGCAAGTCTCTCAAGTGAGTTATATGCGGAATCCGAACTAACCTCAATTGTGGCGCTCATTATCGGCCATCTTAGTTTGATGCCAGCCTTCTCCCTGCTGCTAAGTATGGCGGTGATTGCCTGCGTTGCGACGTCAAACTGCTCCTCGAGCTCCTTTGCGATCAGCTTCTTGTTTGCCTTTGGCCAACTCTCAAGTGAGATGCTCTGCTGCATCTTGAACTGCTTTAGGTAGATGCTCTCCGCCACGAAAGGTGTTATTGGTGAAAGAATAATCAGCGATCTGTATAGGACATAACTGATCACGTCCACTATCTTCTTCGACTTGCCCTTTCCGTAGAGCGCAAGCTTCTTCTTTGCGATCTTGAGGTAGAATCTGCTGAAGTCCTCGTTGATGAAGTTCTTTATCGCAACCGCAGCTTCGTATGGCTCGTAGGCATCGTAGCTCTCCGTCGCCTTCTGGACAGTGCTCTCAAGTCTTGATAGTATCCACTTCTCCTC
>JAGWHN010000152.1 GCA_028866785.1 Microcaldota archaeon
CCCTGCATGCGATAATGTTAATTCCTTATGTGTCTATTTATACTTTTATTTCGTTAGAAAAGTGTGAGTTGGGTGCTAAGTGCGAAATACGTAAGGGAAAACATCGATGGCATAAAGGCCTCGATGGCAAAAAGGCACTGGGAGTACGACATAGACGGAATACTAAAGCTTGACGAGCAGTGGAGGGCGGTCCAAACAGAGACGCAAAAGCTCCAGGCCCAGCGAAACAAGTCCAGCCTCGAGATATCCGAGATGAAAAAGAAGGGGAAGAACGAGGAGGTCGAGGTAATACGCAAGGAGCTTGTCGAGGTAAAGGAGAAGATCGCCGCAAACGAGGCGAGAATCGGCGAGCTTGATGCAGGCCTAAACAAGCTGCTTTGGAACATGCCAAACATTCTTCACCAGTCCGTGCCATACGGAAAGGACGACGCGGAGAATCCGGTAGTAAGGACATTCATGGATGCGAAAAAAAGAAGCATCCCTGGGCATGAGGAGATCGCAA
>JAGWHN010000153.1 GCA_028866785.1 Microcaldota archaeon
GTGGAGGAGGAGTGCGTAGCCACTGGCGCCGCAGCATGCAAGTTCCTGTTCATGCCAAAAGAGAAGTTCAAGGCGACTACTGAAGCGAAGCGCCAGCTGGACATAAAATAGACATTTCTCATCGAAAAGCGCAAAACATTGTAGACGAACTTATAGTGTAGCTTTATAAAGAGGCATAATAAAGTAGAGTTAAAGAGTGACTTAAATGACATCAGAAAAGTGCAAGTTGTATTCGAACAAGAACAGCACGGTACTGGTAATGTCCCCCCCTAGTACTGACAAGTGCCCAAGGACTATAATAAATAAAGGATCCATCAAGATAAAGTGCGATTACTCTAAGATTGGCATAAGATCGAGCAAACGAATTCTTGCTGCCCTGGCTAATCTCTAGTCTTACTCCTTGATACAAAGTCCCTATATTCTGAATATTCCTCTAGATGAAAGGGCCATTTTCCCACAATTAGGTCAGTCATTATTGCCTTATCTATTTTTGGTCTTTC
>JAGWHN010000015.1 GCA_028866785.1 Microcaldota archaeon
GACTCGCCAAACATGCCGGAGGGAGAGTGCGTGATAAAGATCACAACGGACGGAATAAAGGATTGAGTATAGTGCTTTTTCTAATCGGCATCGGGCTAAACAACAGGGACATACCCTACAGCGCGATAGACGACCTCAAGGGAGCAGATGAGGTCCTTGTGGACCAATACACCAATTTCATCACGGATGAGGACCTGGCATGGATCTCAGGCGAATTCGGCGTCTCGCCAAAGCTGATTCACAGGTCCGACCTTGAGGAGAACGCAAAAGTTATGGTCGAGAAGGCAAAGGAGAAGGACGTTGCGCTTTTGGTGTCCGGAGACCCGCTTATAGCCACAACCCACCACACAATCCTTGACCTTGCGGCAAAGAAGGGCGTCGATTACATGGTTCACCACTCCTCAAACATCTTTTCGGGCGGAATCGGGGAGAGCGGGCTTGACATCTACAAGTTCGGCCCAACGACCACCATCACGTTTTGGAGCGAGAAGTACAAGCCGACCTCGTTTATCGATGTAGTGAAGAGGAACTTCGAAAACGGGCAGCACACAATGGGACTTTGCGACTACCACTACAACGAGAAGAGAAAAATGAAGGTCGCGGAGGCAATAGAGCTTCTGCATGTGGCCGATGAAACCAAGGGATACAACTTCATAACTGAGAAATCAAAGATCCTGGTCCTTGGGGACATAGGAAAGGAGTCGCAGGAAATAAGATACCTCCAAGTTGGAAAGATCGGCAAGGAGGATCTAAGGGCATTTGAGGGAAAGGTAATCACGCTGATTATTCCAGGGCCGCTAAACTTTGCTGAAGAGGAAGCCCTGGCAAAATTTCTGCAAACAAACCCTAGATAATCTATTTAAAACCCTTTGAGCAACACAGACTATGCAAAATGTATATAGAGCGGCTAGATCTGAGATAAAGCTTGCAATAAGCGTGCAGCTGCATAAGATGACTTCTAATTCGCCCGATGCTGAGCCTCCTATAAACTTTATGTCCCAACTTGCAAAATCTTTAGTCCCTGCAATGGCCAAAAATGAGATCCGTGCGCATGCGCTTGCAATTCCTTTAGTTGATGAAGTAGTCAGAGACTCCATAAAACATCCAAACATAATCGAACTCGTTAATGCAGGGAATACGCTAAAAGCAGTTTCTTCCGATAAACTCACATATTACCGCGGAATTCGCGACAACCTTTATGACTCACTTGACCGCGCCAAAAGAGAGTTGGACACAGCGTCAACAAAAATCAGAAGGAGGAGAAGCGAAATAACCACCTCTAAGGTAAACAGCCTTGCTGAGGTGCTGAATCTAAGGCAGTCTATAGTACAATTAACTTCTGGACTTGACAGTGTGCTCAATGCATCCGAAGTTATTACCAAAATCAGGCGTGAAATAAATAATGCCTTTGAGCCCGAGTTTGAGGAAGCTAAAAATACATCGGAGCTCGTCAACTAATTGATTTATTTCTCCCTCCAGTATCTAAGTGTGTAGAGCAGAGCGCCGAATCCAAAGAGCTGCACAAACCAGACATTAACAATTCTGGTGAAGATTGTTATTATTGCAGCGAGTCCCACGTCTATCCCATATCCGCCAAAGAACGCCAGTATGAATCCAAGCAGCGTTGCGTCGGTCACCCCAATATTTGCAGGCAACCCGGTCAGCATCCCTAGCAGGGTCGAAACCGCATATATGAAAACAATTGTCCCGAGATCTCCAATCCCTACATTGATCCCGAAGGCTAGCATCACAAAATAAAGGCTCAGGCCGTTTAGTATGGTTGCGGGTATCGCGCAAAGCAGCGAATAGATGTAAACCGGCAGCCCAAGTTTTTTATTGTGCGAAAAGTAGCTGTCCCCAACTGCAAAGAGCCCGCGCAAGAACTTAAATTTTCTAAGGCGCCTGCTGAAGATTGAGTAAGCCCCCTTGTTGTAGAGGAAAATGAATGGGATGAAAAGCAGCAAGCTTGCCCCGATTGAAATTTCTATATATTGCCTTACCAAGAGCGCCGCAGCAACCGCAACAATTGCAAATCCCACAAAGTCGGTAAATATGTCCGCGACCACCGCAGGAAACGAGGTCCCTATGCCTGCGCCAGTCAGCCTATTTATCGTGTAGGAGCCGATCGCCCTGCCCCATCTTCCGGGCGTTATATCCATCGAGTACATCGAAAGGTAAATTATCAGATTCTGGAACGCCTTTATCCTGATCCCGAGCCTTTTCATGTAGAGCTGCCATTTTGGGAAGCGGAGCAAATAGCTGACGAACACAATCCCAAGCGCCTGAAGGAAATAGGAGGGCCTTATCGACTCCACGCTTGAAATAAATCTGCCGACCCCAACGCTGTACACTCCAAATGCGGCAATCACAACGAAAACGATGAAGCTGAAGAACAGGATCAGAAAGAGAATCTTCTGGTAGTCCCTAACCTTTTTCCTGTAAGCCTCTCTTTGGTTGCTCTTCGCCATGCAATCATTTGAGGAAGTTGATTATTCTCCTGCTTGCAACCTCCTCGCTGGCCGAAAGAAGCACAGTCCTGCTGTGGTCATGGCAATCCGTGAATAAGTACCCAGATTCCGCTGCAATCTGCTTTGAAAATTCGACAACCTCCTCCAGCCTTGGCATCTGCTCGTATGTCAGGTGCCTCTCCTCGCTCCTTGCGCCGCCTACAAACGAGAAGCCCTTCACCTCAACGTAGTCTGGCTTTCCCTTAGCGATTAGGTCCGCATACCCTTTCGCATCCACCATGTTGACTCCCTTCACCAAAGTGAGCCTGAAGACCCTTCGCGTCTTTAGCTCTGCAAAGACCTTGAGGAACTCCTGGAAGTTCTTCCACGCGTTGAGCGTCTTCGCCCTTGCAGTGACATTGTAGACCTCTTCATTCGGGGCTTGTATAGAAACGTAAAGCTGGGTCGGCATGACCGTCAGTTTGCGGATCGCATTCACCATCGTTCCATTCGTCACAATGAATGTGCTTATCTTCCTTTTGTGGAACGCCTCGATCAGCATGTTCATGTGCGGGTAGAAGAACGGCTCTCCGGTTAGGCTCAGCGCAACATGCGCAGGGTCGTTTGCCTCCCTCCATCTTTGCAGGTCTGTCTTTGGATTTTCCTTGAAGCCGCTCACAAGCTTTCTCTGCTCCACTATCAATCCATCAACAATCGAGTCTGGGTCGTCCCAGCTGCCAAGCGCGTTTAGCTCGTTCCAGTTTATCCCAACCTCCTCAGGGATAATCCTCCAGCAGAAGCTGCATGAGAGGTTGCACCCAATCGCGGGGGTCGATTGCATGCACCTCCAGCTCTTGATTCCGTAGAACCTGTGCTTGTAGCATGTCGCTCCCTCAAGCTGCATGCTGCTTGCCGTGTATGTGCATGTCTTGACCGCAGAGTGCCTTCCCACAAAGTGGTAGCCCTGCCTTGTCATCATCGCCTTTAGCTCCTCCGGAACCTGCGGGGATGAGGCTGGCCTTTGCACCTGGACTTGCGTGTCGCTCATTTTTGCACCGAAATAATGCTATTTGGCACTGAAGATTTTAATAGGCTCTTCTATTGGCAATCTCACATCAATATTAACCTTTTCCGCTCATTAGATACGATTCAATGTCTCTGCTAATTTCCATCCAAGGCAGCAAGATCTCTGTCCCTGACCAGGCGACAAGGGACCAGCTTGAGCGAGGCTACTATGGATCTCTTTCAAATGGAAAGCTTAGCCTGATTCCGGAGGAGGCCCTCTACTTGATGGATGTGAGAAATGCTCAGTGCCTCTCAAATAAGAAATCAGTGAGCTTTGCGCAGGCGGCATCTAGATTCGATGGCAAGAAGTTGATGACCAGGTATTTTGCCTACAAGGACTGGAGGGACCGCGGCCTAATCCTCAAATCTGCAGACTCGAAATACTTTCTTCCCCATGCAACCCCGCTCAAAAAGTATCCTGCCTCCAAACTCTCCCTTCCGAGCTTCAAGATGAGGGGCAGCTTCTTCAAGCACGATTTGCTCTCAATTGTTGACGATGCAGAAAAGGGAAAAGAGATCTACGAAAAGCTCTGGTTCGGCCAGTACGGGACATACAAGGCTGCTGACAGGGGGCAGCTAAACAAGCTTGACGCATACGAGACCCTCTTCCTGATGGAAAAGGGGAGGCTCACGCTCTCAAACGCCACAAAGAAGAGCGTGCTTGCCCAGGCAAAGGGTAGAAGGAAGGATTTCCCGAAGCTCTATGAGGTTTACAAGGACTTCAGGGAGCACGGATATGTGATTAAGACGGGATTCAAGTTCGGGACGCACTTTAGGGTTTATTTCCCGGGCGCAAGGCCGATCAAGGATGACAACTGGGTCCACTCAAAGCATGTGATCCAGGTCTTCCCAAAGGAATCAAAGCTCCTAATTTCCGAGTGGGCAAGGGCGATCAGGGTCGCGCACTCCGTCAGAAAGACCTTCATCCTTGCAATTCCGGGCAAGGCAAAGAGAACAAAGGTCGGGGTTGACTACATCCTCTACCACAGAAGGGGCGGTGACACCGACGTTCCGGGCAAGGCTCCCCCAAAGTACGCGATGCTCTCGCTTAGCGAAGAGGAGTACATTGGAGGAACGGAACTCTCAGGCGCAATCAATGAGGCGCAGCGAAGAAAGCTAGAGCTTGTCCTCGCAATTGCGGACAGGGAAACCGCAGTGACCTACTACAAAGTGAAGCGAATCGAGCTCCCAAAGAGCAAGCACGACTACTACGAAATCGATTGGATGCAGCCTTGAGAGAGCTTCCACTAATCTGAAAAACTTTATAAATCTATAATAACTAAGCTAAGCAGGCGATAGAATGAAAATATCAGACATATATCACATGGATATCTACAGCGATTCCGGGCAATATCTTGGCGATGTTCAGGATGTTATCGTGGATTTGGAGAGGGGAGAACTCAGCAGGCTGCTAACAGTCCCATGGAAGAATGCGAAGGGGGACGTAAAGGTTGTCCTAAGGCAGAAGAGCATTCTCTACAAGAATGTTAAGAATGTCGGAGACGTGGTGCTAGTTTCTTCAGTTCCTGGAACAAAGGCAGAAGATGTTTCAAGGGAAGAGGCAAGCGATCTCTCAAGATAATTTTTGTTTTAAGTCAGGGGATAAACTCCCCTTGTATTTTATTTTTCCCTTAGCGAAAGCTCTGCTCTAATTAATCAGTGATAGGCTTTGGAAGTCTGACTCCGCGCTGTGAATTGTAGCCTCCCTGATATGCCTTCTCGACCCTACTTGTAGCCTTGATGAATACGATGTGAGCAAATCTTGCCATCGGCTTAATCTTTATCTTGTAAGGCGCGTTGTTGATTACTTCAAGAGTTATCGTGCCCTTGAATCCTGCGTCAATTATGGTAGGCGGCATTGAAAGCCCGTGCCTTGCCCATGTGCTTCTCAGCTCAACAAATCCGACCACATCATCGGGCATGCTAATGAACTCGTTTGTGGAAAGAAGGACCTGCTCCTTGCCTCCTATAACTATTTCCTTAACTCCCTTCTCTATGTTGAATGCGGATTCTATGGTGTCCTTGTCTTCAGGCTCCATCACAAAAACGTCTCCCATCTGCTTGTGCCTTCCTATCTCGTCCGCAAGCCTGAAGTCCACACCATTTTCCCTCACAATTGTCTCGGAAAATGGGTCGATTATCAGCCTCTTGCTGTTTATCATGTTCATTAAGTCAAAGTCGGATAGTATCATTTAACCCCCAATAAGCACATTATAATAAATTAGCGAGCAATAAAGATTAATACCTATTGTTGTTAGGCGCTCCCATCGTCTAGTCCGGTCAAGGACGTGAGGCTTTCAACCTTAAAACTCGGGTTCAAATCCCGATGGGAGCAGATGTTTTTCGGTGTAACATTGGACTTTCCCAAGACAAAAATAGTCAAGTTTCACGAAACGCTACACGGAGTGCGGATAACCGATAATTATCGCTGGCTTGAAGCGGATAACACAAAGGAGATCAAAGCCTGGATCAAGAGGCAAAATCTGTTCTCCGCTAAGTTCATCGGCAAAACGAGTGCCAAAAAAGATCTCTCCAGAAAGTTTAGGGGACTGTTTAATGTTGAAGGCTTTAGCCTTATCCAGCAGAGGAGGCAAAGAGACGGGGCATGGAGGTACTTTCAAAATCGGCGCCACCCCAAACAAGATTTTTCGGTATTGTATTATCGCGACGGTAAAGCGGGAAAAGCCAAAGTCGCCTTTAATCCTAACACTCTTCTTAAAAAAGGATTGGAACAGCTATACTGGGCGATCCCATCTCCGGACGGAACTTTACTCGCCTATGCCGTCTCGCAAAAAGGCGGCGATAGGGCGTCAATTAAAATTAAGGAAATAGGTTCCAGCAAGTTTTTGCCAGATGCAATCCCGCCGCTTAGATACGTTGGCCTTTCCTGGCTTAATGACTCCTCCGGATTCTACTACACCAAATGGCTTGAGGATGTGCCTGAGGATCGTTCAAGAGACTCCTCGGTATACTTTCACAAACTAGGAACCAGCTACACCAATGATGTTCCCATATTTGGCAAAAAGCTGGAATCTATGAAATTCGTTTCAACGAAAATTTCCAGCGATGATAAGTACCTGATCATTAATGTGGAATTCGGATGGGCTTCCAACGAGATATACTGCAAACCAATTGGTAACTCAAAACCTGCCCGAAAAATAATCTCGGGAATAAATGCAAATTTTACCCCTCTGCAAATAATTAACGACCAGCTCTATGTACTAACCAATTACAAAGCGATAAACGGGAGAATAATAAAGGTGGACCTTGCATCGCCATCCGAGCAAAACTGGGTCGAAATTATCCCGGAAAATTCCAACGTGATTGAAGCTGCAGCTCTGTTGAAATCAAAGATCGTGTTGGTTTATTTAGAAAATGTTAGTTCGGTAGTATCCCTGTATTCCCTTCTGGGCAAGCATGAATACCGTCTTCCTCTGCCCCCTCGCGGAACCGCCTCCCTGAATACCAACTTTGAATCCGATGACCTCTCCCTAATGTTTAGCTCATTTCTAATTCCGTCTACGCTATACAACTATAATCTTAGCTCTAGAAAACTTTCATTGATTGAGCAAAGCAAGCAGAAGTTTAAATCCGGCGCATTCGAGAGCAAACAAGTTCGGTACAAGTCTGAAGACGGAACCCGCATCCCTATGTTTATTACTCATAGAAAAGGAATGAAGTTAAACGGAAAGAACCCCTGTGTGATCGAGGGCTATGGTGGCTTTGCATCAGGCATGTTGCCCTATTTCAATATTCTAATAATCCCTTTCCTTGAAAAAGGCGGAATATACGCCATCCCTTCGCTAAGAGGGGGAAGCGAATATGGCAAGAAATGGCATGATTTGGGAAAGGGCAAAAATAAACAGAATACTTTTGATGATATGATCAACGCCGCAAAATGGCTTATCTCCAAAAAATACACGAGCCCCTCCAAATTGGGCATAATGGGTGCAAGCAATGGGGGACTTTTGGTGGCGGCCTGCATGATTCAGCACCCCGAACTCTTCAAAGCCGTTATTTGCGGCGTTCCACTCACCGATATGCTTAGATTTCATAAATTCGGCGGAGGAAAGCTGTGGGTTGACGAATACGGCAACCCTAACACAAGGGAAGAATTCGCACGCCTCAGGAAATATTCGCCCTACCAAAATGTCAAAACGAACTACAACTATCCCTCAACGCTTATCACAACCTCTGATAATGATACAAGAACTGGTCCCATGCACGCATTCAAATTTGCTGCAATACTACAGGCATCAAAAAAGCAGCAAAATCCAATTCTGCTAAGAGTTGAAAAAAATGCAGGGCATAACTCCTCAACAATTCCCCTGAAGAATAGAATCGACTCCTATTCGACAAAATGGGCATTTCTTTTTGATCAGTTAGGCGTGAAATAGGCTATCCTAGTCTTCTGAGGCCTCTTTCTAGTTCAGCTATCACATCCTCTGGATTCTCAAGCCCTACGGAGAGCCTGAAAAAAGTCCGTGTGATTCCAAGCCTTTGCCTCTCCTGCTCGGTTAGCGAGCCATGGCTCATCGTTGCTGGATACGCAAGCAGCGTCTCGGGGCTTGCAAGGCTCTCGCCGTAAGTGATTATCCCCTTTCTCTGCACTTCCTTTACAAAATGCCTTAATGAATTAACACGATCCGATTCTATTTCAAATGAGACGACCGCGCCAAAGCCGTTTTTTATCTGCCTCTTTGCTATTTCGTGCGTAGGGTGGGACTCAAGCCCCGGGTAGAGCACCCTTGTTATCCTTTTGTTTCCCGAGAGGTATTCCGCAACCTTCTTTGCGTTCCTGCTAAGCGCTTCCCACCTCACGCCCAGCGTCTTTGAGCCCTGTATCGCCCTGTAGCACTCATCCGGAGAGAGTATGGCACCAACAGCTCTTTGCAGGAACTTGAGCTCAGAGTCTAATCTCTCATCTTTTGTTGCAACTACTCCGCCGATCACATCATTGTGGCCCGCGATATACTTGCTAATGCTGTGTATCGCCGTTTCCGCCCCATAATCATAGGCTCTGGTTGCATTAGGCGGAGTGAACGTCATGTCCGCAACATAGGGGATTCCCCTCTTTTGGGAAACTTCCCTGACCAGCGAAAGATCAATCGCATTAAGAGAAGGATTTGTGAGCGCTTCGACAAAAAGGTACTTTGTCTTCTTCCCTATTGCGCTTGTTATGCTCTTTTCCGTCTTGAAATCCGAAGTCGTGAACGTGATGCCGAAATTCCCCATCACTTTGCTTAGCAGCCTTTGCGTTCCCCCATAAACCTCATCAGGGACGACCACGCTGTCCCCGGGCCTAAGCGTCATGAAGAACATTGCCTCCGCAGCAAGACCCGATCCGTAAACCGTTGCCCTGCCTCCTCCCTCAAGTGAAGCAAGCTTCTCCTCAAGTATTGATCTTGTAGGGTTTTGTCCGCGCGAATACTGCCACTTCGATGGCTTTCCGAACTCTTGCTTGTAGGTCTTTGTCCTCACAAGTATTGGTGCTATCGCGCCTGTTTGCCTGTCAGGTTTCTCTCCCGCGTGAATCAAATCGGTGTCAATGCCAAGCTTTCTCTTTTCCATGAGCTTTCTGCCGCATGATCCCTTAAAAGAAGTTTTGCCAAAAATATTCATATGGGAATAACCAAAATGTTTCCAAAATTACCCAAAACTTGCAGTAAATGTTTATAATTCTAAATTGGATTTAATCCTTTAGGGCGAGCTTGATGACAAATTCTATAGGGACCAAGGAAAACCAAAGCTCTGTCATCAGGACCCATCCTCAAACCGAGGGGCATACCTCGATATTCCTTCAGGTGGTCCGCTCCAAGCGCGCCTTTGAAACCAAGGAGTTTGCAATCGGGGCGATGCAAAAGCTCAACATGATTGATGCGAAAGTCCAGGCGGAGTTCAGCCAGATCTTCAAGGACGAGGGGATGAAGCCTTCCCCATCCCTTCCATTTCTCAAGCTTTTGGCGACAAAGATGCCGATTGAGATGCTTACCGATATCCAAGGCGCAGGAATCCATCGCAAGGCCCTTGAAGTGGTGGAAAGAAGGATAGAGGAGCTCTCAAAGGTAACGAGGAAATAGTTTACCTTATCTTATTCGCTTTCTTAAACTCCTCATGGAAGCTCCCTGCGGCGTTGTAGAGCATCGCAGCTCCTGTAACTGCAAAGACTGTTATTATTGTAATTGAGGCGACTATGAACGAGAGCGATTGGAATAGCGGCGGATTTGAATAGGCTGTTGATGCAAGCGTTAGGGCCCCAATCACAAAGACAAGCCAGAGTATGAGCGATGCGAACCCTATCTCGTAGTAGCTGTGCCCGAAAACCGTGTTCAGGAAAGTGTATAGCAGGAGCATTATTCCCCCAAGGCTAAAGAGCATCATAAGCGAGGCATCTGCAGGAACCAGGGTTACCGGAAGAGCAAATAGTATTGCGCCAAGGGTTATTGCAATAAGGAAAATACCGATGTTCGTGCTGTGCATCTGGTGTTCCTTTGAATTCATCAGCTTGGTCGTTATGAGGTGCTTTCTTGAGACGACCCCAAATACCAGCCCAATCCCCACCGCAAGCAGCACCGCCCACATCATCAATATGTTTGTCAGGTTAAGTGCGAAGTTTTGGGAGAGCAGGTTTGTGAACACAAATCCTATGCTGTAGATTGCGGCGAACATGACGAAAAGCAGGCCTAGCACCTTCCTGTTCTGGACCGCCCAGAACTTCCTAACATGCTCCCTTGCTTGTCTCAACTTTACACCAATAAAGCCTACTCATTATGTATTAAAAAGGCTATCGCTAGATGATTAGCAGCAGCAAATTTCCAAGCAGCAGCGAGGCAACAACCCCTATTAGGGTAGGGAGCGCAAGGGGTATGGCGTTCTTGTAGACCGGCAGCTTCCTTCCAACCCCGATCACCTTGTGCACAAACTCCTCTGTCGCAAGCTTCCCAAACTTCGGGTACTTTGCCTTGAAGAAGGCGACGTCCTCCTTCCTCATCAGGTCCACCGCTATAATGTCCCCCGCTTCCACCTTGTTCGGGTATACTCTCTGTATCATCTGCAGCATTATCTGCCTCTCAAAGATTATCATCACCACCGAAGGGATTGCAATCAGGGCAATAATTGCAAGAGCAAGGTAGCTAAATCCAAACGAGTATGTCATGAAGAGAAAGAGAGAGCCGTATGCAAGCACCATTATCGCAGACTTTGCCATCATGTTCTGCGTTATCCCTTTTCTCACCTTCTTGAAATCCGCACTTTTCATCCTTGAGATGTAGTATATGGGCACAAGCAGGATTGCCGCAATCCCTGTGGCTATGAATATCGAGAGTATGAACGGCAATCCGAATTGGGCTGCCCCAAGCCAGATAGGGATTGGCTGAACCGGTATGATTAGGGAGAGCGCAACGAACTCAAATCCATCCCCAAGGCCTAGCTGCCCCACCCTATAGAGTGCATATGATAGCGCTCCCACAACAATTGCAATCAGCAGGCTGTAGAGCATCGTGTTCCAGTCAAGCGCTGCCGTGAAGAGTATTCCCACAAGAACGCTGGCGTAGGCAACCGTGTCGGGTATGTCCCTCTTGTTGAACAGGTCGTATCCCGCGTAGATTATAGCAATTATCAGCACGGCAGGGAGCCTTAGCTGATCAAGCATCGTCAAGACTGAGGCGTCAAACAAAAATACCGACATCAAGGAGTATAATCTCCTTGATTTTATAAACGTATCTCACATTTCTTTTTTCCGCGCAAAATTTACTCCGACAAACGCCAAGTTGTAGAAAAGATTTAAATACCAAAGACTTCACAAGTGATATCATGTCTACGCTACAGACCTGGCATACTTACGTGTATAGGTTGGTTAGCGTAGCTAAGGTATGCTTTATCTCAGGCAACATTAACTTGTTGCCAATGGGAAGCGCATAAAGGCTGTCTGTTTTTTAATTCGGGTGTTGCCTTATGCGTGGAATATATAGAGAGTATATCAAAAATTCAATCAAAGCCCTAGTGCGAACCAGGAAGGAACAGGTGATAATCGCCGAAATAGGGTTTGACGAGATTGCTACTGCTACCAGCTTTGTGGAGTATATCTTCGAGAAGTACGGCTTCTCGAGATCCTGCATCTGGTACAACCTAAAGAAGCTAAAGCAAAAGGGAGTGGTGGATTTTGCCGAGAAGTGCGAGTCGGAGGTCAACAAGCCTCTGTTCTTGACAAAAGAGGGAGTTGGAACTCTGAGGGCCATTCTGTCACGAGGAGCGGCGGCGCAGGGAGTGGCGCCGAAGCCCTCAGGGTCCATCTCATTCACGCCATACTAGCCTTGCCTTTGGCCTTCGGGGGCTTTGTAGGAAAAATGACATTAAACCGACAGAAAAAGGATTAAAACGACAGAAATTATTGCTTTGGGAAACTGGCTTTATGTGCTTCAAATATCTCTATTGCCTTCTGCGAGTCAATTATCAAATTAGAACACTGGACGTTTATCTTATCTAATGCTGTTGCAATTTCCAATAGTTTTTTGTCCTCACTAACAACATAGATATTCTTATGTGATAAAGATTTCCAAAATGCCAACAGCAGCACTGCAATCTGATGATTAGAAGCAACATCTTTGTATATTTCTGGTAAACCCTCTTCAATTATCGCATCGTCATTTATCAAAAAATCATACGCAGGTCTATTTCCAAAAACAACTCTTAATGCGTCTTTCAAAGGAATAGGAATTATAGTAATTTTAAGGTCGGTATTCTGATTAAACATTATCACAGAATATAGAAATTTCCTTGCCAATTCAGAACTACTATCGTGCGTGTGATTAATGACTTCATCATAAATCGACCAATCGGGAATAAAATATAAACTATGTTGGAAAGGTTTCATGCTAAGACCAAGTTTAGAAATCGAGAGTTTAACTACCTAATATCTGCTCAAACACCTTCTCGTCAAAGATCTGTGCATCTATGACTCTTATTGAAGGAGAATTTGTCGCAATCTTCAAAGCGAGTACTGATTCAGGCTTAGCGTCTGCTATAACCTTCTTTGCTTCAGGGCTAACGCTGGTAAAGAGTGCCTCTCTATATCTATCAAGTCTAACCAACTTAATGGTATAGACATCCTTGGTTGCCATAGTATCACTTGAAATACAACCTTACCTTATTTAAGCCTAAGTTATAGGTTTGTAGGTTTTCGGAGTATCCCAATACAGCTTGGTATTTAAGTAATAAAAGAGATGCCTAAGAAACCTTTACCTCAGGTATCTTATGTACTGGTGGGTTTTTTCCTCAGTATTAGCTCATTTTCTCTAACTTCAGACTCTAATTCTTCCCCAGACTTCCACCCTAACCACTCTACTTTTTCTGGGGGTATTGTAATAATCCACTTGACATACTCCTTCTTACCCACATAGCGAGAAAGACGTTTTTGTAGTCGCATAATGCTCTTTTAGGTGCCTATCTTTAAAAGACTTTCGGTACCTAAAACAAACCTTTATATAAGATTAGGTACCTAATATTATTAGGTGCCTAAATGGAAATGCAAAGGCTTATTCAGATAAGAAAAGAGAAAGGAAAGGAGATAGCGAAGACGGGGAAAGTGAAGCTGGTCGGAAACAAGTGGATTGTCCCTTCACAGAGTAGCAATAAATACTATTCCGTGACACTTGGAATGGACAAATCTGCTTGTGATTGCCCAGATTTTGTAGAACGTGAGATGAAATGCAAACACATTTATTCAGTCGAAATAACGATAACGAGGCAAGTAGCCTTTGACGGCAGCGTGACGGAGACAAAGAGAATAACCTATTCGCAAAATTGGAATGCTTACGATAAGGGACAGACACAGCAGAAAGAGCTTTTTATGAAGTTCTTACACGACCTATGCTTGTCGATACCTGAGGATCAAAACCCAAGAGGTAAAGGTAGACCAAAGCTTCCAATCAGAGATATGGTCTTTGCCTCTGGACTAAAGGTATTCACAACTTTTTCACTACGAAGGTTTATGTCGGATATCAACACTGCTAAGCAATTGGGCTACATTGAACGAACTCCACACTTCAGTATGGTCTCATCTTATCTGAAAAAAGAGGAGCTAACGCCAATCCTAAACGAGCTAATCACGCTATCAGCTATGCCACTAAAAAGCGTTGAAACTAAGTTTGCTATTGACTCAACAGGGCTACGCACAACAAAGTTCACAGAATACGCAAATATTAGGTACAAACTTGAGAAGCATCACCAATGGATTAAGCTTCACATTTGTTGCGGAGTTAAGACAAACATCATAACCGCAGTAGAAGTTTCACTTGATGGCAAAGAGACTTCGAGTGACTCACCACAATTCATACCACTCACAAAGCAGACCTATGAAAAGGGATTTGAGATACAAGAGATGACAGCAGATAAGGCTTACAGCTCAAAAGACAACCTTGCATATGTAAAAGAGGTTGGCGGAGTTGCCTACATTCCATTTAGAAGCAACGCAACAGCTGCCTCTGCTCATTCTACTTACCTTTGGCGAAACACCTACAACTATTTTACTTACAGAAGAGAGGAATTTATGGAGCATTACCATTTAAGGTCAAATGTTGAAAGTACTTTCAACATGATAAAGAGCAAGTTTAGTGACCTTGTTAGAAGCAAGAATGTAACCGCACAGAGAAACGAAGTCTTGCTGAAAATTCTTTGTCATAATATCTCTGTACTTATACAAGAAATGTTTGAATTAGGTATAAAACCTAATTTTGTAGGTTAGCACTCGTCACATTAAGATATGGAATTATCGAAATCGGACAATCTGTAAAGTTTAGATGTGTTCCAAAACCACTTCCATCTGCAACCCAAGTTCCACACTTAGTTGACACGTTACCAAAAAATCCTGCCGTTTGATTGCCATTGGAAGGATTACTACCAAGTGGACAAGTACATACTTTAACTGCATTAACTACTCCTGTAAATGAATAGGTTCTCCCATAATACCAATCTCGCCCATTATCATTTGGTAGAGAAAGCAATAGATGATATCCCTGTGTATCAGAGATGCCATAGGGAAAAAGTAGACTGCCATAACCTAATCCACCTGTCAAAGTGACTTGCATATTTAGATAATGTGTTAGATTTGCTCTTATTGTTGCAATGGATGGCGAAGTAAAAGAGCTAATAGAGGTAAGTGAGCTTAGTGTATTTGGATTGGAATAAATGTAATATCCACCGCTTGCCAAAATGATCAAAATTATAATCGTTCCCCACTCCACAAATTCACTAATTTTATATACGCTTATTAAGATAAAAAACTATTTATTTACAAAGTCTAACCGCAATTAAACTATAATTCCGACAAACTTTTTATTACTCCGACAGAATTAGATTAATCCTACAAAGCCGCCTTCGGGGATAGCTTTTTATTCCCTAAATTGGTAGTATTACCGATTATATGGCAAAGCTAAATGCACGAAATGTTAGGAGAAGCGCAGATTCTGCGGACAGAAAGGTCGAGAAAGTAACCCACAGCAAGCACTACCAGCACATCGTTGGGGCACTTGCGGTAATCATAGGAATCTTCTATGTATTGACAAACCTTCCAGGAATCCTCTGGTCTGTTGTCGGACTAGTGTTGATCTATCTTGGAATGAAGCTTCTAGGATTCTCAATCCCAATTCCTGAGATGTAAAAGTAGTCTAAATCCTTGCTCCTTCCATCTTGAGAAGGAGCTTTTTTATCTTTGTTCCGTAGGCGTAGCCTCCCAGCTTGTGGTTTGAGGCTACAACTCTGTGGCATGGGATAAGCAGAGGATAAGGGTTCTTGTTCATTATATTTCCCACCGCGCGATAGGCCTTCGGCCGACCGCTCTTCGCCGCAAGCTCCTTGTAGGAAATCGTCTTGCCCTTTGAAATTTCAAATGTATTCATGAGCACCGAGTTCTCAAAAGGCGTCATTCCCTTCCTTTCAAGCAGGTTCCTCACTATTTTTCTTCGAAACGACAAGAACTCACACTAAACTTTCCCCCTCAAACTATAAAATTCCCGCTTTTTAGGAAGGTTTAAATCTTGATTTTTCCATGGTTTATCATGGGAGCGCAACAATACATCTGGTTCAACGGGAAGTTCAGGAAGTTCGAGGATGTCACGGTGCATGTATTCACCCAGACCATCCAGTATGGAACCGGAATCTTCGAGGGAATCAGAAGCTACCCGACGGCGGACGGAAATGTTGGAATCTTCAGGCTAAACGACCACGTTGACAGATTCTTCAGGAGCGCGGAAATCTACCTATTTGATCTGCCTTTCACAAGGGAGCAAATAAGGGATGGGATCATAGAGACAGTAAAAAAGAATAAGATGCAGCACTCATACATCAGGCCATTTGCATTCTATGACCATCAGGGAATAAGCTTAGATCTCAGGGGCAAGAAGATGAACGTCTCAATCACCACGATTCCATTCGGAAACTACTTTGCAAACAAGGATAAGGGAATAACATGCATGGTCTCCTCCTGGCACAAGATCAATTCGGGAATTCTTCCGCCGCAGGCAAAGGTGAGCGGTAACTACCTCGCCTCAATAATGTCCATGACAGAGGCGAAGCATGCCGGATATGATGAATCGATACTCATGGACGCGCTTGGACATGTTGCAGAAGGTTCAGGTGAAAACATTTTCCTTGTAAAGGAAGGGGAGATAATCACGCCATCAAAGGATGCTGACATACTTATCGGCATAACAAGGGATTCGGTGATAAAAATTGCCACGAAGATGGGGATGAAGGTTGTGGAGCGAGGAGTCCACAGGGAAGAGCTCTACACCGCCGACGAGGTATTCTTCACCGGGACAGCAGCCGAGATTACGCCGATAATAAACATAGACGGAAGGCCGATAAACGGCGGCAAGCCCGGCAAGGTCACCAAGATGATCTCGGAGAAATTCTCAAAGATCGTGAAAGGGGAAGATGACCAGTTCAAGATTTGGCTAACCAAAGTACATTAGTGAAAAAATGAATGAGCAAACAAAGGAATGGATCGAGATTGCGCTCTGGTTCGTTCTCCCACTTATCGTCCTTGGCATAATTGCATATGTTGAGTACTACGCAGGCAACATTATTGTCGCAGCACTTTTTGCGCTTCTATTCCTGGCACTTCTAGCCAGGAGGATAATCGTCGCCATGAGGGAGGTCGAGCCTATTCTTGAGGCTGAAAAAAAGGAGAAGAACCTAAAGTAGGCTCAGGGCTGCCGTTAACTTATCTATCTCCGCGCCGTTCCACGGTCCCACTCCAAGAGCGGTCTTTGTTCCTGGCGGAAGCTGCGTCATCCCCGCATCAGCGACAAGCGCGCAGGGTATCCCCTTATACTCAAATGCTGCAAAGAGCTTTCCAAGCACTTCCTCGCTTGGCGCCTTGAGGACTATCTTTTTCTGCCCGGAATTAAGCCAGGCTTCGGCAACCTTCTTGTCTATCTCCACCGCCCTGAGGTAGCTTGAGAGCGCAGCGTGCCCCACCTGAGCGGCAAGCTTGCCCTTGCCCATCTCAATGTCTGTCCTGACGATTATTACCTGCTTTATCTCGCCTTCAGCAGAGCGAACCTTGTCCATACTCCCCTTTTGCAACCAAACTTTTTATTACAATCAGTTGGATTTGGCTGGCGAAAGTTAGACAATTGTGGAAGAAAACGATGAGTAGGCAACCTTTATAAAAAGAAAAAATAAGATAAGCTGGATAAAAATGAAAAATAACAACGTAGATTTTTCAGCCGACCTGCTTGATAGATCAAGCCCTATCGAGATGTCCTTCCCGAGAAATTTGGAGGAGGCAACCGCCCGACAGTCAGGAGGCCCGAAGGTGGGAGTTTCTGTTGAGGACACGGTTTTTGCCCTTGCGCACATGCAAGACATCGAGGCGCAGCATGACAGGATAATCAATCAGATCGGAATCGTTCCAGGGGCAGTCTCTTCAGGGAGGCTTGCTAAGATACTCGACCGCGAGCTAAAGGGCCAAGTGGTGGAGGAGCCTGATCTTAAGGCGATAAATTGGCTTGCTGACAAGGTTGAGGAGTCATTTTCAACACCAGGCAAGCTCAAAAACTACTTCAGGCGCCTTGAGGATAGCATCTTCAACAGGAGGGTGAAGAAGGAAGCGGAGCCTGATCCGGTGGCCGAGAAGATCTCTTCCAAGCTTCTGGGATCAATAAGCATGGACCTAAACGAGGTCGAGGCAATAGCGGTCAAGAGCATAAAGAGAGGCCACGTGAACATCGAGTCTGTTCCGACATTAGTTGCAATAGCGCAAAATTCTGACCAATTCGGGGTTGCGACCATGATGAGCGTCGCGCACGATGTCAAGAACTATCCTCTAATCAAAGCACTTTATCCTGTCTACAAGGCAAAGAAGACACAATTGCCTGCAGGGGAGAAGATACAAGTAAGGCTCAAGGCCTGATTTTTCTTTTATTTCCCTTTCCTTTTTATATTCTCTAATCCCTAGTTCTACCGTGGTCTTTTGTTTGAGCCAAGAGAGCTAATTACACGGCTTGTATCAAGCTACTACAAGAATGCCCCTGACCTCATTCCAAGGAAGATCGAGCAAAGGGAGTTCGGATTTGGCACATTCGATGCAAAGGTCGCGGGCAGGCACATCGCATTTGAGAATGCCACAAAGTTCATAGCCTACCTCACCACAAGCGCCCCTCTCTTTGTCTCCTGCTCGCAGGCATACTACAGATATCCTGCCGCAAGGCCAATGGAGAAGAAGGAACTCCTGGGCGCGGAGATGGTCTTCGATATCGATGCGACCGACATGAACCTTCCGTGCCAACTAGAGCACGGCAAGAAATGGGTGTGCGAGATCTGCTTTGACAAGGTAAAAGAGGAGGCGATAAAACTGGTTGAAGACTTCCTTGTTCCGGACTTCGGCTTTTCTGAAAATGAGATCGAGATAAACTTCAGCGGAAACAGGGGATACCACTTCCACATCAACTCGGAGAGCGTAATGCACCTCGACAACTTCGCAAGGAGGGAAATAGGAGAGTACATCACAGGGACCGGGATAAATTTCGAGGAGTTTTTCCCAACTGTCGGAATTGAAGGGACGCGGATAAAGAAATTAATGGGCCCAAAGCCGACAGAAAAAGGCTGGCAGGGAAAAATTGCCAACAATTTTCTAAGGACCCTCGATTCCGGGGTTGAATCCCTTCAGGCGCTCGGAATGACCGCAGCTCAGGCAAAGCAACTCTATGAAAAGAGGTCGCTTGTGCAGATGGGCATAAACAGCGGGAACTGGGACATGGTCTACATAAAGAAGAAGGATGAGTTCTGGAAGAACGTGATTGCCAAGCAGGCGATAATGCAGAGCGACAAGATCGACAAGAACGTCACAGCCGACCCTACCCACCTTCTCAGGGTGCCTAACACAATCCACGGCGACACAGGGCTAATCGCAAAGAAGGTTGGCTCAAAGTCAAAGCTTGGAAAGTTTGACCCGACCAGGGAGGCAATCGCATTCAAGAAAGGAGAAACAAAAGTTCACGTCACAAATTCACCAAAACTGATCCTAAGTGGGGAGACATTCGGACCTTACAAGGATGAGGATGTAATACTTCCAACCTACGCCGGAGTCTACCTTCACCTAAAAGGGGTTGGAAAGATCAAGGGATTCAGAATCTCCTCCAAAAAAGAGGAGATTTCCGAATAATAGTGGAAGATAAGCAACGCTTAAATAATCTTTCAATAAATATAATTCATACTTCTGGTCAGATTTTTACCACAATTAGAGTATCGGTAATTTCCATGGGCGCATACAAGTACATAAAGCAAAACTTCGAGAAGAGCTACAAGGAGCGAAGCGAGGGCCTAAAGGGAAGAATCATACAGTGGAGGACGATGGAGGCTGTCTCAAAGATCCAGTCCCCAACTAACATCGCAAGGGCAAGGGAGCTTGGATACAAGGCGAAGCCTGGAGTTATTGTCGTTCGGGTCAAGATTGCAAAGGGACTCTCAAAGAGGCAAAAGCCGGTGAGAGGAAGAAAGCCATCGAAGTACGGAATGTTTTACGCTTACGCAAAGTCCCTTCAGGCAAGGGCAGAGGAGAGGGCAGCAAGGAAGTTCGACAACTGCGAAGTCCTAAACTCCTACTATGTGGGAGAGGACGGAGAGTACAAATTCTACGAGACGATCCTTGTCGACAGAAACAGCCCAATTGCGCAGAAGGATTCCCAGTTCAAGCAGCTTGTCTCTCAAAAGAACAGGGTATACAGGGGACTTTCAGCCTCGGGAAGAAGGCACAGGGGAATAATCAGGAAGACGTTCGGGACAAACCTCAACAGGCCAAGCGTGAGAGCTGCAAGAAGGCACATCTTCAGGCAGTAATTGCATGCGCGCTATAATTCTCGTAACTGGAAAGGTGCAGGGAATCGGCTTTAGGAATTTCATACGCTATACTGGCAAGTACGGAAACCTCAAGGGGCTTGTTCGTAACTTGGTGAATGGGAAGGTCGAAATCTTCGCAGAAGGAGAAGAGAAGGATATCCATATGCTTGTTGCAAACATCAAGGCGACAAAGCATCCAGGGGCGCTAATCGAAAATGTAGAGCTTTTTCTCGAAGGCGAGCTAGGCTACAAGGACGCGTGGAAGGATTATAAGGACAAATTCACAATCGATGATAAGTGGGGAGAGTAATGTATCGCGCATCGCTAAC
>JAGWHN010000016.1:0-16415 GCA_028866785.1 Microcaldota archaeon
AGCGTGGCGGTGGAAGAGATAGAAAAGAACAGGGGAGAGGGCGAGGAATACTACATCAATGATCGGGAAATCTATCTTTACTACCCCAACGGATACGGAAGGACAAAGCTGTCAAACAACTTCTTTGAGAAAAAGCTAAAGGTGGAGGCAACAACCAGAAACTGGAAGACGGTCAATGCACTCTTTAACATGGCGTGAATTTGATGAGAGTACTTGGAATAGAAAGCAGCGCGCACACTTTTGGAGTAGGGATAGTCGAGGAGGGGAAAGTAATCGCGAATGAAAAGATGATGTTCAAGGTGACCAACAAGGGAATGATTCCCGGCAAGGTCGCAGAAACCCACATAACAAATGCCGCAAAGGTGGTGGCTCTCGCCCTCAAGGCGGCGAAACTCAAGATCGGCGACATTGAGGGCGTTGGATACACAAGGGGACCGGGGCTTGGGCCGTGCCTTCAGGTTGGAGAGATGACTGCAAAAACAATCGCAAACAAACTCGGGGTGAAAATTGCGCAGGTAAATCACGGGGCAGCGCATGCGGAGATCTCAAGAGATGCGGCCAAAATGAGAGATCCGCTGATACTTTATGTGAGCGGGGGAAACTCGCAGATCCTAAAGCTCGCAAAGACCCCGTTTAGACACTATGCGATTCTTGGCGAGACCTTCGATATCGGAGTGGGCAACATGATGGACACCTTCGCAAGGGAGGTGGGGCTAAATCCTGCGTGGGGCTCGACAGTCGCAAAAATAGGTGAGGGAGGGGAATACACCAAACTTCCCTACACGGTCAAAGGGATGGATTTTGCTTTCACGGGACTTCTGACCCATGCGATAAAGAAGGCGCAGACGGAGAAGATCGAGGATTTGTGCTACTCGATCCAGGAGACCGCGTTTTCAATGCTCTGCGAGGCAACGGAAAGGGCAATTTTCCTAACTGACAGCAAAGAGCTGTGTGTATGCGGAGGGGTTGCGCAAAGCAGAAGGCTGCGCGAGATGCTTTTTGGAATTGCAAAGACGCATAAGATAAAGTTTGGGTATGCGGCGGACGCCTTCAATGCGGACAATGGGGCGATGATCGCATTTGTCGCCGAAAGAATGCTAAGGAACGGGATCCATTCAAGGATAGAGGAGTGCGGAATAGAGCAAAGGTACAGGATTGACAGGGCGGTGATAGTATGAAGATTGTTGGAGAGGGCGCAGAGGCCAAATTATACGCGCTTGACGTTTTCAAAGCAAGGGCGCTCGTGAAGGTCAGGATAAAAAAGGAGTATAGGGTTCCGCAGCTGGATGAGGAGATAAGGGAAACTCGCACAAGAAAGGAGGCAAAAATACTCTACACCCTTGCGAAGGTGGGGGTCAATGCCCCGAGAATGATCGGGCTCGGCAGATTCACAATATACATGAGCAGGTTAGAGGGGAAGCTTCTCAAGGACACTGCAACAAAGCCATCAGAGTTTACAAAAATAGGCAAGCAGCTTGCGCTGATGCACAACGCAAACGTCTCGCACGGAGATTTCACCCCCGCAAACATAATGAAGTGCAAA
The DNA here is from genome assembly GCA_028866785.1 of Microcaldota archaeon. The sequence continues at coordinate 1,544 of JAGWHN010000016.1, forward strand.
GAGGATTATTTCATAATAGACTTCGGGCTGGCAGAGATATCAAACAGCCTTGAGGAAAAGGCAATCGACCTGCTCCTGATCAAGAGGTCTGTGGACTTGAAGAGGTACTCCTCCCTGCTTAGGGGCTACGCTAAGGTTTCAAAAAACTCCAGGGAAATCCTCAAGAGGCTTGAGGAGATAGAAAAGCGCGGCCGATACCAAGTGCGAACACTCAGCTAGGCTTTAGAGCTCTCCTACTCTTCTCTTCTGGGCGCGCTTGATCCTTTTCCTTCTTTTCTTTACCCATTTCCAGCGCATCCTGCCCTTCTTTTTCCACTTTCTAGGAATACTTCCCAAATGTAACACCGATTAATTATTCATCTATTCTTTATTCTAAATCTATATAAACAGATGTTATTTGATTGGCGCAAATGAGCCCTCGCTTTATTTTTAAACTTATACTTCCAAAGGAGAATTGGCGGCGCTGGCTGGTGTAAAATTTGGATTTCTTTGGCGTTTTGGAAAAACAGAAACTCGGCAAAGAGTTCGGCACCACACAGATTGTGATGAGCTCAAAGGCATCGGTATTTGCACTCAAGAGGCCGCACACTTCGCTCTCCATGGTTGCGGATAGCTCCAAGGAGCTTCTGAACAATCAGGCATCTTCATTCTCATTTGCGAAATCGGATTTCAGGTATGTTATTGCAAAGGATATCAGCTTTGATCTGCTTGCGACTTTTCACGACGTGAATTCAGGAAATTCAATACTCCTCAGGACTTCGGTGCCCTTGGCAGCTGCGGATTTATCAAAAATAAAGGGGATAATTGGGGGCTGGAAAAGATCGAACATCGAAATGCGACTGATAGGAATGCAAAGCGGTGGCGCAAATTTCTCAAGGATTGCAGAACAGCTCCACAAATTCTCAAAGGCGAGCCTGATAGAGCTTGATGTCTTTGGGGGAATGAAGAGGCACATCGCATTTGACCTAAAGATGGGAGCAAGCTATGACCTTTTGCTGCTTGACAGGACCTACCGCGCAGGGGAGCTAAACAACGACATTGCGCCAGCTGCGTTTGCCGCGCAGGGCACTAAGCTCACGTTTGTCTAAGGGATTGAAAGGATTAAAAAGAAGTGTTTGATATTAGTAGTGATTTTGTGGTGGGGATAGAGGTTTTCAGGGAGATCGACCTTCGCGTGGCTAAGATCACGGCCGTAGAAGACCATGAAGGCGCAAGAAAGCCGATGTACAAAATCTCTCTTGACCTTGGACCCGAGATCGGGCAGAGAACGGTAGTTGCGGGGATAAAGAGTTTCTACTCAAGGGAGGAGCTTGTGGGCAAGTCGGTGATTTGCGTTGCAAACCTCGAGCCAAAGCAGATAGCGGGGGTCGAGTCCCACGGGATGCTGCTTGCGGCTGAAGACGAGCAGACCGTCTGCCTTCTGACGCTCGACAGGGAAGTTAAGCCAGGAAGTTCTATTCACTAGTGATTGTATGATAGTATGCGTTACGGGGTTGCCGGGATCTGGAAAGACGACAGTTGCGAAGCTGCTAAAGAAGAAGGGCTTTGAGCTGGTCGAGATGGGGGACCTAGTGCGCGAGAAGATGAAAGAGAAGAAGATCACAATAAACCCTGACAGCATAAAGAAATACGCAATCTCGATTAGGAGAAAGTACGGAAAGGGGATAGTCGCAAAGTACGCAATGCTGAGGATAAAGCAGATCAGCGACAAGAAAAATGTGGCAATTATAGGTATTAGGAGCATGCAGGAGCTGCAGGTTTTCAAGAGGAAGTTCAAGGGCATACTAATAATCGCGGTCGTTGCGCCGACAAAGCAGAGGTACGAGAGACTGGTAAGGAGAAGCTATGCAAACGACCCGAAGAACTTCGCGAAGTTTGAGGAGCGTGAAAAGCAGGAGAGGATGGGCTACGCAAAGAGCGGAAAGAAGAATGAGGGCGTTCTCGGGCTTGTTGACAATGCGGATTATCTGATATGCAATACAGAGAACTTCGTGAGGCTCTCAAAGGACATCAACATACTAACCACAAAGCTAAGGCACATCGTCTAGGTGGTGCCCAACGTATTAATTTTTAAGTTTAAACGCCCTTACTAGTAGCGGTTAAATGAAGGGAATTACGTTTTTTGCAGGATTGTTCGCAGCACTATTGATGATGGGCTTTGTCCAGGCTGCATATTTGCAGATACAGGGACCTGTGACGGGAACGCTTTACAACAATGGCAGTCTATATCTCGGAAAGGTTGGTCCAGGGGAGAGCTTCTACGTCCTCGCGTCTGCAACGACTGCAAATGCAAGCGGAAAGGTGATCAACATAGGATGGAACAAGTTTGAGGCGGTCAATTTGCCGCAGGGATGGTCTGCTCAGGCATCCCCTCTTTATGAAAATCCGATGAAGCTAAAGATCACAACTTCCCCTGACGCGCAGAACGGAACTTACTCGCTCACACTTAGATCCGTAAACATAGGGAACTACTCAAGAATTGGAAACCTTACATTTACTGCGCTTGTGAATGTCACAACAGACGTGTTCACCCCAAGTGTCACGCCATCTAAGTTCAACGTGGGAACAGGACAGCCATACAACCTGCAGATAACGATAAACAACACGGGAATATCAGACGACCCATTCATAATCAACGCGAAGGGGCTTGCGGCATGGAACGTTTCAGATCCAGTGATTGCCCTTCACTCAACAACAAGCTCATTTGTCTATCCAGTATTCGTTAATGTGCCAGGGGTTTACTCATTCAACTTGACCGTAAACTCAGGAACAAGCGCTCTCATTGCAAAGTCATTCCCAATAACGATGACGGCCCAGGCAAGCTTGCTAAATGACTTTGGCGCGGTCGGGCAGGGAGTCGTGCTCTCGCCTATAATCTACGAGCCAACATATGCAGTGATGCTACTGATAAACTACATTGCCTCTTACTTCAACGCGGCGTGAAACCATATGGCAAAAGGAAAGAAAATTAAGAAAGCTAGAAAGGAGAAGGCGACAAAGAAAGGGGGAAAAGAGATTCTCTATGTTGAGACGGAGTCGATTGAGGACCTCGCCCGTTTTTCATCACGTTTTGACTCAAGCGCAAAGGAGATGCTGATCTACAAGGTGGGATCAAAGCACAGGATAGTCGGCCTTGCGGACCAGATTGACGGGAAGGTGATTGCGCTCTACAAGGACTCGGACATCGACGCAGACACGTTAAGGTACGTCTATGTATCGGAGGACCACAAGGAAAGCATGGAGGTCGCAAGCACAATAGAGCAGAGGCAATCGGGAAGCTGCTATATCAATCTTATCGACATCGACATGTCCAAATTCAAGGTCGCAAAGCCGGAGGGGGTCAAAGGGATTACCTGCGTTAGGCTAAACAAGATAGACGACCTCGTGAAGAGCGCTATAAAGAGGTCCGTGATGAGGGACAGCATCGAGATGCTCTATGCCTTCACACACAATGGAAAGACGTACCTTGGTGCGTTCGACATAATAGACGAGCTTGTGGACGAGAAGAAAACTTTTTATTATTCTGCTGCCAATACTAAACTCAAGGCAAGCTTTGCACGATACAAGTTTGGCTCCAACACGGTCGACTTCTCAACCGAGTTCGGGGAGCACTCTTATATGTATGTGAAAATAATTAATCTTGCAAAGCCGTTTGCATTCTTCAAGGAATAATGTGCCCTAATAGCTCAGTGGTAGAGCGACTGGCTGTTAACCAGTAGGTCGCAGGTTCGATCCCTGCTTAGGGCGTTTTTAACAAGGTAGACAACAGTGATCAACACAAAGATAATCGTAACTTATGGGCCTAGCATAAGTAGCGAGTTAGTTTTGAAGCGAGTCTTGGGATATGCAGACATAATGAGGATAAACTTCTCCCACGGAGACAAGAAAGAGTGGCTAAGCGCTGTTAAGAAAGTTAGAAGCTGTGCAAAGCAGCTAAGGAAGGAGATAGCGCTCTTCGCAGACCTTCCCGGACCAAAGGTCAGGGTAGAGAAGATGGCTGCCCCAATAATTCTTAAGAAAGGACAGATGGTTACATTTTGCTGCGAAGGTGGAAAGGATACAATAGCAGTTTCTTACAAGGGATTCCACCTTGATGCAAGGAAGGGAGCAGTAATTGAGATAGGGGATGGAGACGCAAGGCTTCACATCAAGAAGATTTCTGGAAAGAAAGTAATTGCAAAGGCACTTGAAGATGGAAAAATCTCAAGCAAGAAGGGCGTCAGTATGCTTGGAGTGAGTATGAGACTTCAGTCACCAACGCCAACAGACATTGAGCTTGCAAAATTTGCATCGAAGAACGGATTTGACTTTGTGGGAATGTCGTTCGTCAACTCCGCAAAGGGAATCAAGACACTTAGAGGATCAAACAAGGAGATTAAGATAATCGCGAAGATTGAAAGACAGGAGGCGATAAGAAAAATTGAGGAGATAACCAACGCCGCTGATGTTGTAATGGTTGCAAGAGGCGACCTTGCAGAGGAAGTGAGCATAGAGAGAATTCCCGAAGTCCAAAGAAAAATAATTGAGGTCGCAAGAAGGGCCGGCAAGCCAGTCATTGTGGCAACGCAGCTCCTCACAAGTATGATGAATAATCCAACGCCAACAAGGGCTGAGGTAAATGACATTGCAAGTGCTGTTGGGTCTGGAGTTGACTGCCTTATGCTTAGTGACGAGACAACTGTGGGTAGATATCCAGAAGAGGCAGTGAAATTCTTAGTTAGGACAATAAGAGCAGCAGAGAGTGCGATGATTTACAGTAGAGACGAAAGAAACTCGGATGTAACAACACTCAGAGGAGGAATTGCACTTGCGGCAGTAGGACTTGCTGACTCATACAAGGCAGACTGCATATTCATACCAACCAAGGCTGGAACAACAGCTAAGATAATTTCAATGCTTAGGCCAAACACACAGGCAATTGCACTTGTTGCAGATAATAAAATAGGAAGGGAGCTCGCAATTCACTATGGAATAAGGACCTCAACAATAAAGAGGTACAGAAACATGGAGGAGATGCTAAAGATTGTGAAGGAGGTCGCATCAAAGAACGGAATGAAGAAGTACATCATCGTATCGGGTTCTCCAAACAAGCCGGGTAGCACAGACACCTTGAAATACATCGAGGCATAAGCTTATTTTCAATTCAAACGAAGACTTAGACACACTTATAAACAGGGCAACAAAATGAAGTGCGTATTTTATGATGGTTCAGAAGAGCGGTAGGTCATTTGACGATCGACTTCAGGAAGCGATTAGGGGCTACGAAGTAGTAAAATCACTCAGACACGCCAGTAAGGTAATGTTCCTAGACCAGGAGGAGAAGATGCCTAAGGGAGGAATTAATGCAAGAGCAAATGCAATGGGAGATGTTGAGGTAGTAATAAGAGAAAAGCTCTTGGCATTGGAGAATAAGATAGAGGGGCTTGAAGGAAGAAATGATATTGAAAAAGGTATTATCAAGGAGTTTTGGTCCGAAATCGTGTACGCAAAGAGCCTGCCAGAAGAGCTGATAAGGGAGATGGAGGTAAAAAGCTCCACAACCTCAGAGGTATGGAAGGTTGCAAAGAAAAGATCAAACTTCAAATTAGTGCAGCCAGATCTTGAAAGAATAGTTGAGATGAAAAGAAGTGCAGCAGAACATCTTGGCTACAATGAACACCCATATGATGCATTGGTAGATTTGTTTGAGCATGAAATGACAGTAAAACAGATGGATGCAATTTTTGATACACTACTTCCAAACTTGAAAAGAATAAGAGAAAAGGCGAATATGAGGGAGGAGCATCCACTTGAGCAGCTTGAGCATTCAAAGCCAGGAATGCGAAGGATTGCCAGAGAGTTGGAGAAAATGCTCAATATTTCAAGTGATAATTTTAGAAAAGGCATTTCTGAACATCCCTACACAGTCTCTTTGGACTTAAAGGATGTGAGAATAACAACAGGCTACCACAAAAGGGACTTTAAGCAAGGTTTGTTTGATGGTCTTCATGAGCTTGGACATGCACTCTATGCATTACAAATTGACCAGAGGATCAAGGACACTCCGGCAGAAGATGATGCCTCGTTTGGAATTGATGAATCACAATCAAGGTTCTGGGAGAATATAGTAGGACACAGCGAGAGCTTTGTCAGGATGCTGCACCCGTTCCTTGTGAAGCATCTAAAAATAACGGATAGCCCTGAAGAGGTTTACAGCTACTTCAACCTGCTAAAACATGATGCTGTAATAAGGATGGCATCAAACGAGCTGGAGTATGATTTACACATTGCACTACGATACAGGATAGAAAAGGGGCTTATTGGAGGGGACATTAAGGTTTCCGAGCTACCTCAGGTGTGGAATGAATACATGCTCAAGTACATTGGAATAAAGCCTGCAAATGACAGAGAGGGAGTTCTGCAGGACATGCACTGGTACACAGGGGATTTCGGATATTTCCCGACGTACACAATAGGGAATATAGTCTCAGGAATGATCTGGAAGAAGATAGGAAACCTAGACGAGCTAATTGAACAGAAAAGGTTTGATTACATAAGACTCTGGCTTGGTGAGAACATCCATCAATACGGCGCAATGTACAATCCAAAGAAGTTGCTACAAAATGTCTTCAGGAAAGATTACAACGCAGATGATTACATAGAATATCTTGAGCAGAAGTACATTCGTTAGTCGCTGGAAAGGAAGCTCATTAGGATTTAAATATTGCCTCATACATTATTCTCTTGTGGGTCTGTAACTCAGCTTGGCCAGAGTGGGAGGCTTTTAACCTCTAAGTCGGGGGTTCAAATCCCTCCAGGCCCACATGCTCACGTTTTTATTGCTTAATTCCAAAGGATTAGTGCTTGACATGGACGAAATAAAGCTCGAAAAGATGAAGAAGCTGCGTGAGCTAAAGCTCGAGCCTTATCCTTATTCATTCAATCAGACCCACCACGCGCAGGAGATAGAGGAGCACTTTGCAAAGCTCGAGGGAAAAGAGGTTAGCGTTGCTGGGAGGATAGTTGGAATGAGGGAGATGGGAAAGCTCTACTTTGTAGACCTGCTTGACGGAAGCGGAAAGATACAGCTGATTATGAAGAGCGATGACATTGATCAAAAGTCCCAGGAAACCCTAAAGCTAACCGACACCGGAGACATTATTGGGGTTGCAGGAAAGGTTGCGAAGAGCAAGAGAGGAGCGACAAGCATTGAAGTTACATCTCTTCAGATACTTGCAAAATCACTTAGGTTCCTTCCAGAGAAATTTCATGGGCTTACAGATGTTGAAACAAGGTACAGAAAAAGGTACCTTGACTTGATTACAAATCCAGAAGTTAGAACAATATTCAAAAATCGTGCAAGAGTGATAAAGTACTTGAGGGACTTCCTTGATGCGAGGAATTACCTCGAGGTCGACACTCCAATTCTTCAGGCAATTTACGGTGGAGCTGCCGCAAAGCCGTTTGTGACTCACCACAACTACCTTGACAGCGACTTGTATCTCAGGATCGCAAACGAACTTTACCTAAAAAGAATAATTATTGGGGGAGTTGAGAGAGTCTACGAATTTGCCAAGGACTTCAGAAATGAGGCGGTCGACTCAAACCACAATCCGGAATTCACGCAGCTTGAATTCTACCAGGCTTACGCGGACTACAATGACTTCATGAAGATGGTTGAAGAAATGCTTAGCGGCCTTGTGAAGGAGATAAATGGGGGTCATGAAATTGAATACCAAGGCAAGAAGATCAGCTTCAAGCCTCCTTTCAAGAGAGTTTTGCTTGTGGACGAGATAAAGAAGAAGTCCGGAATCGATATCTCAATGATGGATGACAAGTCAGCGCTCAAGATTGCAAAGGATGAGAAGCTTGAGATTCCTGTGAAGAATGCTTACCATGTGGCAGATGCGCTCTTTGACAAGTATGTTCAGCCGGAGCTGGTAGATCCAACGTTCGTTGTGGACTTCCCGGCTTACATGTGCCCGCTAACAAAGGACAAGCGTGGCAATCCAAAGCTAAGCGAGAGATTTGAGATGTTCATCGCAGGCAAGGAGGTAGGGAACTGCTACTCAGAGCTCACAGACCCTGTCGAGCAGAGGGCGAAGTTCATGGAGCAGGAGAGGGAGAGGAAGAAGGGTGACGATGAGGCGCCTCCAATTGACGAGGATTTCCTTGAGGCAGTGGAGCACGGAATGCCTCCGCTTGCAGGGATAGGGCTGGGGATCGATCGAATAGTCATGATACTCTCGAATGTGCCATCGCTAAAGGAAGTGATACTTTTCCCAACGGTAAAGCCCGAGAGCGGAAATAAAAGGCAACATCAGGAGTAGTGCTTTTTCAGTATTTTCTGGTTCTTCCTTATCGTAACCGCAGTTACGCTGGAGGCATCTGCTATTGTCTTTTGCATTATTCCTTCCCCAGAGCGAACGCACTCGAAGTAAAGTGCTGATGCAGCTAATGATGCAGGGGCGGTGTTTCTAAAGAGGGAATCTTTTTTTATTTGCTCGATTAACTGAAGGGAATTGCGCTTCAAATTTTCTGATGCGCCTGCCATGTTTGCAATTTTTGACAGGTGGCTTTCGGGGCTATCAACAGTCGTGTTGATATTTAGCCTCTTTAAAAGAGTTTTGACGCCCCTATAGAGCTCCTTCGTTTTTATTCCAGAAACGGAGCTTAGGCTCACGATTGTTATCGGGATATTCTGCTCCTTGCACGCCTCATAAAAGCAGGCGCCGAGCAGCCCCTGATGAACATCGACCTTTTTGCGATTAAGTTTTAGAACCAGGTAGACGGTCTGGTCAATCACTGCCTTATTTGCTGTAAGTTTTGACGCCCACGCCTCAATTCTCGGTATTTTCTTTTCTAGTAGCAGTGCGGTTGAGTAGTCGTGGCTTATTTTTGTGTCTAGGACTTTGAGACGTTTGAGATGCTCCTTTGTACTGCCCGTTATCCCTTTTCCACTCGCGTCGCTTCTGATGCTTTTGAGCGTCGATGGCTTTCCTTTATATGGTGAAATTAACTTATCGGTGTTTAGTTGACTAAATTCTCCATAGCGTATTGAGCTTTGGAGCTGTAACTTGTTAGGGGAGCTGTTTTGCGCAACATAGCCGCAGTTAACACATATTATCTCGCCCGCATTGGCATCCTCAGTCATCTTTCCTGTATCGCACTCTGTGCAATTGTCGCCTATTTTTACCTCTGGGGATATTTGTGGTTCGTAACCTGCCATTTTTGCACCATCTCCAATCTTATTAATCTGCCATTTTTATAAGTATGAATCGTTTTTGCTTCATGAGACCTTTGTTGCCTTGTTTAATCCTGCCGCCTGTGCTTCTTTGCCCTCCCTTCTGAGCGCGACTATTTCTCTGTAGATTGCAAGGACCTCCTTGCCTTTTGGAGTTGACGAATACTTATCCACCTTCTGCTCTAGGAGATCCTTGCGGACCAAATTTATTATTGAGGGCTTGAGCACCGGGTAATTAGTCTTAGCGGACTGCAAAATGGAGGTAATTCTGAGGGGCTCCGCGGAGCAAATGCCGATTACTTTAAAGTCGATTTCTGCAAGCTCGATAGACTTCCCGCCCTGAATCTGAACCATTTTATCGCAGAACTTTACGAAGAGGTTGCCGCGTGCGGTTGATAAATAAGTATCAGAATTTGGATTCTCCTTTATCATCCCGTAATCAATCAATGTGCTAAGCTTTTGCCTTGTCTGTTGATAATTAAACCCGCCCTTTATCCCGACATCGCGAACTCTTTGCTTCGTATTGCACAGGCTTACTATCGCCTCTTCCATTGCAAGTTCTGTGCGCTTCATCCTTGTAAATATTTTGCCTTTTGGGATGATAAGTGGCTTTGGGACCAAATAGGGTCTTTGTTGGGCCCTTGTGGCAACATCTTGAAAAGCCTCGAAGATCTGGTCGAAGTGTTCTTTTAGCTCCGCCCCTTTTGCGTTGAGGGAATATTTCTTTCCTTCCTTTTCAACCAGATTTAGCTCCTGAAATGAGGAGATGAGGTTCTTCATCTTTTTGTGGGTAGTTTTTGCGTCGAACATCAAGGCGGTTGTAGTTTTTCCCCCTTCCGATAGGGACTGCAGCACTCTGTGGCTCACTTCGCTTACCATCCCGTCCTTTTTGCCAAATTTTAGATCAATTTGATCAAACTGGTTGACTATCAAAGCGCCCTTAGATGTTGTGGTGTAATCGACTTTCTTCTGCTCGGTGGTGCGGGACAAAAGCCCTGCTGTGAGCAGTTTTTCGAGTAGTTTATCTTTTGTAGCATATCCAAAGCCAACCTTGGCCACAATCTGCGCCTTGGTGGATGGTAAAATGCAAAGTCTAAGAATATCTACTGTCGTTTCGGGAGTGCTTCGGTAATAGTTCTTTTTTACCGTCAGCCGGCTAAGATTAAGCGCTCTTGAGATTTCCACAGTCGCCTTATTCATGCTGATCATTGCAAGATTTGCCGCGCTTCCGACCTTTAGCTGGGACAGGGGGACTTTGAGATCAACCGCGGCAAGGAATGTGGCAGCAGGGACGAGGGTGGATATTCTTCGTGAGGTAGTGGCTAGTTTTTTGAACTCTGCCATTATCTCCTCTGCCCTCCCGATGACTTCGGATGAAAGCGCAAGGCGTTCGCCAAGTGACAGGAAAAGGGCCTTTGAGTCGGGCACGGTTTGGGTGATCGCTGCGCTTTTGTAGAGTAGCCTGATGGAGGTATTTAGTCCTCGTAGCCTTGTGCCCGAGGCCTTCATCAATGCATCTTTTTGCAGGGGCACACCGCACTGCTCCGCGGATATCCAGATGGACGCTGCCGCAACTTGTATCACTCCCCTGCGCCTTACAATATCCGCCCTTGTGGCATCTGAAAAGAGCTTTCTTGCATTTTCCTGCAACTTGATGTCAAGATTTAGTGAGGAGATGAGCTTTTCGATCAAGTTGCCGCCCCGCTTTGCGGTACGCTTCTTGGAGATGTTCTGGCGCTTCCTGGTTATTTTGAGCTCAAGCCGTGAATTGATCTTTTTTGCGGCGTTTGATAAGGAGAGGGGGTATACGCCTAGGCTTGACGCCACCTTTTCGGTCGTAAGGTTGACCCCAAGGTCGAGTGAGGCTAGGTAGACGATTGCGACTGCAATTGTCTTCGGCTGCAGTAGCCCCAATGCCTCCTCCCTTTTTGCCGCGATCTTTATTAGTTCAATTGACCTTAAGTAAATACTTTGCTCAAGATTGATGTTGCTTTTTATCTGATCGAGATGGGAGGTTAGCGTGCCAGCTAGGCTGGTGGAGGCGCTTTCCTCTTTTTGGGGAACCTTTATCTTCCTGGCGTCCAGTCCGAGGCCAAGCGTTTCATTTATCTTCCTTGCCGCCTTCCCGATTGCCGAGGGGCTGACCATTGAGCTCTCGCTTAGTTGGATCTGGCTTATCCATCCCCGCACCTCCAGGTATGAGATATACACGGAGGCAGCTGCAAGGGTTCTTGGCTCGTTTTTGAAAAGCAGGCGGGTTGTCCCAACACGCTGTAAAATCTCCTCAGCGCGCAATCTCACTTTCTCATCAGAAATTAGAACCCCTCCTGTACTCTCAAGGAATCTGCTTGGGGGAAAGACGATCTGCCCACCAGAATTAGGGGTTGTTAGCAGCAGGGCCATTTTCCTAAAGCGCGTCGGGTTGATTTTTGCACTAGATATTAGATCCTTTGGCAAAATATTACCGCCATTTTCAGCGTTTGCAAGATAAAGGGAGGCCACCGCCATCCCTGTACCTCTTCTTTTTCCCAATAGCCCAAACTCATGAGCCTTATTTAGTATCCCAAGCGCATCCTCCCTGATTTTAGGATCTGCCCCAAGCGAGCTTGCCAGGGAACTTACTGACGATCTTGCCTTCTCAAGCCTGACTTCTTCTTTTGGCTTTGCGGGTGCTCGTGGCTCCTTGACTTTCATCTCTTCGGGCAAAATGAAGCGCTTAAACGGGATTTGTGGTTGCCGAGGGGTTTGGGAGGCTGCGGCCGTCTTCTTTGCACGCTGTTTGCTAAGCTCCTCAGTCAATGAAAATCCGCAGCTCCAGCAGGAGATGTTGCCATTTAGCTGGTTCTCCCTGAGAAAACCGGTCTTGCAGTCAGGGCAGTTGTCATTGTGACCGAGCCTTGATAAATCAACTTCTGCCAAAAATGCACCCCTAGCCTTTTTTTCTGTTAACTGAAAGTTGTTTATAAACACCCTTCACTTCTTTGTTTTCTTAGGGTTGCAATAGCGGAAGTTATGGATAATTTAAATACCTATTGCACCAATATATATTGCTGAATCTGAAGAGAGTTTTAACAAGCTTTTTAAGAATGATTAAGTATAATTTGTAGCATGCCAGGGTGGCAGAATCCGGTAACGCGTGCGCCTGGAAATCCTTCTAGGAAGCGCATGGCCGCAAGGCCTTTAGGGTTCAAACGCATCATGCTGAAAATCCCTACCCTGGCGTAGCATGTTAAGTAAGGTACATTAAATGGCAGACGAGAAAAAAGGAAACCCACAGATGAAAAAGGAGGAAACCAGCATCATTAGAATCGCTGGAAAGGACATTGCGGGTAGTTACAACATTCCAAAGGCGCTAAACCAGGTGAAGGGCATCGGCATCAACATGGCACATGCAATCGCACTCGTCGCGGAAAGAAAGCACCAGATAAAGCAGACAACGCAGATCGGCACACTCGACGATGCAACAATCGAGAAGCTCGAGGCAATCATCAAGGAGCCCCAGAAGAACGGGATTCCATCATTTCTACTCAACAAGCAAAGGGAGCCTGAGACAAACCAGGACATGCATCTGGTCGGATCCGACCTCATCGTAAAGGTGAAGCAGGAGATAGAATCAGAGATAAAGAAGCAGTCATGGAGAGGATACAGGCACCAGTACAAGCAGAAGGTGAGAGGACAGAGGACAAGGTCGACTGGAAGAACGGGCGACACGATCGGCGTCATGAAGAGCAAGGCCGTACCTGCCCCAGCCGCAAAGCCTGCAGATGCAAAGAAGAAGTGATTGAATGGGCGCTCCAAAGAAGTTTAGAAAGACATACGAAAAGCCATCCTTTATGTGGGAGAAGCAGAGAATCGATGAGGAGCACAAGCTCAAGGAGAGATTCGGCCTTCGAAACCTCAAGGAGGTCTGGATTGCAGCTTCTGAACTGAGAAGGATCCGCAGGAACGTAAGAGAGGTGCTTTCCGGAAAGGCAGGAGCGGAAGTAGGAAAGGACATCATCGCAAGGCTCGCTAAATACAACATCGTTGCGCCAAGCGCGGTCCTAGACGACCTTCTTGTCATCAACATCGACTCAATCCTCAACAGGAGGCTTCAGACAATTGTCACAAACAAGGGACTTGCAAAGACCGCAAGGCAGGCAAGACAGCTAATTACGCATGGATTCATCGCAGTTGACGGAAAGAGGGTCACCGCACCAGGATACATGGTGGCAGCTGAGGATGAGAACAAGATTGCATACTACAAGCCAATCGACCTTACAACCGCAGTGGTTGCTGCCCCAACAGCAGTGCCGGCAGAGAAGGCCGAGGAGGCAAAGGTAGAAGCAGCAGCAACAGAGTGATATTATGCCAAAGAAAGCACCAGCAAAAGTAGAAACAAAGAAGCAGGAGCAGAAGGCCTCAAAGAAGAGCGAGGTCTCACTAGAGGCAGAAGTTCAGGTTGCAGCGCAGAAGTTCAAGCCAAAGGGCACAAGATGGGGAGTCGCGCACATTTACGCTTCAAAGAATGACACAATAATCACACTCACGGACCTTTCGGGGGCGGAAACGCTTGCGATAGGAAGCGGAGGGATGGTGGTGGACAACGACCATGAAGAGGGAATGCCATATGCAGCGATGCAGGCATCCTACAAGGTTGCCGCAAAGGCAATCGAGAAGGGAGTAACCCACATCAACATCAAGATTAGGGCGCCAGGAGGCCACGGGACAAAGACTCCTGGATCAGGCGCACAGGCAGTCGTCAGGGCACTTGCAAGATCGGGATTTAGAATCGGAAGCATCGAGGATGTGACCCCAATTCCTACAGACACGACCAAGAGGCCAGGAGGCAGGCGCGGAAGGAGAGTGTAATCAATGCTAAATCTGCTCTCAAAAAGGCAGGAAGCGGAATTGATAACTTCATTACAAGGACGTGGAGAGATACCTTTCAAATTTGCATATTTAGGAAAGGGAGCTGAAAATTGGAATAGAATAGCGAAAGCTAGAGCCAAAACTGCAGATAATATTAATTCTTTAGAAAAAGAACTGTTAGAAAAGAGAATGCCTAATTTTTTGGAAGCATTTCCAAACGTTAAAAAATTAAATCTGATAGACATAGGATGCGGAAACGGAGAGCCAATCTTCCCGGTAATAGATGCGCTTAAAGAAAGGGGAATAGAGTTTAGATATGTTCCTTTAGATATAAGCAAAGAAATGTTGGATTTGGCAGTCGCGACTGTTCAGAAGAAATATGGAAAAGTCCAATGTAAACCACTACTTTTGGACTTTGAACAGGGAAATTTCTCAGATATTGCTTATGAGCTCAAAGAGGATGGTTCCTCAAACCTTTTCCTATTCTTTGGCAGCACGATAGGAAATCAGAGTGATATGGGTAGAGTGCTTACAAACTTTAGGGATTCCATGTCCTCTGAAGACTTTTTAATAATAGGTGTCGAATTAACTAACTTGGCACGTACGGATAAGATACTTTCACATTATCATGGGGATTTGGTTGATGACATTGTTTATTTTGTACCCGAGGGCTTAGGAATCAGTAGGAAAAAATGTAGGTCAAATGTTAGTTGGAATGAAGTTAAAAGTCAAGTTGAAATAAGAATAGTCTTACAGGAGAATGTTGATGCAAAAATAGGAAAAAATAAACTATCTTTT
>JAGWHN010000016.1:16425-16659 GCA_028866785.1 Microcaldota archaeon
GCATTAAGATCTGCAAAGTTTACTTCGTGGACATTGACTAAGCTCCTATCAGATGTAGGCTTTAGAACCGAACTTTTGATCGGAGATAATAAAAATTCTTATAGCTTGTCGATGGTACAGCCCACAAGATATACGATTTAGAAAATTAGGACTTCAGCAATTAAATAAATTAATATCAAGACTGCAGGAACACTAAAATTATCATCTAATTTTATAGGAAGAGTTTCTGCAATT
>JAGWHN010000017.1 GCA_028866785.1 Microcaldota archaeon
GGAAGCTTTGCATGGGGATGGATGGATGGAATGGTCGAGATGACCAAGAAGTCCGGCAAGATCGCCGCAATAGCGTTGCTGGTGGTCTCCATCGCATGGGGAGGAGCAGCATGGGCAACATGGGCAGGAATAGTGGTTGTAGGATTCATCCTCAACTGGCTAGGAGTCGCAATGGCCTGGAAGAAGTAAGTTCTTTCACCAACGCACCTGACTTTCGTTTAACGGTCTGAGGGGCATTTTGCCCCTTCATTTTATTTTTATTTTCAGCTCTCTTTCTCTTTGTTCCGCTATTCCCGTTACTTCGTCAGCTGTCTAATAAAATCACGCTTAAATGTAAGCTTTAAAAATCTCTTGGATGTAACTCAAAGCAGTGATATGAATGGCAAAAGGAGGAAACAACGCGGGAGTATCAATACTCGAATTCGTCGGAAGCCTCTTGTTCCTTTGGGTAATCTGGGGAGCATGGGGAGCTTGGACCATGGGTGGATCAAGTTCTTTGGGCATTCTGGCAGCTGTAGTATTCGGTGCGGGCGCAATAAGCGCAGTGGGTCTCTTCTTCATGTCCCTTGCAAGCTTTGCATGGGGATGGAATGACGAGATGGTCGAGTCGACGATGATGTCCCAGAAGTGGGCAGCAATCTCGACAGTCGCAATTTCCGCCGGCGCAGGCGCTGGAGGAACCACATGGCTCTATGCCGCAGTACTCGGATTCATCCTAGCATGGATCGGAGTCGCGATGGCAAAGATGAAGTAAGCCGCTGAAGTTTTTTCTTTTTTTGTTTCTTTTTATTTTATAACTCCCTAGCGGAGCTGCGGTAAAATCAGATCCTGCTCCACTTCGGGGAGAGAAGAACACGCACCCTTGGGTGCGCCTCGAACTCAAGCTGCTCAGCCTTTGCGGGGTACGCCTTCTTGAACGAGTCGATGTCCTTCCAGATTCCGACGTTTATGTAGGCGGTGGCATCTGGCTTGTCGAGGACCTCTGCCCAGGTGTCCCATTCGGATGGCGAGGACTCGTGTCTTGAGAGCCTCTCCCTCACCAGGCCCTCCTTTCTCTCGCCCTCCTTCCAGTACTTCTCAAAATCAGCTTCTTTTCCCTTCTTTATCCTCCAGAAGACTAGGACTATTGCTGTCTTCTCGTTCTCTATTATATTGTTTTGAAGAGGGATGGAATCACTCAAACGCTAAATCACGTAACAGTGCTGTTGTAGACTATCCTGAATATCTTCGAGTCGGAATTCGCATAGACAAGCTGCAGGCTTGCGACATTGTTCGACCACTGGCAATACGTTGTTCCGCAGGTGAAGAGCAGCTTGAACATGTTGCTGTTCGCAATCCCTATGTTCATCATGTAGACCGACGTTATGTTCACGTACGCACCCTGCTTTGGAACAGGCGAGTACTGTATGAGGAGAGTCTGGTTGTTTGTCCTGTTTAGGTTCTGGTTTAGTATCTGGTATGATCCGTTTAGCTGATTGTAGAAAACCACAGACTTGAAAGGGGAAATGTACTGTCCCACCTGAAGGTAGCTGTTGAGCCTCTGCGTCCCGTTTACAGTCCCTATAAGCACCTTGGCGACCAGCCCCTGCGAGTTGCTAAGGAAGGTGTATGTCTGGTTTGTCGCATTCACGTTTTCCTGGAAGCTGTCAAAGACGCTGTATGCGTAGAGCTGCGAGATCATCGTGTCAAGCGAGGCTCTCTGCGTCTTGTTTAGCTGCGAGATGGTGCTTCCCTTGAAATTGGTGTTGATTAGCATATTGATTAGTGTCTGGTTGTAGTTTGTGGCGTTGAACTGGGTCTCGGTGTAGATGCCGCTCGTCTCCTGCAGCCAGGTGTACCTTGCAAGTATGTAATCCGGCCTGCCGTTGATGCTGCTGGTGAGGAACTGGGGATTCTGTGTCGTGTTGAATAGCCACACCGCAAATGGGCCTGCTTTGCTCTTGTTTTGCGAGCCAACGCTGTCTGTCACGCTTGTCCTGTTTGCGACTCCCTCTACAAGGCTTCCATCCGGCCACAGCGTCAGGAATACAGAGTTTGGTGCTGTGTTGTTACTTATCCAGTGCATTGCCTGTATGAATCCAGGGTTGATATTATCTGCCTGCGCCAATGTCACCGAGTAGCCTGTGTCTATTAGCATGAGATATCCTACAAGCACGACAACCACCACAAGCCCAAAAGCGATACTTATATTTGTATCATGAATTTTCTCAAGTGCCCAGTAGATGATTGCGCATGCGATTATTATCCCTGCAAAATATGCCCATGCGATTCCAAGCGCATTGAAGACAATGCTAAACATCAAAAGGCCCGCAAATACGGCGAGTGATGCGCTTGCAACCCTCCCCAGGCTTTTTTGCGCAAGTAGCACCCAGTAGATTGTGTATGCCGTGAATATTGCAAGTGGTATGGAAAGAAGTGAATTAAATCTTACTGCGTGCATCTGCAAATAAGCGGTTATCGCATAGTACGCGATGAAGACTAACATTGCCTCATCCACCCTGAACTTTATTAAAGCCCTTCCGCTGAGGAAAGTGTTCTTTTCCACACCCTCAAAATCCATGAATAGATACATTGCCGCAAGCACCATCAGTGCAATCCAAAATGCATCTATAAGTGCCGGATAGTATGATGAAACATAAAGAAGAATTGACATAGGCGCCATGAAAAGCGTCGCTCCAAAGCTTGCAAAGAGAAATGAAGGTGTTGGTGCCTGAAGCTCCTGAATTGAAGCGGCGAATGCAGTATTAGTCACGAAACCATTTGTGACGAAAATTGCGGTAACTATCTGAGGCGCAAGGGTGTAGATAAATACAATCGCCACAATAAGGTAAAGTACAAATGTTGTCAGCTTCTTAGGGAGGGTTGCAACATACATCGAGAACCTGTCTTTGTTATTGTTGAGATAAATCGCAAGCTCATTACCTATAATCAATAAAGCAAAGAGCACGATAAAGTATATCCCGGTGAATGCCTCACTCTGCGAGCCAATTCCTATGAGATTTAACGCCTTGTAGAGATTGGTCAGCACGTACCAAAACAAAAGCGCAAGCATAAGGTACCGTGTCCCCTTTAGTATCTCTATCTTTTCTGCTAAAAATGCATAGAGGAGTATCAGCACTGTGGCAAAGATGTAGATTGCGATTCCAAAGGAAGCTCCGTTCCACACCACGTTTCCTATGCTTAGCGCAAACCCTGTGAGAAGGGCGTAGCCGAGCATCTTTTTCTTGTCTACCGCCTTTAATGTCCTTATCATAAAGATTAGTCCTAGTATGACAAAAATAGTCACAAATCCGTCTCCCCTGTAAACTGTTGCACTTGTTCTTGCGGCATCACCCATACTGAGTGCAACAAACAGCATTCCTAGCAAGCCAAAGAGCCTGTCTTTGTTGAATTCTCGTATCAAAAAGTAGGTACCGATTACATCTATTACTGCAAAGAATACTGGGATTAATCGCATTACGTCATAGTAACTAATCCCTACAAACTGTAAGAAGAAATAAGGTATTAGGGTCACCCAATACATGCCCGTTGGCTCATTTACAAATGTGCTATTTGGCCATCCGGAGATGCTAAGGTACTGCGGCACAACAAAGTTGTGCAAAATCGCGGCTCTTATGACTGAGTAATGATAGAAACCGTCAGGTTCATAGAACCCAAAGAAATGGAGCAGGCTGATCCTATAAGCTATGGTTATAATGATTATGAGGATTGTCATCAATATGGTCGCAATCCTATATTTTCTATAATACAGTGGAATGAGTGTCAGCACGCCTCCAGCGGCAGCAATTGCATATATTTGATTGCCATTGAAGTAGTTAATTACAGTCACCAAAGCTCCGACTACGATGGCGATAATGAATGCGTAGGTCCAAATCAGGTCGTGCTTTACTTGGCCTGCATGAATGGGGTGAACATGCTTGTGGCCCGCATGCGCAGTGCCATCTTCACCAATATTCTGCTCCAAATAACCACGTTTAATTACAGCTATATATTCTGATTAAGAATTTAAAATACCTCTCATTATCTAATTGACAGACCTCTCGGGTTGAGAAATTCTGACAAGATGCAGCATTCCCATATCTGCCCTGTAATTTTTTAGAGAGTTCACTTTATAATACTCCGATAGGGAGCTAACTATCTCCTCAGAACCTTTATGGAATTCCAAGATTATCTCTGAAGGCCGCACCGTTTTCAATACCGGTAGCAACGCATATTCGCATCCTTCACAATCGATCTTGAAAAGTGCATCCTTATCCGCGTCATTCGCCACATAAACTCCATTAATTAATTTTATCCTCTCCCCTAATTCATTAATTTCTATATTTTTTACGGCCTCCTGGTACCTTACTGGATCTGGCTCGTATCCCACTACGCCTTCTGCGCCATTTACCGCAAAGTAAACAGCCGTGTCACCTATGCTTGCACCTATGTCCACTACCCTCTTCCCATCTACCTTTAGCGCTGCATACTCCTCTTTTATGAAGATTTCTTCCAAAGGGTATGCAACCCATTCGTTATACAAGAATTTTAGACTTCTGCCCCTGTATTCGAGATTCAATTTTCCGCCGTGCAACCTTATTCTGCCTTTTAGCAAAATGATTGCGGTTACGATATTATTATGTAGTGTCATAAAAACAATCCCAGTTTATTCATCTAACTTAATCTTCGGGTGCCCCCTTGCCCTTTCAAGCTCTTCCGGTGTATTTATCCCATGCCAGAAGCTTAGTCTACCCGCAACAAATTTTATCCCATACTTTGCAAGAATCTTTGGTGCGTATGTAATAAAATACTCTCCGCTTTTTGGATCAAGAGGTATGTCTTGATATGCATCGAAAAACTTCTTATGCATTATGTAAACCCCCGTGTTTAGCAGTCCCTTTCCACTTATTTTCTTTTCTATTATTTCCTCAACTAACCCTTCATTGTTTTCTATTATGGCCCCATATCCTGTCACGTCTGGAACTTCGAATCCAAAAATCGTCGGCACTTTGGTATTAAGCAGCATTTCCATATCATACTCGATCACATCATCCCCCATGAGCACCAAAAACAGTTCGTCCTTCACAAATTCTTTTGCCTGTAAAAGCGAATGTGCAGTACCCAACCTTTCCTCCTGGTAATAATATTTTATTTTGTAATTGCCAAGCTTCTCCCGAAATATGTCTTCATCGAGAGGGTTTATCACTATCGCGACCTCAATCTTGTTCTCTGAGAGTTTCCTCAAGTTTCTTTCAATTATAGGGAGCCCACTCAATTCAATTAGAGGTTTTGGGATGTTTGCTATTTGCGGATGTCCACTTTCCTTCATCCTTCTTCCCTTCCCCGCTGCAAGTATTACTGCTTGTCTTATCATGGCCTCACAGCATCTTTTTTGAAATTTCCTCCATTACAATCGTCCTACTCATTTCGAAAAGTCTTACCGCATCCTCGTTTGTCTTGCCTTCGGAGTTAATTTTTATCTGTGGCATCGTGTTCGAGGCCCTTACTAGCACCCATCCGGAGTCGTCAAACGCCTTGACCCCATCAATATCGATTATCTTACCGAACCCCATCGTGCGGAGCTTCTGCTTTGCGGCCTCCACTACCTTGAATTTCAGGTCGTCTGGGCAGTATATCTCCGTTATCGGCACCTTCGGATAGTTTGCAACTTTTGACATGAGTACCGAAAGCGGCTCTGGCTGGTTTGAAATCAATTCCGCCATTTTCATCGCGGCATACGCCCCGTCATCTAAATTGAAATTGTCAGGGAAGTAGATGTGGTTGCTGTACTCACCGCCGAGAATTGCATTCTCCTCAACCATTTTTGTCATAATGTGCGAATGCCCTGTCCTACTCAAGGTTGGAATTCCGCCAAGTGCGTTAATTGTCTCCTCAATCACCGTAGAGCAAGGAATGTCGTATATTACCTTTGCGCCCTTGATCTTGTTGCCAAGCAGGTACAAAGCAAAAAGCGGAAGTACCATGTCTGCAGTTCCCACATATTCTCCTTTTTCATTTACGAATCCCGCTCTATCCCCATCTGCGTCAAACCCTGCACCGAAATCAGCGGAGTGCTTTATTACCTCCTCCTTAAGTTTCGTAAGTGCAAAATTATTTGGATCGGGCCCTCGTGCCGAAAAATTGCCATCTGGCGTTCCATTTATCTCTATTACCTCGCAACCAAGCTTCTCAAAAATCCTCTTTGCGATTCCTGACCAGGTTCCATTCCCTGGGTCAAGCACCACTCTCAATTTCCTTTTTAGTTTAATTTTTGATGTGACATGCAAAATATAATCGTCAATCGCGTTCTTGTATTGTAAAATCTCCCCATTACCCTCTACAAATTCCCTGTTGGCGAAGATATCACGCAGCTCCTCCATTCCGTGCTCTTCTGAGATTATATCTGCGTTTTTTCTACACATCTTAAATCCATTCCACATCGGCGGATTGTGGCTTGCAGTAATCATCGCACCGCCATCAAATTCTCCGTGTATTATCGAATGATAAAATATGGGTGTCGGAAGGGTTCCAATGTCCACTACGTCGATTCCGGTTGAGAGTGCCCCTTCGATAAAGGCGTCGTGCAATGCGCTTCCGCCATTTCTGTAATCTTTTGCTATCGTTATTCTCGAGCCCCTTTTTAGATAGGTACCAATTGCCCTCCCTATCCGCATTGCGGTCTCAGGATTCAGGTCAAGATTGTATATCCCCCTCACGTCATATGATCTAAATATGTGGAGCGGCTCCCCAAATTTGAATCCGAGTTTTTCCTTCATGTAATCTGATAGCTGCACGACATTCTCGAACTTTATTGCGTCCATGCCCGCACTTTTCGCGCCAACCACCAGTTTTTCTCTATCATCTATGAAGAGGCACTCATTTGGCATAACCCCAAACGCTTCACTTACCTGGGTGTACGCGTCCCTATCTGGTTTTCGAATCCCTGTATATCCAGAAATAAAAACTCGGTCGAAAAGCTTTCTAAATCCAAATCTTGTATTCAACTCTTCAAACCATGGTTTTGAGTAATTTGTGAGCAGTGCAACTTTGTACTTTGTCTTCAGCTCTGAGATTAAATACCGCATTCCGGCTATTTCCGAAACGGTTGACATAATTGCGGCCCTTATCTCTTTGGAACTTGCAGCTGTTCCTGAAACTTTTTTGATATGGTTGATAAATTCCTCTTCGCTTAATTTATTTAGGTTGAAATCTGCCACAACCCCCTCCCATATCTGTTCAAGTTTATCCTGTGGCAAGTCTTTCATGTCCGGTATGAGCCTGAAAAAACCGTGCCATGAGGTTACAACTACTCCCTCCATATCAAAGATCAAAATCTTCGTCGCCTCATGTTCCATTCAATTCAGACCCAAAATAGTGACTTGAGCATATCCGACAATGCCTCAAATTATACTAGGAACCTACCAATATATAAAAAGACATTGATAGGATATTAAGTGTGTTAGGGGGGTTTATACCGAGAGCGTGCTTTTAGACTCGGCATAAATCTCTGCCCATAATGCGCAGACCTACCTCAATGATTTACATGGCGGAAAACATTAGATTTACTGATCATCTTGTTTCCTTTGCATTACCTATTTTCGATCTAATTGAATTTAGTTCGGTCGTGTCAAACTGGTACGAAATTCCCCTGATTCGCCTAGGTCTCAAAAAAAATACTGTTTTGAGAATTAAAAATGGAAAGCAGTTTGAAATAAAAAATAGCAATGATTACATGAATTTTTATCGAAGTTTTGAATTTCAAAAACAAGTATGGGAAAGAAAAGGCTATCCTCCAATGGAGGTAGTTGGCAAATATCTAAATCTGAAATATCATGATCGAACCTTGCATTTTTTGTACTCCCCCAATGATAAGAATGATATTCTGCTACCGTTACTTAATCAATTTTTGATGGGGGAATACTCTTTCCTCAAAGTTAAGGGTAAAATAGTGGTTGATATCGGTGCAAGCATCGGTGACACCGCGGTTTACTTTGCGGTAAACGGCGCAAAACACGTTTATTCATTTGAGCCGTTTCGGCATCCTTATGCAATTGCAAAGCAGAATATAACTGCAAATAATTTATCCTCAAAAATAACCTTATTAAATGAAGGGGCAGGCTACTCTGGCTCAGTAAAGATGAATTCTGACGCGATAAATATTATCGATGCGCGAATCAAGGCGACTAAAAACGGCACCAAAATAAAAATGAACTCTTTAGAAGGGATAGTGAAGAAATATAATCTGAAAGACGCTCTTTTGAAGGTGGATTGCGAGGGCTATGAATATGATCTCATTTTGCTTGCTAAGCCCAACACACTTAAAAAATTCAATCAAATTGTTATAGAGTACCATCACGGATACATCAATCTCGAGGAGAAGCTGAAACAATCTGGTTTTAAGGTCTGGCACACCCCACCGAAATTCATGAGGAATCCCCACGGCTCCGATGCGGCACGACTAGTCGGCCTAATTTATGCGGAAAGGAATTAAGATTCCTGAAGGAAATCAGCTCCCGATTTTATATTTTCTCCATCTACTTGAGTCGAGAGACATATCCATTGTCAAATTTGGTCCAGTATAATCCGAAACGGTCATTGGTAAGACCTCAGGCGTTGTAATCTTTGCCAACTCGAACATGGAAATTTTTTTGTCCCCTACAACATGCACGATTCCGGTAAGCTTTTCGGCCATTACCTCTTTTATTGCAGATGCGAGTTGATCTGCAAAGAGATATGTCCCAAATCGGTCCGTGAATGCCCGTGGAAACGGCCATTTTTCCTTGGGTACAAAATTTGCCCTGATGATCAAAGTCTTTTCAAGCATGCTGTATCTCACTAAGCTCTCTGCCACCATCTTGGTGACTCCATAGAAGTTTTCCGGAGCCGGTACTGAATTTTCGAGGTAATTTCCTTCTTTTCCCGAAAAAACGCACGGTGTGCTCATGTGAATTAAGTATGCACCTTTCGCATGCTTGTTTATCGAACGGATCAAATTGTACGTTCCCTCGACATTTATTCTCCAAGCGAGAGCCCTTTTGACATCGCATTTCCTGATGTCCGTCATGGCTGCAAGATGTATTATAACGTCTGGCGAGTGAGTCTTGATATAATCGTCGACCATTTTTTCCTGAGTTATGTCCAATTCGCCGCTACTCGGCGCCAAGACGTCATCAAATAAACGTTTTAACTCAACGCCTAGTCTCCCGCTAGACCCTGTTATTAAAATTTTACTCATAAAAACCTTCCTTTAACAGGATTTTCTTCATCTCTTCATTGGTGATTTTCTCGGCATTCTCGCTTGTGAAATCATCAAGCCTGTCATTCAAGTCGGCCCTGTTGTAATCAACGATATAAAAGTCGTCCTCCAAGTTTGCTTTCCTAAATTCGTAATCGCTCAATAGATGTTCGTGTACCTTCTCACCTGACCGCATCCCTACGACATTTGTCTTTATTTTAAATTTCTCCTTATATATCTCCGCGAGGTCGGTCATTTTTATGGACTTACATTTTTTGACCATCAGTTTTCCTGGATTCCTACGTGACAGGAAAATTAATTTTACCGCATCCTCAAGGGTTATCCAAAATCTTGTCATCCTTATGTCCGTGATAGATAGGGGTTGGCCTGCTTTTGCAAGTTGGTACCAATAAGGGATTATGCTGCCCCTGCTACCCACAACGTTTCCATATCTAACTACGGAAAAATTCGTGTTGCTCTCCATCTCTTTGTCAAGCAATATCCTCTCGTCAAGCGCTTTTGTCATTCCATACGAGTTTATTGGCTTTACTGCCTTGTCTGTTGATATCCCAACAACGTTTTCGACATTGTTCGCTATTGCCGCATTTTTGACATTTATGGTCCCTGTGACATTTGTTTTTATCGCTTCTATCGGATGATGCTCTATATCCGAGATGTGTTTCAATGCAGCTGCGTGAAATACTATATCCATATTTTTTGTGGCTACCATGCAACGTTCATGGTCCCTGACATCTCCCATTAGAAACTCGACGTTTTTACCTTGGAATTCCCTTTTCATCTGAACCTGCAAGTCTTCATGCCTGCTCATTAGAACAATTTTCTTAGGGTTGTAGCCTAACAATACATTTGTAAGTGCCCTACCTATGCTTCCAGTGCCGCCCGTTATCAGTATGCTTTTATTCTCAAAATCTTTTTTAAATTCGTTCAATTTTAGCCCCCATCTCAATTTCTGGCCTCAAGCCGTTACTTCTAGTCTGCCATGACTAATAGATAAATAATCCATATAAGTTTAAAATACACTTACTTTGCCCTGGGCCATCATCGTGTCCCTGAGCCCTCTTCTAAGAGCCTTCAGGCCTTCCAAAAGATTATCTCCCCCATATTTTTTGCTATTTTGCTTATCTTCGGCTCGAATTCAGGGTTTATCTGGCTATCGTATATGCTGTTAAACTCCGCCATTTTTTCCTTTGCCTTAAATCGTTTTATGTACACCTTACTAAATTGCCTAGGTATGTTTTTCCTTATTTGTTCAACAGAATCGAACGTTGAGATATAAGGTATATCTGCAAATACCCCCACTTTTGGGTAAGCGCCTACCTCCGTTGCCCCCTTGCCCAGTATCTTGTGGTCCATATTCTCCGAAAGTCCCGTTGGAAAGAGGATCTTAATTTTTTTAGGGTTTAATTGATTTAAAAACGCGTTTATCGCGAATTTCAAATTTTTTTCTTGGAAGTGCTTTTTCACCTTTTCATCTGAATATCCTTCCAAATATGTTCCGAGCCCCTGTAATCTTATGTCCCGTATCCCCCAAAAAAACGGCAGGTA
The DNA here is from genome assembly GCA_028866785.1 of Microcaldota archaeon. The sequence continues at coordinate 10,781 of JAGWHN010000017.1, forward strand.
ATTTATTTTATAACTCTCCAGATGCTTTGAAAATTGAAATTCCTCCAGCATTCTTTCTTTGCTTGTTTTTGCGATGTTCTCAAAGTTTCTCTTCCTTATTTTTATGTTTTTTGAACTTGCGGACATGTTAAACATATTGACTGAGACTATGTTCTCGCCTAGTTCCCCTGACTTTATCGTTTCGCCAAGAGATAAGAAGACGTCATCGATGTGCGGCGCGAATATTACTGTGATCTCCTCATCCAAGAAATATAGTTTTTGCATGTGGTCTAAAAGGTCTATTGCAAACATATCCTCATCCATTCAATTTTTTAGGGTCAAACATCTTCTTTATCTTTGGGATGACCACCCTGTACCCATGGACCTTCTCAACATAATTCGCTATATACCTTTTCCTCTTTAGGTATCCCCCTTTATCGCGTTTCCACCATTCATAGTACCTAATTATTTCCATCGCAAACTTTTGGCTTTCATAGGGCTCTACGAGTGTGCCAAGCTTTTCATTCCATTTTGCGTCTTTGTAATCGGGGAACTTAAATGCAATCGATGGAAGCCCGTACGATTGTGCCTCAAGTAAGGAAAGCGTGAACATCATGTATCTTGTAGGAATTATGAGCAAGCTGCCCTGCATGTATTCCTGTTTTAGCTTAACGTCGTTAAGAAATCCTTTCCAGGATACATTATGCGGGTATTTCTTAACTAAACGCTTTACGATTTCCTCGCCATCTTTCCCCTCCCCTATTATCTTGAATTTTATTTTATTTTTCTTTAACAATACCCTGTTTATTACATTTTCCAATAGGTCTATCCCCTTCACATGGGTTGACAGCCTCCCCACAAATATGACCTCAAATTCATTTTCATTTACCCTCACATTTTTAGGGTCCGTATCAAAGTAAAGGAAATTTGGCAGATAGAAAAGTTTGCCTTTGTATCCCATTTTCTTAATCTTATCTCTAATGTGCAACAGTGGGGCGTGTACATTTGGAATTGAATTTATCGTTTTTGCGATAACTGATTTTGAGATTGTGTTCGGCCCCTCAAACTTTCTGAACATTACAAAATTTTGAGCTGCGTATATCAATTTTTTTCTGTAGGCCCTGCAAAGTAAAATTGTAGCGTATAAAATCACCGGATTAAAACTTATGCAATAAACAATATCCGATTTTTTAATGTTTCTTGCCAACTGGCCCAATACCCTCAGTGTAGGTAGCCTAAGCACATACTCGTCCGTCCCGAACGCCTTTAATTTTATCCCACTGCAATCCAGGTCTATTAAATTTACCGCACTCAAGTCATATTGTCTGTTCAGTCCCTCTAGAGATACTGCAAAAGTGTCCTTCTTTGTTACCTGATTCAATATTGTTACATTATAATCATTGGCGAGTTTTGTTGCCACTTCTAGTGCCCATCTTTCCCCCCCTCCAAAGGTGTATAAACTGTTTGTAATTATTGTCAGATTGACCTTTTTTCCTTTCATCTCGGTTCACCTACTACTCTCATCTTAATAACTTATTCTCCGCATTATATAATAAGTTGAGTTATTTATAAGCTAGAAGATTTAAAATTAAATGTGTACTTGTTTAAGGTGCAATCCATGCAAAAATTATCTGCACTAATCTTTTCAAGAAACGACCTTCATAATCTGGAGCTTTTAATAAAGGATGTGTACGATCTTGTTGACCAACTGGTCATCGTGGATTCTAGCAACAATCCCCAGTACCGTGCATTGCTCTCCTATGTCTCCAAAAATTCTCTTAAAAAAATCGATGTTTTCAGGACGATTGCCCTGGGATATCCCGATCCCCTGCGCGGCTACGGGCTAAGCAAATGCAAAAATGAATGGGTGCTGTATATCGACATTGATGAGCGCCTAAATGAAGACTTGAAGGCCAATTTGCCAAAACTCATAAACTCGAAGGCCGTCGACGCCTATGCCATAAAGCGGTACGAAGAGGTTCATCTTGACGGGAGCAGAAAGAGCCTCTTTTCCACATGGCAAATTAGGCTTTACAGGAAAGATGCGGTAACCTATAAGGGACTTTTGCATGAGCAGCCGATTGTAAGCGGGAAACTTAAAAAATTGAACCTAAAATACTGCATGAATCATATATTAGAGCTTAGGCCCTACCTATTTGCGCCCTATAATAAATTTGAAAAGTTTGACCGTTTCTCATACAGCACTTTCAATGGCAAGGTCATGAGCTATTTTGCAAAGCTGTCCGGTGAAAACCAGGGCACAGCCGCTTCCAAGCCCTTCAAGGCCCTTCCCATTTTGCTCAGGGCATACCAGAAGTTGAAATTTAAGGGAGACTCTGAGGAGATAAGTACCTTTGACTATTTTGTGCTTTTTGCAATGCGGGACTTTGTTTATGCGATAAAAAACAGAAGCATGGAGAGGATTTTGAAAGTGATCCCAAACAAGATAGAGTACATCAAAAGGCTCAGAAAATGGAGATCTGATCCTGATGGGGATGCAATATTTGCAATCTCCAATCTGATAGAGAAAAAAGGCATAATAAAATACCTAAAACTCGATGAGGAGGCCACCATCAGGCGGCTAAATGCCAAATATGGGGACAAAAAGCAGGGAATTGAGCTTCTAATGAAGCTACTCAAGGATAAATATTACGGCAGGTACCCCTGACTCAAATCCTTTTTGCGTGTATGAACCCGTTCACCATCACGCTTTTTGTTCCAAAGTTGAATTTTTTCACCGGTTTGTGGTGCTCTACGGAGAAACCCGCGCCGATTAATTTTTTCTCTAGGTTCAAATACCCATAATGGTACTCTATCTCAATTTCGGAAAACCTCCTAAGCACAGCATTTTTTGCCTTTATCATTATGTCATATTCATGGCCCTCGCAATCTATCTTGAGTGCCGCATCCCGCAGTCCGTATTTGCGCACTATACCCTCTAGGCTTATCATCTCAATTGCCTTTTCATTTCCCTTGCGCTTGAAGGACTTGCCGCTGAACTCCCGGCTTTGCGTGTCTATCATCACTTTGCCGCCTTTGCTTGCCACTCCTGCATTCACCATGGTTATCTTCGAGCCCATTCCATTTATTGCGACGTTTTTTCTGCCTACCTCGTAAAAATAGGGATATGGCTCAATGCCGTAGACATGTTTTGCTCCGTTTAGCAAAAAGAATATCGCAGTGTCCCCTACATAGGCTCCTATGTCCACCACCTCTTTGCCCTTCACATCGAGCCACCCACTTTCTGCGTTAAAAAACTCATTTTTAATCATCAATATCGTATCCACAAGCTCTTTTCTTGAGCCGAAATACAGCTTGATGTTTTTGCCCCTAAAGGCAAAGGCCGCATATCCGGTGTTTTTACCCATTTTTTCGGTCTGAACTATCTTTACCCTTGCCTTCTTGCCGTCTTGGCTAATTACGACCTCGCCATTTTCAGGATTTATTTTTAAAGTGGTGAGATAGTTCCAAAAAAAGTTAAAAATAATTCCTGCCTGATTTAATGGAAACAGGAGCGTTCCTAGCTTATCGTCTAGTGTTGTGACATTTTTGGGCATAACCTAATTTCCTCAGGAAGCAATAAAATACTTTCATTGCCTGACTCGACGGCCTGGCGACACGCAACGCCACCTTGGCCTATTGCCCGTCAAAGTATTTTAGGATCAGGGGCGCTATGTCGTATACGCTCATTTTCTTCTTGATCAGACTTCTCCTAGTGTGCGCACCACTGTCTAAAACCCCGAATATACCCTGCATCGTATGGTCCCCGCTCCTGTATATCTCGGGCTTCATGAACAGGGTATCTTTCGAGTAGTATGTGAAGTCCACTATGTAATTTTTCCTCAGTAAAAATAGTATGTCCGGCGATATGAAGGAGCCGGAATCTTTATAGTAAGCCCCCCCGTCAAAAACGCCCTCTACCAGCCTTCCCCCCTCCCTGTCCTTGAGCTTGCCTATCCTCTCCATCAGCTCCTTTTTTAGGGCAGATCTTTTCGAGCTGGGTATGCCCGGAGCCGCAAACCTGCCGTCGTTAATCCATATCATGCCTACTGGCCCAAAAGATACCGATGCAAAAGCCCTGGTCTGGCGCATGTCTATATCCTCATCGCTTATTTTTAGGTAGCCTTTGCTATCCATGTTGGTCCTATCCTCTTCCACTATCCTATCGGCCATCTTCTTGACGAAATCGGGCATCTTTTGGTAAACCACTCTCCTCATTCTCCAGCGAAGCGCCTTATCGACAACATAGTCCTTTATCCCTGCGTTTAGGCCCTGTGTTTTTTTACTACTTGGCCCCGTCTCATTGTCCACATCCCTCTTCAATTTTGCATAATTCTCCTTGATCAGCCATGCATTTGGCAGAAACTTATCGTATATCGGCTGTGCGCCATGGTCCGAAACCAACATTATCTCGGCGTCCTCACCCATTTTTTTAGAGTAATTAACCACCCATTCAATGAACTCAGATATATTCTCATATAGGGGATGGATGTAATCCGACCAGTTTTTGTTGTTGAAGGAGTAATGCTGAATCCTGTCCGTTTCAGTAAAGCAGACGAAAACCAGATCATAATCGTTCTTTTTGATGAGATATTTGCCCATCTCGGCCCTTGCCTTTATGCTCTTGCAGTATTTCTTTGATCCCTCGGCTATTGGGACCACCCCCTTGTCCAAATCTACACCTATTTCAGGCTCCCCGCGGAAGCCAAATTTTTTGGCCGCCTTCCTAAGCTCTTCTGAGCTGTATTTTGGCTCTAAGGGCCATCCTGTCACCATATCGATGTTCTTTGAATCGCTAAGCGTCAAAACCATTGCTGGCGTTAGGATTAGGCTACGCACTCCAGACTTCGCAAGTTTATCCCAAAAAGGGGGATTTTTCTTTGAATCGTAGTAAATTAGCTGCTTTACGTAATTTCTATCCAAATATACAAAATCCATCACGCCGTGGTCCTTTGGCTCAAGCCCTGTATAGATGCTGGGCCACGCGGCCGCGGTGACCGGGGGCAGAGTAGATTCTAGCTCATTTAGGGTACCCCCTTTGAGAAATCTTGAGAATCCTTTCATCTCATATTTTTGAGAGAGCTCTAGTATTGCCCACAACGGCGCCGCATCGACGCCAATTAAGTACAATTTTCTCCTCTTCGCCTTTTTTTCCATCGCACTTCCCTTTCTTTCCCCTATTTGTATCAGAAATTCATAAAACAAGTATATAAATCCAACGCGACCAATGATGTTATACGGCAATGTGCTTACTGTACTGGCAATGTGCCTAGACGAAAAGAACCGGAAAGGGAAGAACTTGCCGTATTTCTTCAAATTAAGGCTTTCGTCGATGCCATACGCTCATAAAAGAAGTCTCGTTCAACAATCAACGAAGAATAA
>JAGWHN010000018.1 GCA_028866785.1 Microcaldota archaeon
CGATAATTATTCCAAACGACAAGCTTCTCTCTGTTGCGCCTGACCTTCCTCTCAACATGGCATTTAGGGTGAGCGACGAGGTCATTTGCAATGCAACAAAGGGAATACTTGAGATGGTAACAAAGCCAGGAATGGTAAATCTGGACTTTGCGGACCTAAGAAGCGTCCTAAAGGACTCGGGATATGCAGTCATCGGAATAGGAGAGGCGACCGCAAGCCAGTCAAGCAACAGGGCGCAGATTGCAATTGAGAACACGCTTAAGAGCCCGCTTCTAGACGTTGATCTTGGCACCACAAGGAAGGCGCTTGTCAACATAATCGGTGGTGAGGATCTAACTCTTAGGGAGGCGGAGTCGATCTTCCAGGAAGTCGCGGGACGAATCAGCGATGAGGGACTGCTAAAGTGGGGAGCTAGAATCGACCCGACGATGCAAAAGAGCTCGCTTAAGGTAATGGTGGTCATGGGAGGGGTGGACTTCCCGGACTACACCGAGACTGGAATAAAGACGAAAATCAAGGACAACACGGAGGACATCGACCTTGACGAGATCTTTGATATGGAAGACAAGCCAAAGCAGCAGGGAAAGAGGTAAAGAGAGCTAAAAAGTTTGGCATCTAATATTAGAATAGTGTATCACAATGGGATTTTTGCCTGATTTCAAGAGCTTCTTTGCAAACGCGAAGCACGTGATCAACATCAGCTACAAGCCCACCGCAGCCCACTTCACAAAGACGATGAAGATCGTGCTCATCGGGACGCTGATCGTGGGGATACTCGGGTTTGTCGTCTCCACTGTGGTGAATCTCATCCTCACAGGTCGAATATAAATAGATTAATCGCCCATTCTTCTCATCATGACGGACGTAGAAATTGACCTGACGATAAGTGCGCAGGACAATGCAAACGAGTACTTTTACAAGTCAAAGCGAGCAAAGCGCAAGAAAGAGGGAGCGCAGGAGATCATTGGCGAGATGGAGGAGAAGCTGGAGAAGGCAAAGAAGAAGTTTGAAGCGACAAAGGAGACCAAGAAGGTAAAGTTGGTGGGGAAGAGGGAGTGGTACGAGAAGTTCCACTGGTTCTTTGCAAGCAACGGGATGCTAGTTATCGGCGGAAGGGACGCTGCGCAAAATGAGCTGATAAACTCCAAGCACTTTGATGAGGGGGATCTCTTTTTCCATGCGGACATTCACGGAGCCTCGGTTACAATACTAAAAGGAGGGGTCGGCGCAGATAGGGAGACGAAGGAGGAGGTCGCGCAGTTCGCGGGATGCTACTCCAGCGCCTGGAAGGAGGGGCTCAACACAATTGACGTTTACGCGCTTGAGAGAAAGCAGATAACAAAGTCAAAGAGCCAGGGCTCGCTTGGAACCGGAAGCTTTGCTATGAGCGGAGAGAGGGAGTGGTTTAAGAGCATGAAGCTTGAGCTTGTCGCTTTTGTCTCAACAAGAAAGGTAGACGAAGAGGAGCTTACGTATTTGTCAGTAGTGCCAGAGAGCTGCTTTAGGAAGCTAAAAGTGCAAAAGGCAGTGAGGATTACGCTAGGAAGTATGAAGAAATCGGATGCGGCAAAGATGATTGGCAAAAAATTGGCCTATGAGGATATCGACTACATAATGCAGCAGCTTCCAGCAGGAGAATTTACAATTAAATAATACAATGCGTAATTGTTTTTGAAATAGTAGATATTTCACGAACATGCCATTCAAATCTTGCTCATTATTTCAAGTGCCCTTTTTCCTCTTCTTGAAAGAAGATAATAATTCGCATAGCTGTCACCTACTTTTGCAGGTTTTATCTCAATGAGGCCTGAAGCTCTGAGCTCCTTTAGTTTTACCGAAAGTGTGGCATCATTTGGGACATGCTTTCTAAGTTCTTTGAACCTCCTAGGACTTTTACTAAGTTCATTGAGAAGACTTAGGAAGTAAGACTTAAGCAAGAGACTCAATACATCCAATTTCTCGCTCTTTTTCATAATGAATTATGAGAAAGGGCATATATTCTACTTATTGGAAATCTGAGTAAGCTATAATAAATCATAGTAAAATAATTAAAAATAAGATACAATGAAATCAATTTTTAAGAAAGACGTTAAGTTACCTTTGAGGTATTGAATGAGATGTTATAGACTTCAAAGTGCGACAGAATATCTTATCACATATAGTTGGGCGTTTTTAATCGCAGCTGTTGTGATTGGCGCCCTTTATCTTTTTATCTTCGCTCCGACAGCACTTTCTCCGTCTAGCTGCACATTTTCTTCAGGGGTGTACTGCCAGGACATGATCTTTGGATCATCTGCAACACTTTCAAAGATCGCAATGCTTCTGACAAACACAAATCCTTACTCAATAGTAAATCCTAAAATAACTGTCAATGTTTCAGGGGCGGGATTAACACAAGGCAGCTGTGTTTCAAACTTTGTCCTTCCTGGAGGCGCGATAATCTGCAATGCGACGATAACTCCTGCGGTCTCGCAAAGCACACTCGCTTCTGGAAAGTTTGTTCTTAGCTATACTCCATGTCCTGGAGACAACGCAACTGCATGCAGTTCCAATACAAGGCAGAGTTATCCTGGTTCGTTTAGCACACATGTCTCTCCTCTTCTTTCACCAACCACTCTTAACATCACACTTCGTGCACAAAACTCATCGCAGGCAGCAATTTCAACAACGCTTGACAAGTTGACTGCAAATGCAAAACTCCTCGGAACTCCTGTTTCTGGAGCAACGGTCAACTTCACCTCAAATTCAACCAATGCAAAGGTAAATCCCTCTGTTGCAACGACTGACGGATCTGGCAATGCATACAGTTACACGTCGAGCAACATGACTGGAAAGGTATTTTACACTGCATACTTTGCAAATGCAATTGCAAATGTGATAGTTATCTACACTCCTCCTGTCTGCTATACCCTCTCTATTCCTTCCATTTCAGGCGCTACTTCAAATGCGATTACAATTGATGGATTCGGATACTCCTCATTTCCTCAGCAGCTCTGCTTTGGGAGGGGAACGACTCATCCTTATTCCTTCCAAAGTGCAGTTTCAGGTGGTGCCGGAATTCAGTATGTATTTGATTCGGAATCAGGATGTGGCACAAATACTCAGTCGGGAGTCCTTTCAAGTGGATTGAATTGCACAATAACTGGAAACTATATCACTCAATACTATCTTACAACATCTGCAAGCCCTGGAGCAGGAGGAACAATTACACCACCAAGCGGATGGTACAATGCCAGCGTATCTGCAACGCTTGGTGAAACACCAAGTGCAGGATATCTTTTCAACGGATGGACTGGAAGCGGCTCTGGGAGTTACACAGGATCAAATACAGCACCACTTGTGGTATTAAACAATCCGATAAGTGAAACTGGATCTTTCATTTCAACTTCTACGACTACAACTTCAAGCACCACAACCTCAACAACTTCTAGCACGTCTACTTCGACAACTTCATCGACCTCTAGTACATCAACATCAAGCACCACAACAACAATTCCCGTAAATCCGACTTGTGGATCTTTTGTTGGGGATATAACTTACTCTGCAAGCACAGCATTAACTTGCAACATTTTAACTACGGGCAGCATCACGATATACAATGGGGTCACAATAGACGAGCATGGATATTATATGCAAGCCGATAACATTTTCACGAATTCTGGAAAAATCACAGATGTTTATGATGGGGGCTTAGGTGGCGCAGGTGGATGCACAGCTTACGGATGTGGCGCACATTATATTTCTGGATATGCAGGTGCTATGACCGAACCTGGAAGTGCAGGAACGGCAGGCATCTTTAGGACTAGTGCCTTTTTCAATATCATATTGTCAGGAGGGCAAGGAGGCGGCGGAGGAGGCAGTGAGGGAGGAGAGGGTACAGCAGCAAGTGGTAGATGCAGCAGTCAAACATATGTGCCAGCTGGAGGTGGCTCAGGTGGAAACGGAGGAGGTATTGTTGAAATATACGCGGGAACCTTCGATAATGTAGGCACAATTGATGTTTCAGGCCTGGCAGGAGCACCACCATATGTGGGCTTTGTCTCGACTGGAGGTGCTGGATCAGGAGGTTCCGGAGGAACAATACTGATAGGATATGCCTCGCTCGCATCATCTGGAAATATAGATTATTCTGGAGGGCCTTCAGCTTCTGGAGGTATTGCTTGTGGCACTAGTCCATCATCATGCGGTTGGCCAGGGACATATATCTGCTATCAAAATAGTTGTTCTACGGGCTATTGCACTTATGGTGCTGCAGGAGGTGGTGGTAGTTGCAGCGGTGGCGTAACTGATTATTCATCAAATAGGACAGGATGTTATGGAATAGGAGAGGGGGAATCTGGAAATGTATATTGGAAATCGGGTTGGCATCCATAAAAAATTGAATGGGTTTAGTGAAATTTTATGTTAAAATCAAAACTGCAAAAAGTCAAGACTGCACAAAGCGCTATGGAGTACCTTATGACCTACGGTTGGGCAATATTAATCATTGCTGTTGTCCTTGGTGTTCTATATCAGCTCGGGATTTTTGGGAATGCATCTGCATTGCAGCCGATTTGTTTTGCTTCCACAGGCTTTTACTGCTCTACACCGATAATGAATACCAGCGGATACGTCGGAGTGACATTTGGACAGATAAGCCAGGGCACAATTACGATAACGAATGTCGCATGTACCTCCAATGTAACTACTCCCAGCACTACAAACAGCGTCAGTTTGCAGGTACCATCGGGCTCAAGGGCCCCACTACAATTTAGATGCCCGATAACTACAAATTCTTTGGGCACAGGTTTCAAAGGATATCTCTGGATAACTTACAACACTTTGACTCAATCCGGAATAATTGACAGGTTTGCACTGATAACTGCAAAGGTGGAAACCACTGCAAATGTAACAACGGCATCCCAAGCTGCCGGAGGAAACGGTGGTGGGAGCACGACAACAACAAGCACATCAACTACGACAACAACAATATTTACAGCAACCTGCGGTGGAACGCTCACGGTTGCAGGAGGAAACTCAATTTGCACATTCACCTCTAGCGGTACATTCACCGTAACAGGAAATAGCGGGAATGTTGCTGCCCTTGTTGTGGCAGGTGGCGGAGGGGGAGGAGAATCAGGATATGCAGGAGGAGGAGGTGCAGGCGGGGTAATTTATACTGCAAGCCTTGCGGTTTTACCACAAGCATATAATGTTGTGGTAGGGAATGGGGGACCAATAGGTGGGATTTGCGTCTCTGGAATGAATGGAGGAAATAGCGTGTTTAGCTCCATGAATGCAATTGGAGGAGGGGCAGGAGCAGGTGCGGGAAGCGGCTGTCCAACTGCGCAAACTGGAGGTTCTGGAGGCGGAGGAAGCGATTATTACCCTGGGGGAGCAGCAGGTACTGTTGGCCAAGGTAATAGTGGAGGTAATGATGCTCTTAGTGGCGACGGAGGGGGAGGCGGTGGAGCAGGCACAATTGGTGCAAATGGGGTATCGGGTGTTGGGGGGAATGGTGGAACAGGTGTTACGAGTTTGATATCGGGAAGTTTGTTGTATTACGGAGGCGGAGGGGGCGGTAGTGGAGTTTCAAGTCGTGGAACAGGAGGCAATGGCGGGGGAGGAAGTGGTAGCGTGGGCACCACAGCCGCCACAGCAGGCACGCCAAATAGTGGTGGAGGCGGAGGTGGAGGTACTGATGGATATGGAGATCCACCCGGTGCAGGAGGATCTGGAATTGTAATAATAGCATACAATGCATTGGGTAATGGCACACCGTGAGTCTCTATATACAACTATAAAAACTTTAGGGTATAATCTCTAATCGGCTGCCTGTCTAGGCAAAAAACTATCCTACGACGACATTGATTACATAATGCGGCAGCTCCAGGCAGGAAAATTTAGCATAAAATAACATCTGTTGTGGCAGTGCACTAGTCTTTTATACGTTGCAAGAGAATACTTACTCGGAGTGTTTTATTGAAGGTCAGTGTGATTAGCAATGTTGCATCGGGCAGCGAGGAACTAGTCGACGCATTAGATGACATAAACATAAGCGTTTTCTCAAAGGAGATTGAAGGAGATGTGAGCAGCGCGGTCGATGAGATTGAAAAGAGGGTCTCAAAGAACGACGATTTTGTGATATTTGTAACCGATGACACGCTTGAGGCGAGCATACAATTAAACAAGCTAAGCGACGTTAGGGCTGTTGTATGCAACAATTCATCGGATGTTAGCACCGCGAGGTCAAAAGGAGTAAATGTTGTGATAGTGGATGTTGAGAAATCAAATCCTAACGATGTTGCAAAGGGAATGGCAAAAGGAGGAAGCACTAAGGTGCCAATCCAGCAAAGGACGATTGCGCCTCAGATAAAAAGGCAGGTTCAGGAAAAAGTTCAAAGAAGACAAGAGGTAATGCAGCAACAGAGCTACTCAAATGAACCTGAAAAGCAGGCAAATCCCATAACGATAAAATTGCAGGTGCCGAAGATTCCAAAGATTGAGCTCTTCAAAAAGAAGCCTCAAAAGGCCGAATCGGCGCAAAAGGAACAGGAAGATGAGGAAGTTAGATATCCGACCGGCAAACCAAGAAAGGGGATACTTGGAAAGCTAAAGGATTATCTAGGGATAATAGACTAGAAGGTCTTGAAAAATGGAAGAACTACTTTGCAGAGCAGTCACCAAACTGGTGCTTCCTGCAATAAGGGCCTATGTTGCACAAAACCTCAGCAAGGAGCACCACTACACCCAGTCAAAGATCGCAGACAAGATAGGAATAGTGCAGGTAGGAGTGGGAAAGTATCTTGGCAAAAAATATTCAGAGGAGGTCGGAGAAGTGGTAGAGTTCATAGGGGAAAATGAGCTTGGAACAGAAATAGTGGATGGAATACTTCAGGGAGATAACCTAAAGGAGACGGAAAAGAAGATTGACAAATTGTGCAACGATTCAGAGCTGCTCGACTTTGCGGTCGGCAGGATGGCGGCATACAATTGATATTAATGGTGTAAAAATGGTAGAAGAACTAGATCCTTTCAAGATAGCACAACAGCAGCTTGACGAAGCAGCAGCAATAATGAAGCTAGACAAGCAGGCGCACTCTCTTTTAAGAGAGCCGATGCAGACTGTGATTGTAAACTTCCCAGTCAAGATGCGAGACGGAAGCACAAAGACATTCAAAGGATTTAGAGTTCTATACAACAATGCAAGAGGGCCTGGAAAGGGAGGAATAAGGTACCACCCTCAAGAAACGCTTGAAACAGTAAAGGCGCTATCTGCATGGATGACCTGGAAGTGCTCGCTTGCAAACATACAGTATGGCGGCGCAAAGGGAGGGATAATCTGCGACCCAAAGAAGCTAAACGAGATGGAGCTCGAGAATCTTTCAAGGGCATACATCAGGGCAATTTCAAAGTTCATCGGGCCGGAGGTTGATGTTCCTGCGCCGGATGTCTACACCACGCCGCAGATGATGGCCTGGATGATGGACGAGTACAGCAGGATAAAGGAGCACAATGTGTTTGGAGTCATAACGGGAAAGCCGCTTGAGGTCTGGGGGTCTGAAGGGAGAAACGACTCGACAGCGCTAGGCGGACTTTACATTTTAAGAGAGGCTGCAAAGATGAAGAAGATCGACCTCAAGAAGGCAACCGTTGCAATTCAGGGCTTTGGAAACGCAGGGCACTTTGCATTTTCGATCGCAAGCGAGATGTTCGGATGCAAGATTGTTGCAATCAGCGACTCCCAGGGTGGAGTTTACGATCCAAAGGGGCTTGACCTAAAGAAACTTGACGAGGCAAAAGAGAAGACTGGAAGCGTGCAGGGGTACAAGGGAGCGACAAAGGTCTCAAACGAGGAACTTCTTGAATTGAAGGTCGACATTTTGATACCTGCCGCAATCGAGAACCAGATACACAAGGGAAATGCGCCAAGGATAAAGCCAAAGATACTCCTTGAGCTAGCAAACGGGCCGGTTACACCTGAGGCGGACAAGATTCTCTCAGCAAATGGGGTTCTTGATCTTCCAGACTTCCTTGTGAACTCCGGAGGAGTGATTGGATCATACTTTGAGTGGATACAAAACCAGCAGGGATACTACTGGACAAGGGAGGAGTTCGACCAGAAGCTTGACGTGATTGTTACAAGGTCATTCAAGGACGTGATGGCGACCCAAAAGGAGTATGCAGACAAGGGGCAAAAGATAAACCCAAGGATGGCAGCTTACATAATTGCGGTGGGCAGGGTCGCATCTGCAATGAAGATTCGCGGATGGTACTAAAATAGTGGGGAAATGTTTAGCAGGCTAGAAAAAGTTGACGTGTACGAGCTCCAGGAGAGGGTTAGCGCAAAGCTTGGAAAGCTTGCAAACGACCACCAGCTGCCGTACCAAACAAGAAAGGAGCTCTCCGAGGCCGTGGGCAGGCTGAGGTCGCAGTTTGAGGAGCTTGAAGAGCTGGTCGAGATGAAGGAAAGATTAGAGGCGATCTCTGCTGACACGCACAGGCTATTGACAAACGAGCAGAGAGGGGAAGTATATGCCACAGTGTGCTGGATTGAGGATTTTGTTGATGAGCTGAAAAGGAACAGGGAGTCAGCGAAATAGTTTCATCAATTTTTCAAGGGGCAGTGTGTTTACCGCATCATCTTTTGTGAGCCATCCCCTTCTTGCGGTCCCTATCCCGTATCTCATGAACTCCATGTTCGACTTTTGGTGGGCGTCCGTGTCTATCGCAAATTTGAGATTGAACTTCCTTGCGCGGATTATGTTCTCATCATTTAAGTCGAGCCTGTCAACGATCGAGTCTATCTCCATTACCACATTATTTTGCTTTGCAGACTCAAAGATTTTGTCAAGGTCAAGCTGCACGGGATCTCTTTGGTTTATCAGCCTTGCAGTTGGGTGCCCAAAGATGTTGACATAGCCGCTTTCGAAAGCCTTTATCACGCGCTTTGTCTGCTCTTCCTTGCCTAGCTGGAAGCTTGAGTGCAGCGAGCAGAGCACATAGTCCATCTGGTCAAGCGTCTTGTTGGCAAGATCTAAGCTTCCGTCTTTTAGTATGTCGACCTCACCGCTCTTCAGGATCTTTATCCTTCCTTTGAACTTCTCGTTTGCCTCGTCTATCTCCTCAAGGTACTTCGCAAACCGCTTATCGTCCATGCCCCTTGCCTGAAACTCGCTCTTTGAGTGGTCGGTGATTCCGATATACTCGTAGCCCAACTCGATCCCTTTTTGCGCCATCTCATCAATTGTATTTTGGCCATCGGTGTGGCGGGTGTGCATCTGCAGATCCCCTTTTATGTCACTGATCTCGATTAGCTTTGGTAATTTGTGCGATGATGCGAGCTCAACCTCTCCCCTTGCCTCGCGCATCTCGGGCTCAACATAGTCAAGGCCAAGCTTGTTGTAGATTTCCTGCTCTGTTCGGCTCACGACCTTCTTCCCGTTCTTGTCAGAGAGCTGGTACTCGTTTAGACTGTAACCTTTCTTAACAGCAATCTGCCTCACCTGAACTCCATGGTCCTTGCTTCCAGTGAAGTACTGGAGAGCAGCGCCGAAGCTGTCGCGCTCAATGATCCTAAAATCACAGTTTAGACCCATCTTTAGGACTACGGAAATCTTTGTTGGGCCCTTTGCTATCACCGCCTCAACCTCCTTCATCTTGGAGATGAAATCAAGCACTTTTTGCTGGTCCTCTGAGATCACAAGTATGTCAAGATCACCAACTGTTTCTCGCATTCTCCTTGCAGATCCCGCAATCACAGCCTGCTCAACAACTTTTGAGCTCTTGAGCTGCGCAATTATCGATTCCGCGACAGGAAGCGCAATACCAATTGCGACCCGCCCTCCCGCCTTCTCAAGGAACTCTAAGCCTTTTTGTATATCCTGCTCGCTCTTTTCCCCAAATCCCTCAAGGTCTTTTATCTTGTGCTTCTCAACGGCCTTCTTGAGGTCCTCGATGTTCTTTACGCCAAGAGCCTTGTATAATTTAAAAGCTTTCCTCGCGCCCATCCCCTGGATTTTTGTTATCGCATTGAAGTCTATCGGGTACTTTTTCTTCAGGGCAGTGTATTTTTTCATCTTTCCCGTCTTGATGTACTCCTCGATTAGCTCTGCGGTGCTCTTCCCAACGCCAGGCAGGTCATCAATCGCCTTCACGCCACCTTTTGTGTATATCTCCTCAACATCCTCCTGCATCGTCTCAAGGGTCTGAGCAATCTTCCTGTAGGCTCTCACCTCAAAAAACAGATCCTTCTCTCCAAGGTCTAGCATATCCGCTATCTCCTCAAAGATCTCAGCGAGTTTCTTGTTTAGCATGTTAGTTACCTTCCCAAATGCGTTTCAGATATTTAGCTGACTTTGCTGCATCCTTGTTGGAAGTGAAGACCTCTAGGGTTATTGTACTATCATAATCTATCTTCTTTAGAAGCTTGGCCACTTTAGGGAAATTTATGCTACCCTTTCCCAGCGGCAAATGCTCATCTTGCTTTCCGTGATTGTCATGCATGTGCAGGTGCACGACCTTATCTGAGAATCGGTCAATGTACTCTGCTATTCCCCTCATTCCCCCCTCTATGAATGCGTGCGGAATGTCAAGGTGAACCATTAGTCCCGGGGTGCCTTCTATGACCTTGCTAAATCCTTTTAGGCTAGGCATGCCGTATTTGCGGGGAGGAACATTTTCAAGCATCAATCTGAGATTTTTGGTTTTTGCAAATTTAGAAAGCTCAACCATCGAGTCCGTGAAATTGCCTACAAAAAGCTCCTGCCCAAACTTGGTTTGCATCGTCTGCCCGTAGCCCCCGTGGAAATGAAAGTTCAGGAATTTGATATTCAAGGCCGCGGCAGCGCTTATCATATCCTTCCCCTCTTCAATCCAGCCCCTCCTCACCTTCTCATGCGAACTTCCAAAGTTGACCCAGTAAGAAGTGTGTCCGACTGGGCCAATATCAAATTCCTTTAGGGCCTTTAGTATCCCGCGCTTTTGCTTGATTATTATTTGCGGAGTTGCCCTGGGCTCCTCTATGCCAATCTCGGCATAATCAAAGCCAAGTCTCTTGAACTCCCTTACTTCATCTACTACATTGTATATGGCACTTGTTAGCAATCCATATTTTGGCATAGTATCAAGTTCCCTCGCTCCAGCTGCTTGCGTACTTTACCTGATCAGGGGTCAGCCTGTCGATTCCGATTCCAAGGCTCTCGAGCTTGTATGATGCGACCTGCTGGTCCTGCTCCCTTGTGATTTCATAGACTCCTGGAGTCATTGACTTGCCCTCCTTTGCAAGCCTAATTATCGACATGAACTGGTTTGCAAAGCTCATGTCCATCACCTCGCTTGGATGCCCCTCCGCCGCTGCGAGGTTGACTAGTCTTCCTTCTGCAAGGATGTAGATCTTGTTTCCATTGCTAAGCGTGTACTCCTCATTGTTGTCTCTTATTGTCCTGTGGCTCTTCGCAACCTTTTCTGCCGACGCAACGTCAATTTCCACGTTGAAGTGCCCAGCGTTTGAGACGATCGCACCGTTCTTCATCTTTGCAAAGTGCCTCTCAACAATCACGTCCTTCATTCCGGTTGCGGTTATGAAAATATCGCCAAGCTCTGCTGCCTGGTCCATTGTCATCACGTTGTATCCCTCCATCCTTGCTCTGAGCGCGCAGATCGGATCAATCTCCGTGACAATCACATTTGCCCCAAGTCCCTGAGCCCTAAGCGCAAGTCCCCTTCCGCAGTGTCCGTATCCGCCTATAACCACATTCTTTCCTGCAATGAGCACATTTGTTGCCCTTATCACGCCATCAATTGCGCTCTGGCCGGTTCCGTGAACGTTGTCAAAGTCAGACTTTGTTTCTGCATCGTTGACCGCAATAACCGGGTACTTTAGCTGCCCGTCCTTTGCCATCGCCCTGATCCTGTGAACCCCGGTTGAGGTCTCTTCCGTTCCGCCGATTAGGCCAGGTATGTACTCTGTTCGCTTTCCGTGAATCATGAAAATAAGGTCAGCTCCGTCATCAAGTGTAAGCTGCGGCTTTATTTGAAGAGTCTGGTCAATGCACCAGTAGTACTCTTCCGATGAGAGTCCACGCCATGCGTAAATGTCAATTCCGTTCTTGTCAAGAGCCGCGGCAATGTCATCCTGGGTTGAGAGCGGATTGCAACCTGACCAAGAGACCTGAGCGCCTGCTGCCTTTAGGGTCTCAACGAGCACTGCGGTCTCCTTTGTTACGTGAAGGCATCCGGAGATTCGCATGCCCGCAAGGCTCTGCGCCTTTGAATGTATCTCCCTTAGCCTCATTAGAACCGGCATCCTCCCTTCTGCCCATTCGATCTTCTTCCTGCCCTGCTCTGCTAAAGTGGAATCCTTGATTTTGCTCATTTAACTACCGAAAAATATTGGAAGGTGAGAATATTTATATAATTCTGACATAACTTACTTGCTGATTTGCAAGGTTTTTTGATGGCGCAGGAAGTTTACAATCTTGAGGCGGGAGTCGAGAGCTGCATAGAGGAGATACGCACGCTTGCACGCAGGAAGGAGACGGTGATAGTCCAGATTGCAGGCGGCTCAGGATCTGGAAAAACGGAGGTGGTCGGTGCTAGGATAAAGGCAAGTTTTGGCGAGGCGGGAGTGATAAACATGGACGATTACCTGCTTCCGATAAAGGAGATACTTGCGAACAAGGAGATAAATCCGGACCATCCAAAGGCGCAAAAGCTTGACCTTCTCGCGCAGCACCTAAGCTTGCTGCAGAAGGGAATCCCGATAAAAAAGCCGATCTTTAGCTTCCTTGCGGAAGGGGGCTCGGTTGTGGGAGAGGAGACCGTAAAACCCTCAAAGATAATTATAGTGGAGGGGCTCTTTGCGCTGGCGGAAAGCATTGCAAAGCATGGCGATTTCAGGATATTTGTGGAGGCGGACTACAAAACGAGGCTTGAGAGAAGACTGGTTAGGGATCTCAAGAGATCCACGTGGAGCACTGAGCAGACCGCGGGCTACTACAAGACGGTCGGGGAGCCAATGTACACCAAATTTGTGGAGCCGACAAAGAAGAACGCGGATGTTGTGATTTTAAACAACTATGTTCCGGAGATTGAGAAGAAAAGGCTGCAGGAAAGCGAGCTCAGGGACTTTGGATTTGAGGAATATCTGGGCACAGGGGCCAAAAAATAGGCGCTTTTGCACTCTAAATTAATGCAAAAAGTAGCACTACGTCCACAGAAAAGTATTTTAGTCTATTTGTCGATAACTAAGTGGTGCTTGAGATGAGTGATATGGGCAACATGGCAAACTTTGACATAAATGAGGCGGAACTATTCAAGCCAAGGATCTCTGTTGCTGGAGTGGGAGGGGGAGGAAACAACACCGTCCAAAGACTCAGCGCCCTGGACGTAAAGGGGGCAAGCCTATTTGCATTCAACACAGACAACAAGCAGCTTCTTACACTAAATCCGGTCATAAAAAAGATTGCGCTCGGCTACTCGCTCACAAGAGGACTTGGGGCGGGAGGATTCCCGGACATGGGAGAGAAGGCAGCAGAGATGTCAAGGAGCGAGATTGATGAGCTTCTAAGGGACACAAACTTGCTCTTCCTCACCGCAGGTATGGGAGGAGGAACTGGAACCGGCGCAGCTCCTGTGGTCGCAAGGATCGCAAAGGAGAACGGAGCAGTGGTGGTCGGTATCGTAACAATCCCATTCTCACTTGAGAGAAGCAGGCTAAACACAGCAAAGAAGGGAATTGAGAGGCTAAGGCAGCACGTTGACACGCTTATCGTAATTGACAACCAGAGGCTCGTAAATCTTTATCCTAATCTGCAAATAGAGCAGGCATTCAAGCTCGCCGATGAAATAACATCGCGCGCAGTCAGGGGAATAACTGAGGCAATAACCCAGCCAAGCATGGTCAACATCGACTATGCGGACGTTAGGGCAATAATGTCAGCTGGTGGACTTGCGATGATCAGCGTCGGATCAGGGCAGGGAGGAAATAGGGTAGAGGACGTTGTGAAGAACACGCTCAAAAACAAGCTGCTTGATGTTGAATATGAGGGCGCAACAGGCGTTCTATTGCACATAACCGGAGGGCCAGATATGACCCTTGGAGAAGCAAACAAGATTGGGGAGATGCTCACATCTAGCGTCTCGCCAAATGCAAGCGTCACATGGGGCGCAAGGCTGGAAAATGACAACCAGGGAAGAATTGACGTCATTGCAATCTTCACAGGAGTCACAAGCCCGGGAATCTTTGGCACAATGAAGAAGGACGAGGACATACCTCGCGGACTGGGAATTGATATTCTTTAATTCCGATAGCCCGATGCGTCAAACTGCACGCAAACATAAGTAAAAGAGAGGAGGAATTAATCGTTTATTTTTTTAGCCTACACGAACTAATTCCGAAATTGCCTCTATTGCTTCTGGCTTCATTATCTTGTTCAGGAACTCGAGCTCCCTCTGTGCCCTCTGACGCAGTTCTGTATTATCAGCAGATTCTGCATCGTTATTTTCGCTTATTTTTGTATACGCAACTTGGAGATAATGGTTGGATATAATCTGTGCGTTGAGACTAAGCCCCTCAAACCAGCTCAGCGACACAAGACCATTTCCATCACAGTGATGGGATCTCTCGATTATAGGTAACTTATAATATTCACGCATTCCTGAAGAGTCTTCTGTCTCTAAAGGAATGAATGTATTATCAGTTTCTATTTTATAGTATCCACGACTTTGCAGACCTTTCTTATTTGTCCAAATCTCATTATCGTTTGCCAAATTATTCCTAAAATTTTCGCTATTTCTCCAGGCAAAAGCACCCTCTTCTAAACTGATTTTCCTGTAGCCTTTTGGTACTACAGAATCAGAATTGTCTGCTTCTACTTTTTTGTTAGATATGAATATCTCTAAAGTTCTGCCCTCAGCGGATATTTTGAAACTCATATCCTGTTTCTTCAAGAACATACTACCACAGACGCTTTGTGATTTTCATTGTATATAAAAACTCCTCATTATTCGTTTTCAACAAAGAAATTTGTGATTTTGGACTCAGTGCTCCTGAACTACAGTAGCTCCGCCTTCGGCCTTGTTCCTGGTTAGGAGATAAGTCTTAGCATTTGAGGCCTGCTTTAGCTGCTCATCGTGCGTTATGATGAAGATCTGGTCTATTATCCTTGGAAGTGTCTCATTGAAGACGGTTATGAAGCGTGACATTCCCTGCTCGTCAATGTTGTGCGTCGGCTCATCAAGAATTATCCACTTCAAGTTTGGGACGAGAACGAGCGCAAATGCAACTCTCATTGCAAGGCAGGCTATGCTTCGCTCCCCGCCGCTTGCTATTCCCTCAACAATTTCCCATTTTTCAGGTTTGCCGCTAGACGTCCTTACCTTTAGTATGTAGTCGCTTGAAGTTGCATCAAGCATTATTGCGCCGTAATCGTTGTAAGGGTAGAGCTCTGGCCAGATTCCCTGCATCACATTGTTGATTGAGCCGACCAGCCTTGCACGCATTGCCTTCTGGGTCTCCTCAAGCGCGTTTTTGAACTTTGCAAGGTTGTCGACCGCGGACTTCTTCTCCCCGATCTCTCCTATTATCTTGTTTATTCTCTTGACCTGTTCGTTCTTCTCGTCAATTAATTTTTGCTTGTCCGAGATGTACCTTATGTGCGCAACCATCTCGGTTGCGACCTTGCTTTGCATCGCACTTAGCTCCACAAACTCCTTTTGCATCTTCTCGACCGCGCTTTCATCAACAACAATAAGGGAGAGTTCCGCGGACTTCTTTGATGAGTGCCCCTCAAACTCCTTTGATTGCCTTTTGTAGCTCTCAAATTGGTCTATTTTGTCCTTGCTTGAACTAATCTGCGAGATTTTGAGCGTGAGGGCCTCGTAGCTCTTCTTTAGAGCCTCGCTGTGCTGCTTTGCGATCTCAGCCTCCTCCTTGAACTTTCTAAGCTTTGCCTCGCTCTCGACCAGAAGTTGGTCTAGTCCAATGTAATCCTTGAGCCGCGAAGTTGAGAGCCTGAGTTTGTCAATCTCTTTCTTGAAG
>JAGWHN010000019.1 GCA_028866785.1 Microcaldota archaeon
TGGGACCATTGCAACCAGCCTCTTGTACAGGACGTTGTTCTCCGTTACGCTTGCGCTCGACATCCCGTTTATTTCATCAATCGTCTCCTTCATTCCTGCGGGAGAGGCGATCTCTGGAGTCAGGTCATCCACATAGAGCGGGTGCTCAAGCTTCCCTATCTTCCTGAACACGATCATCAGCATCTTGTTTGAGGAGTTGTTCTTCCTTATCTCCTCCACCAGGTCAAGCTCCTTGTTTATTATTAACCTGTCTGCCTTCTTGCTGGCGGTTGCCTTCATCGTGTCCCCAAAGCCGTATACCGCAAGCCCTCCCCTTGCAATCTCCTGCATGAACCTCTCGATTACGACGCGCTCCTTGGAGGCCTCCTGCTCTAGCAGCACCTCCTTTGCCTGCTCTACCAGCTCGTGGAGCCCGAACTCGTCCGTGTAGCCTGTGTTAAAGACGCCCAGCGCCTTTATCTGGTAGTTTAGCGTGTCTGACTTTGCAAAGCCCTCCTTGGCCGGCCCAGGCCCGCCTACGAGCAATCCCTTGATCTTGAAGTCGCTCTGCTTGAATACCTCGTTTACCGCCTCCCCAATCCTCTTGTGGAAGTCCTCTATCCCCTCTTCCCTGAGCCTTTCGAATCTCCTTGCAGATTGCCCTCCCTTCCTGACCTTGGCGTGCGCCATGGAGTGGAGCCTTCGAACAATCCTTATCTGCGGGCCCTTGAGGGTTGCAACTGTTGCATCTCGCCCGTCCATGACCACGAGGCAGTACATATCCTTTGCCTCAATCATGTCCTCGATCGGCTCGAGCATGAAGTCAGAGTCACATCGATACATGTTCACCTTGAGCGGTAGCGGAGGCTCAATCGAGAAGAGCTCAATCGACTCCCTTCCAGGAATGTCAGAGATGTTTCCGCAGTAAATGGCAAGCCCATTCTTTGGCGTCTCCCTGAAGAGCTTAAGGTATGAGAGGATCTTTTCAATAGCTGAGGTGACATTGGTCCTTGTCTGCTTTGACTTGATGTTTGAGGACTGGTTGAGCTCTTCCCTTAGCTTCCCCATTGTCTCAAAGATAGGATAGCCTGATGCGATATAGACTGTGATGAGCTCGGTTCCCTGACCCCTAATGGCGCGGAGCTGCTTCACCTCCTTCATCAAGCTGTATTCATTCTTCATGCTCTTACACTTCTAAAATCTCCTTAATTTCTTTAGCTCTTTCAGGATTTAAGGATATCTGCAATCCATAAGATGTCGGATGTGAAAGCAAAATGCCTTCCCTGATCAAATTATCTGTTACCTCTTTGCCAAAACCCCTCAAATGCTTTGGTAAACCCTTTTGCATCAACTCATACGAATTGTGTCTCGCTCCCCAAATATTGTGCCTTACAAGATTCCTTAGTATCTTAAGGCGTATTCCGGAATATTGTTCGGGGGTTAATTTCATTTTTTCACATTTTCATATATTATGTCCAAATCCATCAAATATTTAAATATTCTCATAACATAAATACTATAGATAAAATGGAAAGCATAGAAACGGAAAATTCCTTATTTCTACAATTATTAGGCGACTCGCCATTATTAAAAGTTTTGGATTTTTTACTAGAAAGTAGAGAGCTTGACTACTCTAAAAAAGAGATAGCTGAAAGCAGCAATGTCTCTTGGAATACCCTAGAGAAGATATGGCCGCATCTTTTGTATAAGGGGATTGTAGTGAAAGTCAGAAAAGTTGGAAAGCAGGAGATGTTTAGGCTTAATAGCGAAAACGAACTGGTCAAAGTGCTTATTGCATTTGATGACTCCCTGTTGAAATACTCCATCAACTTAGCGGGAAGGGAGGCAAAACCTGCCCCTGCCAAGAGTTCAATTAGAAAGGTCGTAAAACAGCGTAATAAGTAACTCCTACCCTATCTTTCGCTTGTTCATGTAGGGAACTAGAACTTCAGGAACAGTTATCGTGCCATCAGAGTTTGCATAGTTCTCGACTATCGCAACCATGGCCCTTGTGGTGGCTATTGCGGTGGAGTTGATTGTGTGGACATACTTTCTCTCCTCCGCGTCATCGTACTTTATGTTAAGCCTCATTGACTGCCAATCAGTGCAGTTGGAGCAGGAGCTCATTTCCCTATATTTGCCCTGAGTCGGGAGCCATGCCTCGAGGTCGTACTTCTTTGCCGCAACGATCCCTATATCACCGGTGCAAACATTAACGATTCTAAACGGTATCTGAAGCCCCTCGAAGATTTGCTCCACATTTCTTTGCATCTCCTCAAAGAGTGCCCAGGAGTCCTCCTGGCGCGCGAATGCAAACTGCTCTATCTTGTTGAATTGGTGGACCCTGAAGATTCCCTTTGTGTCTTTTCCATGAGTTCCAGCTTCCATTCTAAAGCACGGGCTGATTCCCGCGTACTTTAGCGGCAGCTTTGCCTTCTCCAGCACCTCATCGCTGTACATTGCCGCAATCGGGTGCTCTGAGGTCGCAATAAGCTTGAGGTTTTCATTGTCCTCTCCGCCTCCAACCTTGTAGAGCACCTCCTCAAAGTCCCCAAGGGCTGTTACTCCCTTGTACATTGCCTCCCTCATCATGTAAGGCGGCTCAATCGGGACGAATCCCTTCTTGTCAAGTATGTCAAGTGAGTATCTAAGCAGAGACTGCTCGAGCAATACCATGTCTCCCTTGAGGTAGTAGAACCTTGATCCCGCAGTCTTTGCGGCCCTTTCGATGTCAAGCAATCCAAGCGCGGTGAGGAGCTCCTCATGCCCCTTTCCCTCCTTCTTTGTTGGCTCAAGGAATTTCTTCACGATTATGTTTTCAGTGTCATCCTTTCCGTAAGGGACAGAACCGTGCAGGATGTTTGGCATGTTCCAAAGCAGCTTGTTTAGCTGCTCCTCGATGGTCGCGATTGCACCCTCCTTCTCCTCGATGTGCTTTTTTACGTCGGCAAGCTCAGCGATCGCCTTCTTTGCCTCCTCCTCATTTTTCTCTTTCTTGAACTGGGAGATTGCAAGGCTTGCCCTGTTCTTTTTTGTCTGCAGCTCCTGCGTTGAGGTCTTAAGCCCCCTCCACTCCTCGTCAAATGCGAGGATCTTGTCGAAATCGTAGTCCCAGTGGCGCTTTTGCATGCTCGCTTTTATCGCATCAAGGTTCTCCCTTACGTACTTTGAGCTGAGCAGGAAATCACTGATTTACTAACGAAATAAAAGTATAAATAGATGAGCGGGCGATAAAATCTCGTATCGCGCAGGGGTGGCAGAGTCTGGCCAAATGCGACGGGCTTAGGACCCGTTTCTTTTAGTGGATGCGAGAGTTCAAATCTCTCCCCCTGCATATCAAGCTAAGGTGTTGTCATGGCGTTCTTCAAGGAACTGTTCGGAAAAAGATCATTTCGGATAGATTTTATTGCAATTCTATTTTTCCTTGTCGTACAGTTTATCTTGGGGATGACGTTAAACCTGTTTGTTCCCTTTCCTACTATCCCTGCAGGCTCTGCCGACCAGGCGTATTTCAATGCAATCTTCTCAACCCCGTACCTACTTGCGCATTTCATTGTCGGTTTCGGACTGCTTTTGGGCTCAATTTGGATACTAATTGGTGCTGTGCGAAATAAGTCAAAGACGATTATTGCAATCGCAGGGATAGGATTCCTCTCCATTTTAAGCGCCTATACTTCAGGATATGAGTTTTTGCTCTCCGGATTTCAAAGCAATCTCTTTTCTTTCACAATGAGCATGGGATTCATGGCCGCACTGGTCTGCTACTTTGCCCTATTCCTGCTTGCAGACAAAGCAATAAAAAAGTCAAATTAGGCGCACCGCAAAATCCCAAACACAATTGACCATCATTCTTTTTAATTAGCATTTCCCAACTAGAAATACAAAATAAGTGTTATCTTGCCCTTAATCAGCATAGTGATCCCGACCCTCAACGAAGAGAAGTACCTGCTAAATGTTTTCCGGGGGCTAAAACAGCAATCCTTTAGGGACTTTGAGGTCATCGTCTCCGACAAGGAGAGCACCGACAGGACAAGACAGATTGCAAAGAAGAACGGCGCAAAAGTTGTGGTCGTAAAGAAGGCAGGAATTGGCGCGGGAAGAAATGCTGGCGCAAAAATCGCAAGGGGAAAGATACTCGTCTTCATTGACGCGGACACGCGCCCCTCAAGTGATCTGCTCAAGGTATACTCCAAAGCCTTCAAGGACCCGAAAATAATAGCCGCAACGGGACCGATTTTCGCCCTTGAGAAAACAGACGAGCTCACAAAGCTCGGCTACGCGTTTGTCTCCGAAATATTTGTCAAGGTGAGCATAGTGTTCGGGAGGGCCTCGATCATCGGCTCAAACTTTGCTGTCAGAAAATCGATTTTCGACAAGGTACGCGGCTTTGATGAGCACCTGATAACCTACGAGGATTACGACCTCTCACTCAGGATTGCAAAATATGGGGAGATAGCGTTCCTCCAGGGCGCATCCGTCTCCGCGAGCGTAAGGAGGGTCGCCGCGTGGGGGATACTAAAGTACTTCACGTACCACTTCGGAAACATGGTGCGCTACAAATTCTTCAGGAAGTCAAAGGATGACTACGCTCCAATCAGGTAAGCCTACTTTGCGAGCACTATCGCCTTTCCGCACGTGCTGCAGAACTTTGAGTTCTTGAGGTTCTTTGCGCCGCAGTGCGGGCAGAATATGTGGTCGGGATCAGTCCTAAGAGGAACTCCCATCTGATTGGCGGATGCTGCAGTCGCCGGGGCTGCCCCCGCAACAGGCCCGCTTGATACGACTCCAGGGGCGCTTGGCGCGCTGCCAATCTTTCTGTTGATGTAGTCGATCAGGGGTTTTGCGTCCTTTGTGATGAAGCCGCTAATCTCGTCCGTTGAGCTTATCTTGTATCCCCTCACCCTGATTATTATTGATGCGGAGATGAACCCGTTGATCAGCTTCGCGCTCACGATGTTTCCGTACTGGACTATCTCATAGTCCTTCTTCATGCCCATCTTGGTGCGGTTTATTACAATCAGCTTGCTGTCGGTCGCGATGATCGTGATCGGAGTCATCAGCTCTCCTCCCGGGCCCCACCTTCTCTGGGTCGCCTCGGCCTCTATCTTCTCATTAGGCCCGAGTATCTCCTTTATGTCGTTGATCTCCTCTCCCACCTTTCACTCCCGATAGTATATCGACCTGAATATTTATAAAACGCTCTCGGCGGCACGTTTTTCGCCCATTTTCTACCAAAAATATGATAAAAACGAGTTCAGGGAGCCGAAGTTGCGCGCATAAAATAATCCTTAAAAAGGTTTTGCTACCATACTATACTACAACTAATCCAGAGACGAAGCCACAGACCAAAAGTTAATAGCTTCTTGAGGGTTAGATTTTGATTAATATTAGGTGCTATCATAGACTACAACAAATTCGAGACAGCCAGAATAATCGGCGCAAGGGCGCTTCAGCTTGCATACGGGGCTCCGCCTCTAGTCAAGGTTCCGGAAGGGATGTCAAATCCTCTGGATCTTGCAAAGCTCGAGTTCAATGATGGCGTAATCCCAATCGTAGTTATCAGGTCTTAAACACAATCGTGAATTAAATGGAGAGCTCTTATGATGTTATAGTTGCGGGGGCAGGTTTGGCGGGCACGCTCGCAGCGGCAGCAGCCTCAAAGGCTGGCGCAAAGGTACTTCTGATCGACAGGAACACTGAAGAGGAGCCGGGGAAGAAGACAAACTGGGGATGGGTCTGCGGAGACGCGGTCGCAAAGTCCCACACCGATTTCATCAAGGACGAGCTTAACTACTCATTTGGAGAGCCTGAGCTTGAGCTCAAGGTTGACGGCGTATACGCAATCAGCCCTGACTTCAAGAACAAGATTGCCTTCGACGGCGAAGGGTACGTGCTTGACAGGCCGAAGTTTGCAAAGAAGCTTCGAGACATCGCAGTAAAAAGCGGAGCAGAGTATGTTACAGGACACGAGGTTGAGGGCCCGATAATTGAGGGAAACAACCTGGTCGGAATTTTTGGAAGGGACCACAACAAGGAGCAGTACAAGGTCCACGGAAAGATTATTGTTGACGCTCTTGGAATCGCAAGCATGCTTAGGAGAAGGCTTCCTGCGGCAGCTCACGAATACATACAAAAGGACGTCAGCATCGATGACATCGAATCAACAGGAAGATACATCGTTGACTTCGAGCCAACAAGAGAGGATCTCAACTATTACGATCCAAAGAACTGCCTCATCCACCTAAACCAGCAGCTAGCGCCAGGAGGATACGGATGGGTCTTCCCAAAGAGAGGGGCAAAGGTGAACATCGGGCTTGGAGTGGAAAAGCACAGTATCGACATAAGAAACGCAAAGCTCGGGAAGAAGGACACGCTTCACACGCTCATCGATCAGTACATCGATTGGAACCCAATCGTGAAGAACACAAAACTCAACGATGAGCACAAGAACGGCAAGGGCTACTGGTCCGTCACCGTGAGGAGACAGCTAGACTGCCTTGTTTACAATAATTACATCGGCGCAGGAGACTGCATGGCAATGCCAAACCCGATCAGCGCGGGGGGAATCGGCCCAGCGCTCGTCTCCGGAATACTCGCAGGACAGATGGCGGCAGAGGCGGTGCAGGAGAACAAGACCTCAATGGACCACCTCTGGAAGTACAACATGAAGTACAACGAGGCCTACGGAAACAAGACCGCAGGGCTCGAGGTGTTCAGGATCTACCTGCAGTCAATGAACAACGACCTCATCAACTACGGGATGGCGCACTTCCTGACAAAGGAGGAGGCGATCCAGATCAGCTACGGGCTTGTCCCAGAGCTTTCGATGTCGAGCATGCTCACGAAGATAATCCACGGAGTCGCAAACGTTAACGCCTTCAACAACCTGAGATTCGTGATCTCAAAGATGAAGAAGCTAAACGAGCTCTATGCGAACTATCCAAAGGACACGAGCTCCTTCAAGGCGTGGCAGACTGCGGTGAACGCAGAGATTGCGGACGCAAAGGAGAGGTTCAAGCCAAACCCAATTTAATCCTAGGCGTTTGGAATTTTTTGATTTCAACTAGCTTAGCCGCCTTGCACTTTGCCTTTGGACGTATATACAGGAATCGTTTTAAAGGGGCAAAGCCAATCCAAATCGGTTGAATGCAGGTAAAGAGCCCAACGCAAAGCTTCGTCAAGATATTTTCCCTACTTTCGGACAACAATGTCTACAGCGCTGCGGAGGAGATAAAGCAAAACAATCTTGATCGCGGCGAGATATCCACGCTCAAGCACCTTGCGCTCTCAATGATCCCAAGGTGGATAAGTGAGCAGGATGTATATCGAATCCAGACCCTGGTCCCAATCCTGAAGATAAGCAATCAGGAGCTCTTCCAATTCCAGCCTGACGTTATTGCGGTTCTGCCAAAGTGGCTCAAGGAGGGGGAGATCGACAGGATGGGGATTGCGATGGACCTCTTTGATGTGCCCCAAAAGTTCCGCTCAAAGCTCGGCCTGATTGCAAAGGAGTCGATGACACAAGGATGGCTAAACTCCGGCTTCATACTAAGGTCGCGAAAGGCGTCCGTAGAACTAAACGTGGAGGCGGAGGTAAAGGCGCAGGCAATCGCCACAATTCCCCACTGGCTCAAGCAGACCGATGACATTTTCTACATCTCGCAGGCGGTATTAGATTTCGGCATCGATAAGAAGGCGCTCGCGCCATTTAGGCAACAGATAATCGATGAGAAGATCCCCTACTGGCTCAACGAGCTTGAGGCAAGGCTTCCGGACAGCTCAAAGGAGACCGGGGTCGGAAGGGTGATCTCCGCGGTGAGGACCTTCGATCTTCAGGAGAGCGAGTACAAGCATCATGTGATAAAGAGGCTGCCGGAGTGGATAAAGAAAAACCAAAAGCTCAGGATATCTGACGCGGTCGAGCATCTTGGCATCACGCAAAGGGAGCTCCTTGACGCAAGCGCAATTTCAAGCAGGCTAAATTAATTTTCCTGCCCTCCCAAGCAGCTTGCCATCCAAATTGTAAACGCGAGCGCTACCAAACTCAAATAGATCATTTTTCAGCATCGGCATTCTCCTTTTTGTGGTCTCGTCAATTCCACTTCCCAGGACCAGGTCGCTGAATGCTGGCGCAATAACCAGCTTTATTTTCTTGTTGCAATCTGGATAATCAATCCTTGCCCACTTTCCCGCATCCGCAATCATCCAGATCTTCTCTATCTGTTCAAATCCCCTGAGCGCGGGATGAACATGCCCTGTCACTATGAACCTTTTTCGCATTGCCTCCCTGCTTGGCAGCGCATTGCCATGCATAAGTGCAAAATCCCCAACCAAGAATTCCTTGACTATCTCCACTTTTTTCTCAAAGCCCTCGAGGAGCTCCCCAAGCCTTGCATCGTGGTTCCCCCTTGTGACCACTATCTCCTCGCACTCTATTCTCCTGAAGAATCCGTAGAGCACCATCTTCTCTTCCGGGGTCATAAATCCAATCCTCTCCTTTATGTCCCCTAAAAACACAACCCTCTTTGCCTTTGTTTCCCTGCAAATCTCATTTATCTGCGATGCGACCCTCTGCGCGGCGTTAGGGAAGTGTATCCCCTGCTCCACATATTTTGATTCAACCCCTATGTGCACGTCACCAATCACTACTGTTTGCTCTGCCTTTAGAAACATTGCAGGCTTTCCCTTTAGAAACAGCGGCTCCCTTTTCAGCTCAAACACCCTATAAATACTTAATCCACGCTTTTTAATATATCAAAGGGTCTTGCGTGAATCTAACCTCCCCAAGCATAGGAAAGTTTGACGGAATAAGCATAGAGCTCCACTGGACATTCATCCTGCTGCTGCTATTTTCGCTTTTGATCGGGACCTTTTTCTTCTTGGTGATACTTCTCCTGTTCGTCTGCGTCTTGATCCATGAGCTTGCGCACTCGGTGACAGCGAGAAGAAACAGGATAAGCGTGAAGAAGATAGTCCTGTTGCCAATCGGCGGCGCATCGATAATTGATGACGTGAAGATAGACCCGAAGCTCGAGCTAAACATCGCGCTTGCCGGTCCGGTGATGAGCCTGTTTTTGGGATTTGTCTTCGGCGCAATCTCGACCATAACCCCTCCGGGGCCCATCACCCTCCTTGCGCAGAGCCTCTTTGAGCTCAACATCTTCATGGGCGTCTTCAACATACTCCCCGCATTCCCTATGGACGGGGGCAGGGTCTTTAGGAGCTACCTGCAAAGGACAAGGGACTACTACAGCGCGACCATGCTAACCGTCAAGATCAGCAAGTACCTAATGGGCCTTATAATACTAATCACCCTTGCATTCGTGGCGTTTGCAAACTCCTACTCCCTTGACTACAGAGAGTTCATCGCCTTTTGGAACTTCATAATAATCATGTTCCTCTACGGCGGCGCGCAGGGGGAGGAACAAAATGTCATACTCAGGAAAGAAACCGAGGGGCTTGTCGCAAGCGACACGATAACCAGGGACTATCTGCTTGTAAATTCGCAGATGGGCCTTGGCGCGCTATACAGGCTGATAAAGGCAAGGCGAAAGCACATAGTCATAACAAAAATCGGCCAGAAATACCTGCTTGTCAACATCCTAAGGAAGCTAAAGGATCCGAGCGGGAAGCTGGTGCGTGACATCTCTGTCCAAATCCCCCAGGTCAGCCCAAAGCTGGGCGTGGTCGAGACGCTTGGCAAGATGCAGAGCTCCGACTCCGAGGCGGTCGCGGTCGTGGAAAGGGGCAGGCTGGTCGGGATTGCGACCGGGGCTAGCATGCAGGCGTACATCTCCGTCCACCTGATGGGCAAAAAGACGACGTAGTATTCTCGTAAAAACGTTTAAAAGGCTTTCATCGCAATTACTATTGCGACCGGTGTACTGATGCTTTACCTCAAAAGTCTGAGCTTGAGTAAATTCAAGTCCTTCAAGACTGCGGACCTACTTTTCAGCAAGGGTTTCACATGCATCGTCGGCCCGAACGGCTCGGGAAAGAGCAACATCTGCGACGCGCTTCTATTTTCTCTTGGCGAGAGCTCCCTTAGGCGAATGAGAGTCGACAAGCTAGACCTTCTAATCAACGCAGGAGGCGGAAAGGCAAAGGCGGGGACTCTTGCAACTACTCATGTCAAGGCAACTTTTGGCGGAGATGACAACCTTGAAGTCGTCAGGATCGCAAGAGCCGACGGCAAAAGCCAATTCAAGGTAAATGGAAAAACAATGACAAGGCACGAGGTCCTTGAGATCCTAAAGTCCCACAAGATGAACATCGACGAGACAAACACCATCACGCAGGGAGAGATAATGCGGATGATGGACCTCAATCCAAAGGAGCGAAGGGAGCTAATCGACATCGCCTCGGGAATCACGGAGTTTGAGGAGAAAAAGAAGGAATCGCTCCGCGAGCTTGAGAAGGTAAATGCAAAGAGCGGGGAGGTTCATGCAATACTTAACGAGAGGCTCGGGTACCTAAAGGAGCTTGAGAAGGAGAAGGAGGCTGCGGAGAGCTACTCTGCGCTGAATGGAAGGCTAAGGCTGCTAAAATACAACATACTTGTCGCAAGGGAGCAGGAGATCAAGGGAAATTACGATAAATACTCTAAAGAGAGCGCAACAATCGACGCAAGGAAGCAGAAGTTTGCCGCGGAGCTCGCGGAACTTTCCGAATCCGTCAACAAACTCACTTCGGACAGGCAATCACTTACCAAGGCGCTCAGCGAGACTACAGTCTCCGCATCGGAGGAGAACAAGAAGCTTGAGAGCATAAACAAGGAGCTCTCGGTAATCGAGGTCAACCTCCAAAACAACGAGAGATCAATCCAGGAAAAGACAGCTGAGACAAAGACGATGAAAGAGGAGATCGAGGAGATAAAGAAGGTCATTGGCGCAAACAAGGAGGAAATTGCAGTTTACCAAAAGAGGATATTGGAGCTTGAGCCTTTCTTCAACGACCTAAAGGAGAGCGGGAAGGAAGAGTCGCACGACAACAAGCTTGCCACAATCAATGTTCAAATAGGAAAGCTCGAGCACGAGTTCAGCTCAATACAAGAGATAATCTCGGCGCTTCAGGCAGACCTATCCGCGACAAGAAACTCAAATGTGGAGCTATCCTCAAGAAAGGAGCTTCTCGAATCACAGATAAAGGAGAAGCTCTACATGAAAAATGAGATTGCACAGAAGGTTGACGCTATTGCAAAGACAGCGGAGAAGCTTGAGGCGCAGATATCAAAGGGCGAGGCAAGGTCAAGGGAGATAATCGCCGAAATCGGAAACATAGACACAAAGACGCTTAGCCTAAAGGAGCAGCGCGCGATGTCCGGATCAAGGGAGAGCGCGATAAACGAGAAGCTCGCAAACAACTTTGACGCAAAGGACGGCTTCTACGGAAGGGTCTCGCAGCTTTGCACTTACGGATCTGAATATGCAATGGCTATCGAGGCAAGCGCGGGAGGAAGATTCGATTACTTCGTGGTCGAGTCCATTGAGTCCGCATCAAAGGTAATAGGCTTCCTAAAGAAAAACGACCTGGGCAGGGCAACATTCATTCCAATCAAGGACCTCTCATTTGACAGGGAGAGAAAGAAGGAGCAGAATCTCTCCGCAGTAATCGACATGCTAAAGTTTGATTCAAAGTACTCAAAGGTCTTTGAGTATGTATTCAGCAACACCTACATAATCGACAGGGTTGAGGACTCAAAGAGTGTCGGAGTCGGAAAGCACAGATACGTAACGCTAAGCGGGGAGCTGGTGGAGCAGTCGGGAATACTCTCCGGAGGTTCCGCAAAAAAGAGGCTCTCCCTTGCATCAATCGAGAACCAGCTCAAGGAGCTCTCAGCTGCAAAGGAGAAGCTCTCAGTGGAGGCAAAGCTGCTCTCCGAAAGCACAATGAAGGCAAGGAAGGAGATCGCGATGTGCGACCTTGAGGAGGCAAAGATCTCTTCAACTTCGTCAAGCTTTGGTGAGCAGATAGAGGAGGAGGAAGCAGAGCTCAAGAAGCTGCAGAGCACTGTCAAGTCATATGATTCAAAGCTCAAGGAGCTCGAGGCCCAGATCAGCCGCAACCATGAGAAGAAGGAGAAAATAGTCGCGGACCTTGAGGGCGCAAGGAGCGAGGCGAGCGATCTTTTCACAAAGATGGAGCAAGCTGCAAAGGCTGCGTCAAAGCATGGAATGAGCAAGGAGGAGAAGGAGAAGCTAAACAAGATGAGAACAGAGCTGCAGGAGGTTCAGGTGAAAAGAGGGCAGCTTGTCACGCAAAGCGAGATGTCGGAGAAAAGGAGAAAGGAGATAGAGGCTTCAATAGACAAGACGACCAAGGCAATAGAGGAGCTGAAGGCGGACAACAAGGACAAGCACGCGACAAGGATTGCGCTTGAAACAAGCAGGCACACACTTGAGGAGAAGATCAAGAACTCAAGCGCCTCAGGAAAGGAGACTTACGAGAAGGTCCAGGACATTGAGGCAAAGCTTGCAAAGCTAAACGCCGAAAGGGGCAAGAGGATATACGAGCGCGACGACCTTGATAGGCAGATAAACGACTTCAAGGTGAAGATAGGGCAGCTTGAGATGAGGCTCTCGGACATTCAGGCGGAACTCGCCTCATACGCGCAGACAAACTTCGAGAGGCTAAAGTCAAGCGTCGAGGAAATGGAGCGCGAGGCAAGCGTCACATCGGTTAAGATTGAGCAGCTCGGCAACGTGAACCTGAAGGCTCCGGAGATCTATGAAATTAAGAAGAAGGATGCGGAGGAGGCGAACGGAAGGCTCGAGACCTTGATGGTCGAAAAAGAGGCGGTTCTAAAGATGATCGAGGAGATTGACTCAAAGAAGCTCAAGATATTCATGGAGACATTCGAGATTGTGAATGTGAACTTCACAAAGCTCTACAACTATATTTTCCCAGGAAAGGCATCGATTGAGCTCGAGGACCCGAAGAATCCATTCGAGTCCGGACTTCACATCAAGATGGTCGATGGAAAGACGACAAAGAGGGAAAACTCCCTATCCGGCGGGGAAAAGTCACTTGTGATGCTCATGCTTCTCTTCTCAATCCACATGCACAAGCCTTCGTCGCTTTACATATTTGACGAGGTAGATTCTGCGCTTGACAAGGAGAACTCAAAGAAGCTCTCCCACCTTATCAAGGAGATGAGCCAGAATTCGCAGTTCGTGGTGGTCAGCCACAACGACTCTCTCATCGTGAATGCCGACACCGCAATTGGCGTAGCAAAGATGGAGGGAGAGTCAAGGGCGGTTGGCCTTCAGGTCGCAAATGTAGCAAAGCAGCAGGCGGCAGCTCCTTCGGTGCAGGGTGCATAAGGTGCCAAGGAAGATTCGAGCCCCGCCAAAGAAGGAAAAGCCAAAGCCAAAACCAATGGCGCTCTGGCCGCTATACCTCCTTCTTATAGCACTCATAATTGGCTACTCATTAGACAATAGCATTTATCTCGGCCTTGGGGCATTTCTCATCATTGTAATCATACTTGTGCTAATCGCAAAGGAGGTAAAGGAGGAGGCAAGCACTACGGGAATAACAGAGATTGCAAAAGAGCTTGCAATATACATCGGCGCCGCAATAGCGATTTGGCTTATACTCATTTTTGTCCTGCAGACATCCTCTCCAATCAACGCAGTCGCAAGCTGCAGCATGCTTCCTGTTTTGCAAAAGGGTGACATGGTAATCCTTCACGGAATTTCAAACTTCTCAAGCTTCCTTGCTTCAAGAAGCAATGTACCCGTCGTTAATATTTCCGCACAGCAGTTCCAGAGCTTTGAAGGCAACATAAACAGCGAGTTCCTCGCCTACTATGCATACTTCAACAACAATAAGTCAAACATAAGCAGCGTGCTTCCAAACGGCGACAACTCAAAGTACACTATTGCGCTCTACAACACCGAGTGCATAACAAAGTTCGATTACCTAAACCAGCCGCAAAACCTAAGGCAGTGCTACGTCGGGCAAAACCCTTCTAGCAATCTAATAAAGTACAACTATTCGCTTGGAACACTAAATGTTGGAAACATAAACTACACCAACATTCAGACCTCCTCGATAGAAATCGCAAACACAACTATCAAAGAGAACTTCACAAACCCAATTGTGGTCTATGCAACAACGCCTCAGGATTCATTTAGTGGGGCAATAATACACAGGCTTGTCGCAGTACTCGCGGTGAACGGAACCTACTACACGCTCACAAGAGGGGACAACAACCCAGCGCTCGACCTTCAATTTGGAAACTATCCCGCCGCTCAGAGCACAGTAATTGGCTACGTTCTAACTAACTTCCCACTAATTGGCTATCTAAAACTGATAATAAGCGGCCAGATTGGCGCGACGCCAGGCTGCGATCAAGTAATAACGCAGCACTGATTTTATTGAGCATGAATAGTGGATTAAGGTTCTTTTAAAATAATTCCACTATTTAAAATATTATCAAAAATTAAGTTCGTAAATTAGACGACAAATGACCTTCTTAAGGGAAAGTAATATATATTTATAATCGGGACAAAACAATATGGTAAAAATAAATGAAAGTCTAAAGAAAGTTTTAGACGTTGCACAAGAAGAAGATATTGAACTTCTTGAACATTTTGCAAAAAATTCTAAAAAAGGAGATGTTTTTCTATCAATGATTGCACCCTATGTAGGTGTTAAAATCAGCCCTTCTAGAGTTGCAACTGCAAGTATAGGCCTTTCTGAAGAATTCGGAATTGAGTCTGTATTAGAACAGATTAAAAAGAAGAGATCTAACGACTGCACTTTATATTTGTTGATTAATAGTCCTGGTGGATTGGTCACATCCTCTTACAAAGTAACGAGGGCTCTTAGGAAAAGTTTCAAGAATATTATCGTATTTGTTCCCCACATTGCCGCAAGTGGAGGAACTTTGGTCGCACTTACTGGTAACAAAATTGTAATGGGTATGATGAGCCAAATTACTCCTTTAGACCCCCAGACAGGAGATAAGTCTGTTAATAACGTTGTGCGTGGTTTCGAAACAATAACCCAGTACTTTGAAACTACTTCGGAGAAAGATGCGCCTTATAGTTATAAAATATTGGCTCAAAAATACGATGCTATTGAATTGGATAAGGCCATTTCAAATATTCAATTAATGAAGAAATATATCCGTGAAATATTAGAGAATGCAAATTATAAAAAAGATGATGTTGAAAGAATTGCAAATAAACTTGTAACAGGTTTCTATACACATAGTGATGTGATTCATTTTGACGAAGCCAAAAGCATAAACTTGAATGTTGTACCAAATACAGAATATGCAGAGCTATGGGATGCGTTTAGAGATATGTTGGGTAAATACGTCCTAGAGAGTGCTGATAAGCATATACTTAGATATTGGGTTAATGATGGTGAATTATATGGCAAAAAGAATAATGGAAAAATCAAGAAAAACTGAAATCAAACCTGCGAAAGTGGAAGCCATTTGGTCTAATTCACGTATTGGGAACGATCCGCTACTAAACTTTTGGGCAAGTAAAATTATTAAGAAGGTAGAGAATTCTTAATTTTCATTTGGTTCTTTTTACTCCTCATGCCGTACAAAATCTGTAAGCTTTAAATACTTTTATAACAACAATATGTGTACTGAAAAGGTTACTTAAAGTGCTTTTGCAGTCGGGTGC
>JAGWHN010000001.1:0-56998 GCA_028866785.1 Microcaldota archaeon
TCCAGGTGAATGTGAAGGTCTCCGACTGGCCCCAGTCCACGACCGCATTTGATGCAACCACCGAGGTGGCGGTGTATGCGGGATTGATGGTGAGCGTGTTTATGGAGAGTTCCTTTAGGGTGTTGAGGGTGATGAGATTGGGGGATCCGACGATAAAGTTTGCCCTGTAGGAACCGTAAATCGCGTTTGTAGAGATGAGTATTTTCTGGACGACATTCGTTCCCGTCTGCACGTTGAGCTGGGTCGGGGAGACGGCGTTGAAGATGAAGATAAGATTGTTTTGTGGGGGGGTGATTCCTACGGTCCTTTGCGGGAGATTTCCGCTGACGATGTTTGTCGCGGTTGACGGCACAATGTAGAACCAGTTCGAGGTGTAACCCTTGACTCCACCAGTTATTATTGCATTGAACACCGAGATCTGCCCGACGTCGATCACCGCATTTGAGATGAGTGAGTTTTTCGGGTTGCTGGTTAGCGCTGCTGAGACTGAGGAGATTAGCAAAAGTATTACAAAAATCGAAACGATTAAAGGTGATTTGTAGCGCATCCTACCCCAATACCTGCTGACATGCCCCTCTCCTCCACAGCGGCCCTGATGAATTCCCCCGAATTCACGAAATTATAGCTGAAAGTAGTGGGTATGCAAAGAATATAAAGATAGCTGTGTCGTCAGCTAAAAGCCAATTACCCTTCTAAGATAACCGATTATGCCCCCGCCCGCCACGATTCCGGGCTGGATCTCTGTCCTAAGCGAGAATCCGCGCGAGAAATTAGACATTCCGCTTGAAAAAGGCGACCTCTTATTGAACAAATATGCAGGGATGTGCGCCGCAATGCTCATCGGCACGGTGTCATCCTCCGGAAAGAGCGCAGTAACCTTGCTGCCGTACGTCTCCTCGATCTCGCTCACGTTGAGCTCCCACCTCCTGCTCCTCACCCTGTTTAGGACTATGTTGTGCTTTAGGTGCAATTTGTCGAATATCTGCGAGAGCCTCATGGCGCTCGCGGTCGCCTGGATGTCAGGCGTGATTATTATCGCCGCCTCGTTCGAGAAGCCAAAAAAGTTCTGCTGAGAAAACCCAGGAGGGGTGTCGATTATTATGAAGTCATATGCGGTCTTCTTTAGCATCTTGTCAAAGCGCCTGATCTGAGCCGCGTTGGGCTCGAACATCTTCTGCGTCATCTCCCCTCCCAAAACATGGAGGCCCGTGGGGGAGTGAATGGAGACAGAGGTGTTGAGCCTTGCCTTGCCAAGCATCACCGACCTAAACCCGCGGTTTATCTCCTCCAGGCCCAGGTGAAACGCCACGACGGGATTTACGTAGTCGGCATCAACAACAAGCACCTTGTGTCCAATGAGCTTGAGGGCTACGGCCAGGTTCACCGAGACGGTTGTCTTGCCGACTCCCCCTTTCTGTGATGAGATCCTTACAGTGTAGGGGGAGGTCATTCATCTTCACTTCTCTTTATCTGCTCCCTGATCCTAACCAATTGCTCCGATGTCTCCCTCTTGTACCTTGGCTGCGAGAGGTATTTTCTGATGTTTAGCAGCACGTATGCGATTACCGCGATTATAAGTATAGGGACTATCGCCGGCACCTTGAAGCCAAAGAGCTGGACGTAGAAGAACGGAAGCCCTCCCGGAACTACGACGGGATTTGCGCCCCCTGAGCCCGTCCTGCTAAGGACTATCTGGGGGAGGGTGTAGTTTGCGCTAAAGCCCTTCGTATTGATGAAAAGGCTCAGCAGGTAAGTGCCCTGGTTAGGTCCGGTTGTCACGTGGAAGGTCGGGCTCAGCAGCTGGTTTGGCTGCGCTTCTATCGTCTGGGTGTAATTGGCGACGGTGATTCCGGACGGGGCCGTGAGCGTGAATGTCACGGGCTGCGGTGTTGTCCCTGTGTAGAGCGCGAAAATCTGTATGTTGTCGGAGGAGTTTGTGTAGAAGGTGGGGAATGCGATGTTGACCACCTTGAGAACGCTCGACTGCGGCGGTGATGAGGTGGTGGAGAGCAGGCTCTGTATCTGCTGGAGCAGCTGCTGATTTTGGGGATTTGTTATTATGTAGTAGGCATAGATCGTGCTGGACGGATTTATCTGAGGTATCTGCCAGTTAATCACGTACCCCTCAGGCTGCGCGATGGTTGTCGCAGGCAGGCCGGTCGTCACTATGTCCGAGGCGCTCCTTGCGGCCGCAAGCGGGATTAGAGTGTGGAGGCTTAGGTTGTTGAACTGGTCGGAGGTGGGATTTGTTATCTGCAGAATTCCCCTCGAGGTGTTCGTGTTGTTTGTCAGGGTTATCTGGTTGTAGACCCCGATGCCAGGCTGCGGGGAGTAGATGCTGAATGCAAAATACTCTGTCTGCGTCTCGTACACTCCGCTCTGGTTCACATTGACCGTGAGCGGGACGAGATAGGTTCCGGAAGGCACAAGAGCGTTCGGTGTGACGAGCAGCTGCACGGAGGGCTGCTGGTGGGGCTGGATGCTGAGCACGTTTGTGGAGAGGCTCAAAAAGCCCCGGTAGATGGAAGGGAAGCTAAGGTGCACCGTCTCGGGGCTCGATCCGATATTTTGCATCCCGAGTATAAGGAGAGTGGAGCTGTTTTGCTCAAGTGAGGATCTAAGCGGCGCGGTCGTTATCTGCAGCGAAGGCAGCGAGGTTATGTAGTTTGAGACGTTGCGGTAGGTGATTCCTCCAAAGCCCGTCTGCGCAACAACAGAGTACCTGGTCGATGCCAGATTCGATATCTGTGTCGTGTTACCGACAGAGTATGCGGCGAAAACATTGACGGAATATCCGCCAAGTTCCTGCGTCGCGTTCGGCACGGTGAGTGTGTAGTACGCGCTCTGGGAAGGAAGAAGCGGCAGCCCCTGGAAGCTTGAGTCGATGGAGTTCGCGGAGCTGAATCTAGTTATGTTTAGGAAGAGCGAGTAGTTTCCTGAGCTGAGCTCGCCTATGTTTGTGGCGTTGAAGTGGAGCCTTATTGGCGAGCCCTGCTCTATGAAGAACTGGTCGCTTAGGCCGAAGATGCCAAGCTGCTGTGGATTTATCACCCTGAATGATTTTGAGGTCGAATTTGAGAAGCCGTTGAATGCGAAGGCGAGCCTTGCGGAGTATGTGCTGTTTGTGAAGTTGAGGGTGTTGAACGAGAAGAATAGCACCTTTGGCGTCGAGTTTATTTCACCGACGCTCAGATTCCCCAGGAAGATCACATTCGAGGAGGGAATCTGCGTTATCACCACGCTGCCGTTCATCATCGGTATCACGCACGAGGGAACGAGCTCCCTTAGCGTGTAGAATATCGTTATGTTCTGCAGCTTTTGGTATGCGGGCTGCGAGTTTAGCGTGAGCGCAAAGCTGCAGTTGAGCGTGAGGTTCGAGCCGGGGGCGGAGCTTGAGGAATTGACGCCGGATACGGAGTTCGCCGCGCTTGCAAACGCTCCGGACGCCGACTGCGCAAAAATTAAATTGGTAGAAAAGAGAAGCAAAAATCCGATTAGCAGTAGGTAAGGCCTCATTTTGCACCACATGTGATGGGAAAGGAACTAATTTATAATTGCCACTAGGGCAACTACTCCATCTTTCCCTGCTCCTTGGTGTAGATTATGAGCTCCGGGTGCTTCTTTGGCATTGGATTTGCCTTGAGCCCGTAGATCGCGCGCACGTTCTTTAGGAGCGCAAGCTCGACGAGCCTCTGGGTTATCACGCCGTCAAGGACCACTCCGTACATGTTGCTGTCGGGAGAGTCCTGCAGGTATGCAATCAGCTCCCTTATCGGAAGCTCCTTTGCGACGTTTCCGTCAGGGCCGTAGATCCTGCTTCGAAGCGTGCCGTTTAGCTCCTCAAGCCCAGTCCCGAGCTGCGCGAGAACCTGGCTCTCGAGCGCTGGCTTTGAGACCGGCGCCCTCATCTCCACCTGCGTGTTGAACATCGTCTTTGTCGAAGGCCTTGAGACCGGGGAGCTCTCTATCTTTGGAAGCGATGAGACATCGTCCTCCATGTCCGAGAGGTCTGGGCCAGATCTGTACTGGCTGCCCCTCATCGGCTGCTCGCGGGGCTGCTCCATCCTAGACATTGGCTGCTCCATTCTGGACGGCTGCGGCCTTTGCTGCATCGAAGATGAAGATGGCCCTGGCTGCTGCACATGCGAGGGCATCTGCTGCGTTGGAGGGACCCTTGAGTGCTGCATGTTCTGAGGCCTTGCGGTCTTGTTCATGCTGAGGTACTGGTCGATTGGGATCTTTGTCCTGATCGCCTTGATCACCTCTTTTCTTTGAAGCTCCTCGACCTCCTTTCCTTCAGGCGCCTTTGCGACGAAGTCCACATTTGCGACGCTGAGAAGCGTCCTTAGGATCATGTCCCCTCCCTTGTCTCCATCGAGGAAAACTGTGACCTCCTTCTCTCCGCACAGCCTAATTAGCGTCCTTGCGATGCTTGTCGCCCCTCCGATTGCGACAACGTTTGTGATGTCGTTTCGAAGAAGGTTCAGCACGTCTGCCCTTCCCTCAACAAGAATTATTTCACGATTCTTGTCAATGTCCGGACCTGCAGGGAGCTTTTCTGGACCGTACTCGACGATCTCGCTTGTCTTGACATCCGCCTGCACAAGCTCAGAGAGCTCCTTGCTGTCTGGCATCTCGGTGGTGAGAAGCATCTTGACAAGCTCCTTTGCCCTGGCAAGAAGCTTTCTCCTCTTGTCGGTTCTTGTGTCTTCTACCTTTTCAACCCTGAATTTAGCGTCATATGGACCAACTCTGTCAACAGACTCGACCGCAGCCGCAAGGATACAGGTCTCAATCCTGTCAAGAGAGGCCGGAAGATGTAGCTTACCAAAGGTCTTCCCTTGGGTCTGGTTCATGTCTATCTCGATTCTTCCAATCTTTCCGTTCTTTTGCAGCTCACGAAGGTCAAGCTCGTCTCCAAGCAATCCTTCAGTCTGCCCAAAGACTGCCCCGATTATGTCCGGCTTGTCAACCAGGCCGTCAATCGTGAAGTCCGCTGCAATCATGTATTTTACTATGTCTAGGTATGTCTTTGCCATGAAATCATCTATTTTTCTTGTAGATACTTCACGGAACTTATAGGATTAGTCAGATTATGCGCAGTATGCACTAACTTGCTTATCTGTTATCGTAAAACAGAGAGATGATTTAGTATAAATTTGCATAATTTCACTTTGTTTTCTGACAATCGCTACTTGATTCCATGCTGTATTCTATAACTAATTTGGGAATAGCAATATTAATATACACCTCCTATGAGGTTCGGCGATTTTGATGAGCAAGTACCAGAAGGGTGCAAGAGGGGAAAGGGAACTGCTCAACAAATTCTATGGGCTTGGATACTCGGTGATTAGAAGCGCCGGATCTGGCGTCAACTCAATTAGCCCAGATATCTTTGTGATGAAGGAGGGCAAGGGCTTTGCCTTTGAGTGCAAGGCCTGGGACAAGGACTCAATTAGCATTGAGTGGGACAAATGGGATGCGCTAAAGAAATGGGAGGAAAACTCGAGGCTCCCGATGTTCATGGCCTGGAGAATGAGCAATGTTGGCTGGTTCTTCATAAGGCTCGATGAGATGCACAGAAACGAGAAGAGCTACAGCATCACGAAGAAGAACACGCTCAAGATCGGCAGAGTCTTTGAGAACCTCGAACTGATGAAGGATCTTGAGCCGATAAAAGTAATCGCAAAAGAAGGTCTTTGATAATCATCTTTTCCTTCTCTGGAAAAACCTGAGCAGCGGATGCACTTCCTTTTCGTCCTCGTCCGGACGCTGAGCCGTCCCGATTCTCGATGCATACATTAGCGCAAGATCCTTGACCGTCTTCGAAAATGGCGCCCTCCCATCAAGCAGGTAGGTTGGAACCCCTTCGGAAACTCCGATTTGGACTTTCTCATCTTCAGGCAGCATCTCGCTCACCTTGATCTCCACCATGTCCTCTATCTCGCGCATGTCGAGCTCATATTTTCTGTCACGGACTCTGTTGATCACAAGATTGCATTTGAGCTTCGCCTTGCCGTACCTGCTCAGCATCTTAATCGCACTGATGCAGCTTGCCTTGTTTGGCTGTGCGACAAGTATCGCCTCATCATACACTCCAAGGGCGCTCGGAAACTCGATTCCGGGCTGAGTGTCGATAATCACAAAATCGAAGTCAAGCTTTGTGAGCTTCTTCATGAAAAGGTCAATCTGAGGAGTTGTGATTTTCACATCCTTTGTTGTTGCAATCGTCCTTGAAAGATTCCCCGGAAGCACCCTGACCCCGGTTGAAGGGTGCGGGACTATTGCGCGCTTGATGTCCACTTTCTTCCCGATTACGTCAAGTACGCCAATTGAGGTGTCCATAAGGCCAAGGTAGAGCCCGACGCATGGATTGATTATGTCGGTGTCGACAATCAGGACATTGTAGCGCATTGACCTTAGCGCCGCTGCAAGGTTGATCGAGATGACGCTCTTGCCGACTCCCCCTTTTGGTGAGCTGACCATTATCATGTAGGGCTTTTGCATTCTGCCACAATAACTAGTAAGCATTAACGGATTAAAAGCTTAAGCCTAGGCTAAAGTCAACGGGATGCGGAGCTCCTCTCCCTGCATAAACGGGGTAATTTATTACTTTTACCCATTTTATAAATTTTTACCCACATATTTAAATATCTGTTTCCTCAAGATTAATCTGAGAATATGGAGATAACTTTCATGGATGAAAGAGGAAGAATCACCTTAGGTAAAAGGCTTGGAGAAAAATACGGTACCGCTTTTATGATAATTCAAGGGTATAATGAGATAATACTCAAACCAAGACCAAAAGATCCGCTTGAAAGACTAAGGAATGTGGGTAAAAAGGCAGGAATCGGGCACCTGTCTGCAATGCAGATAGAGCAAATTGCGGAAAAGGAAGCGTACAAAGAAATTTCGAAAAGGCTTAAAAAATAACGAAGGGGGAGCATGCCATACGCCGATACCGATTTTTTTATTGCCCTGATAAACCCGGATGACAGGCATGGCAAGGCTGCAAAGAAGCTGTACAAAAGTTATTCTGGCAGCATATACACTTCCGTTGCAACAATGATCGAGCTTGCACTTGTTGCAGTCAAGAAAAATTTAGACATAGAGGAGCTGATAGGCGGAGCTATTGACATTGCGACAGTTGAGGGAATGGACAGCTCAAAAATAATGTTTGCTGCACACTTAATAGCAAACGAGAAGTTTGGAGTATTCGATGCTTTCCATGCGGCACTATGCAGAGATGAGATTATAAGCTCCGACCATATATATGATAAACTTGGGATAAAGAGAATGAATTTTTGAAAAGTAGTCATGATTAGCACCCTACTCGTGATCGTTTTTGGCTCTCTCTGTAAAGTAATACTACCACTACTCCTTGCGGTGGCATCCCTTTTTTAAAGCTTGCATTGGCATCTAAGTTACCAATTCAGTTGGGGGTGAATGTATGGTTAAACGGGGGTTCAGCCTATACGACATGGAGCAGTTCATGCGGGAGGCGGGAGCGGAACAGGTAACGGAAGATGCGGTCTTGGAGCTTGAAAAGGAGCTGGAGAGGCTCACGGAGTCGCTTGCCCACAGGACGCTCAAATACGCAAAGCACGCAGGCAGGCACAAGCTGATTAAGAAGTCCGATATAATGCTAACAAGGCACGGCCTTGTCTAATTTTTATTCTATCTTTCAGAGCCAGCCAGCAAGATTCATCATGAATGCGAGCAGCACAAATGCGGCTTCGAGCCCAATCAGCCAGTTTGCGACCTCGTACTCCTTCATCGGCCTTATGTTCATCACAAAATGAGTCAGGCTGTATATTTTCTTTCCGTACGGGGCCTTGAAGGTTCCGTTCTTCTGCCTTATTCCAAGATCCGTAACCTTGAATCCCTTCCTTAAGTGAAGGAAGAACTCCACTATCCAGGGGATGAAAATGATCAGCCCAAAGGCCTCCGCATTGCCCACGGTCATT
This sequence comes from Microcaldota archaeon, assembly GCA_028866785.1. The sequence continues at coordinate 7,968 of JAGWHN010000001.1, forward strand.
ATTGCGACAAGAGCGCCTCCGACGCAGTACGTGAGGCTGTCCCCGGGAATTATCTTCGCCATGTAGTGGTTGAACTTGTAGAATGCGACAAGGGTCCCGAAAAGCAGCGCGGATAGAAGGGCGCCCATGTAGGAGCCAAAGAAAGTTGTGTAAACAAGCAGGCCAAAGCTTGCGATTATCGCCATTCCTGGCTGGAGCCCGTCAAAGCCCCCGAGGAGGTTGAACGCGTTTGAGACAAAAATCACCGCGAGCGGAAGAATGAAGAGTGGATAGAGAAGCCCAAGGTTTATTGTTCCGATAAGCGGAAGGTTGATCACGCTTATTCCCGCATTTATCGCCATGAGCGGAATTGCGCCCACGACTGTCAGAAGAGGCTTTTGCCACTGCTTGAGCCCCTTCTTTATGTCCTTGAGGTCTGTTGTCATCACCCTTCTTGCGCTCACGTTTATGTCATCGAGGAACCCTACGAATGTTATGAGCATTATTGAGAGCGCAACTGCGAGAAGCTGCTGCATGTCCACAAGCGCGGGAAATGCAAATGTGCCCCCAAAGGTGTATGACAAGATTCCGATTATGAGTCCAAATGCAACCGCAACCCCTCCGGCGCTTGGAAGCTTGATCGCCTTTGCCTTGTTGTGATCCTCGCCAATGACTCCAGCACCGTAAAAGTAGGAGATCAGGAACTTGGTTGAGAAATATGTGATTAGGAATCCGATAACTGCAGGGACGATTACTGTAAGGTAGGTGTGATAGGGAAAGGCGACCATGTTTTACCATATTTACTCAATTAATAAAAGGCTATCCTATTCAAAGAGTATCTACTGCAGATTAGTGGGCTCAATGGATCCGATAACAATTGCAAGCATATTGGCGCTTGGGCTAGTTGTGGGGATAATTGTGGGGCTCACAAGCGTAGGGTCTGGAGCCTTGATGACCCCGATATTGTACCTGGACTTTAGTGGCGTGCTTGCAAGGGGCATGGTTGTTGGAACCGCAAGCGCGCAGGGTACAATAACAAAATTTGTCGCGAGCGCACGAAACTACTACCGGAAAAAATTAAAGCCGGACTATGCGTTCATGATTGCGATAACCGGGGTGCCGTTTGCGGTCATCGGAGCGCTCTTTAGCACCGCATTCATAGCGTTCAATCTCTTCTCGCCTCTTCTTGCGCTGGTGCTCCTTGCGGTGGGGGCGCTGATAATAGTGCAGCAGCGGGGCGGAAAGATAAACCACTCGGAAGACCCAAAGATGACAACACAGCTAAAGCGAAGGGGATGGGGGATAGGAATGGTGATAGGGCTGGTTGCCGGGCTCACTGGGGTCGCAACAGGCTCATTGCTTGTCTCCTCGCTGATGCTAATCCTGAAGTTTCCGAACAGGACCGCGGTGAGCATTGCGATATTCGAGGGAGGGCTGATACTTTTTGCTGCGGCTGCAACGCAGCTTTACCTGGGCCGCATAGACCTCATCTTCACAAGCCTGCTACTGGTTGGCGGAATCCCGGGCATACTAATCGGAAGCCACTACAAGGACAGGGTGAACCAAAAGCTGCTAGGGTATGGGATAGCGGGGGTCATAATATTCGAATCGCTAAGGACCATCTCCGCGTTCCTCACCGGAAAGAGCTTCTTTTTCTTCTGACACATAATCTTTATAATGATTTAAGCATCAAAGGAATTGAGATTAATCAGTACTTTGACTCCTTGGTGCATTTGTGACCGACTACGCTAGCATAGATAAGAAATGGCAGGAGGAGTGGGAGAAGGCAAAGGTTTTCGAGTCGGATCCCGATTCAAGAAAGTCGTATCTTGTCACAGCCGCATTTCCTTACGTAAACACCCCGCAGCACATAGGCCACATGAGGACTTACGGAACGGCGGACGTTCTTGCAAGATACAAGAGAATGCGCGGTTTCAATGTGCTGTTTCCGATGGGTTTCCACGGAACAGGAACTCCAATCCTTGCGATCGCAAAGAGGATCAAGAATGGGGACAGGGAGCTCTTTCAGGAGCTAAAGACATTCCATATAAGCGACGAGGACATACAGAAGATGCAGGATCCGGAGTTCATCGTCCAGTACATTTCCCAGGAGATTGAGACTGGAATGCATGGATCGGGCCTCAGCATTGACTGGAGAAGAAAGTTTGTCTCGATTGAACCGATTTTCAGCAAGTTCATCGAGTGGCAGTTCGGGGTCCTAAACTCAAAGGGGTACCTTGTGAAGGGAAAGCATCCCGTAGGATGGTGCCCGAACGAAAACAATGCGGTGGGGATGCATGACACGAAACATGATGTCGAGCCAGAGATAGAGCAGGAGGCTGCGCTGAAGTTCAAGGTAGAGGGGGAGGATGCGAGCTTCCTCTGCAGCACATACAGGCCGGAGACTGTCGACGGCGCGACGAATGTCTTCGTGAACAAGAATGTGGCTTATGTTCTTTGCACAATAGACGGGGAAAAATACTATATCTCAAAAGCGGCTGCAAAGATTTTATCATATCAGATGCCGGTTGAGGCAACCGCAGAAATGACGGGCGTGGATCTGCTTTCAAAGAAGTGCATCAATCCATTTAACGGAGAAGTTCTTCCGGTTTTCCCAGGGGACTTTGTGAAAGAGGCGATGGGAACGGGAGTTGTGATGTCGGTCCCTGCGCATGCTCCGTTTGACTACGCAGCAATCGAGAAACTCAGGGCAAGCGGATACAATACTGGAGAAATAAAATACAAGAAAATAATCGATGTTCAAATTGGAAAGTCACAGGCAGAATCAAAAGACAGCGCAAAGCCAATCCACCTCGACCTTCCTGCGCTTGCGTATCTCGAAATGCTAAAGACCGACGTGAACGCGGTAAACGACATGCTCGAGTTCGCGACAAAGATGCAGTACAAGGAGGAGTCGCACTGGGGAAAGATGCTTGTGAAGGGCTATGAGGGAATGAGCGAGCCGGAGGCGAGGGAGAAGATAAAGAGGAAGCTGCTTGACGAGAAGAAGGCAATCATGATCCACATAATACAAAACGCCCCTGTGAAGTGCAGGTGCGGATTTGACGTTGTGGTGAAGATAGTCGACAACCAGTGGTTCATAAATTACGGCGACAAACTATGGAAGGATTCCGTGAAGGAGCACTTCAAGTCGATGAATGTGCTTCCGGAAAAAGTCACAAACGCCTTCAACGCCGCAATAGACTGGATTGACCTCAGGGCAGTGGTCAGGGCGCAGGGACTGGGAACAAAATTCCCGCTTGACAACAACTTCATAATCGAGTCGCTATCGGACTCCACGATATACATGGCATTTTACACGATACTAAACATCATCAGGCCAGTGGATGTCGAGAAACTGAAGCCGGAATTCTTCGACTATGTTTACCTCGGAAAGGGGGACGCGGACAAGGTTGCGGCAAGCACTGGAATCGACTTTGAGATGGTGAAGAAGTCGAGGGAGAGCTTCACCTATTGGTATGATTACACATCAAGGCACTCGGCTGCGGACCTCATACCAAACCACTTCACGATGCAGATCTACAACCACGTCGCGATCTTCGACAAGGCATACTGGCCAAAGCAGGTGGTCGCAAACGGGATGGTGATGTGCGAGGGGGAAAAGATGAGCAAGAGCCTCGGGAACATAATCCCACTATCCGACGCATTAAGAAAGGTGGGCGCGGACCCGCTCAGGATTTCGGTGGTCACAAGCGCAGACCTCTTCAGCGACACGGAGTACAGCGAGACGGGAATAAGGGGAATACAGGAGAGGCTTGACTACCTTGCAAATATCGTCGAGAACATTGACTCCTACGAGTCAGGGGAGCTGCGGCACATAGACTACTGGCTCTACTCAAGGCTAAACAAGAAGATAGAGAGGTGCGGAATAGCGCTTGACTCGCTTGAGCTAAGGGACTATTCAACAGAGATACTCTACGGCTCGATAATAGAGCTAAAGAAGTACTTTGAGAGGGGAGGAAACAACGGAATGGTCCTAAGGGACTACATGCAGGGCGTGATTTTAATGATGCAGCCCGTTGCGCCACACATCTCAGAGGAGCTCTGGCACAGGATGGGAAACAACACATTTGTCTCGCTTGAGAAGTGGCCAAGCGCGGACAAGGACATGGTTAACGACAAAATAGAGGCGGAGGAGGAGGCGCTTGCGCTGCTGGTCGAGGACGCAAACAACGCAACCGAGCTGGTGAGGAAGAAGAACGAGGGCAAGGCGCTAAACAAGATACACTTCATTGTCGCATCCCAGTGGAAGAGGGACGGCACAAACGAGCTTGCAAAGACGAAGAACATAGGCAAGGCAATCGAGGCGCTAAAGGCAAACGGAGTTGACCCGGAGATTGCTGCAAAGTACCTAGGCAAGATGGCAAAGGAGATGAACAGGCTCAGGCCGATTGAGGTCACCGAAGAGGCGGAATTCGCAATGTTAAACGACGCAAAGGATTATCTTTCAAGGCTTCTGGGCGCCGAGATAGAAATAGCCCTAGAGAAGGAGTCAAAGTCAACAAGGGCTGAGAGGTCAATGCCCCTCAAGCCAAGCATAGAGATAATTCTCTAATCTACTTCTTTCCCATCACGAATGCTCCCGCTTTCTTATCCCCATAGAGCCAGATTATCGTGCCGAGTAGTATCAGTGCAACTCCTCCCCAGATATATGTAGGGTTTATCCCAAGGAAGTAGTCTCCATAGAGCCAGATTGCGGTTCCAATGAGTGAAAGCACAACTCCTAGCTTCACCATGTTTCCGACCTCCTTGTTGTTTAGAAGTCCCCTGTCAGCATAGAGCCAAACTAGCCATCCGACTATCACGCCAAGGGCGCCGTAGAGGATGTAGTTAGGTCCTGCGGCATAGTCCCCAAGGACCCATGCGACTGTTCCGATTAGAATCAGCGCAACTCCGATGATTGTGAGCCTTGTTGGAGTAGCTGTCATCTTGACAAGAAGCGCTATCGCAATTATCGCAATTATCGCCATGAGACCGTACGCGTATGTTCCCATGTCATTTGAATAGGATGTTGCCCCTGATCCAGATGAGCCTGTATAGGTGCACAGCGATCCTGTCCCGTAGCAGTTCCAGTAGGTCGGTGCGTTGTTTGAGATGTATGTGCCTGAAGGGCATGTGCTGCAGTCAGGATACGTTGTCGAAACCGAAGCCACAGTGGTAGCTGGCGGGATTGTTGAGATGGTCGTGACGTTCGTGACATTTGCAGTCGAGTTTGATGACTGGTTTAGCGAGGCGTTGTTGAGCCCGCCGGAAGTGTTATTAACTGAGGTTGTAGGCAGAGTTGTCGCCACAGAAGTTGTTGAAACGCCGGTATATGTGCAAAGCGATCCCGACCCGTAGCAGTTCCAGTATGTAGGGGCGTTGTTTGAGACATAGGTCCCCGAAGGGCAGGTGGAACAGTCAGGGTAGGTAGTTCCTCCCCCTCCGCCATATCCGTACTGCGCTGAAACAACCGGCATTGAGACCAGAAGCATCACAACTATTGCCATTGCATTAAACAAATTTCCCATTTAACAACCCAAGATTACTGAATTAAGTTCAGTGTTCAGCTTTTAATACCTATGCGTCAAGGTTAGACAAAGCAGCGGATTTGCGCAGGATTTTCGCCGTCTCCAAAATGCTTTAAATATCTTATCATTCAATAAATATTGTTCTTATTATCAAGTGAACAGTGTTTAAAATGGGCAAATTTCCGATAGCTGACGAGCAGTTGGCGAAAATGGTTGTGTGCAGGAAGTGCAAGACTAGAAACAAGGCCGGCGCGAAGGCGTGCAGGAAGTGTGGTTCAGTATATTTGAGGCCAAAGAGCAGGGAGCTCAGGGTCAAGAAGTAATCTTAAAGAAGTGAATTGAATGGCAGAATTAAATGACATAGAGAAAATGATCGTGAAGACTTTGACGGATCTCGGAGCAACAAAGCCTGAGACCCTAAAGACAGCTGATGACGTCATGAAGAAGAGCAACAGGCCAAAGAGCATGGTCACAAACACGCTCACGATGCTTGCGCAAAAGGGCGTCGTCAAGAGAGTGGTCAGGGAGAAGTCTTCAGGGTACTACGTTTTGCAATAAAGGTTTTTCGAATGAGCGAGGGCATTGACTCTGTGGACTTCATGGTGAAGTACGGAACGTGGGTCTCAATAAAGAAGATGAGCATCAACGAGAAGACAAAGCCAGAGGAAGTGGTAATGCACCTCGCATCAATCAGGTCAACGATCGACAGGAAGGCGTTCGAGCTGCTTGGAATCGATGTCAAGTCGCTCGACGAGGTCGCAGCAACGTTCACCGCCGGAAAGAGAAAGAACTACGGCACGCTTGGTGAGATACTTACTGATTTTGGGAAGAAGGACATGAAGGCCGCAGTAGAGAAGGCAATCAACGGCAAGGAGGAGCTAAAGAACATCGCGGGAACCTATCTTTTCAGATCAATAGTGAGAGGACTCGGCTTTGATTTTGACGTTAACCCAGAAGTCTTGCAAAAGGCTTATCCGGAGCTAAAGATCCCAAAGCCACCCGGAAGACAGAGGAAGGGTTAATCCTTTTGGGGAGTTAGGCTAGTCTGGTAGGCTTTCAGCTTTGGGAGTTGAAGACCCGAGTTCAAATCTCGGACTCCCCATATTCTTTTTTGACTTTAGGCTCCAGCATTCCCTGTCTTGACCTTTCCTGCTCTCTTGTAGCTTGCAATGATTACTCCGCTTGGAGTAAAAGAGCATTCCGTCAGCTTAAACGCAGCAGGGATGGTCCCATTGCCGAACAAGCGCTTGCCCTTGCCGAGCGTAACAGGAAATATTTTGAGCAGCAACTCGTCAACCAGATCATTCTTTAGCAGCAGCTGAACGAGCTTGCCGCTGCCCCAAACTTGTAGATCGGAACCCTTTGAATTTTTGAGCTTCTTTATGTCTGAGAGGTTTTTGATGAAAACTGAGTTCTTCCAATTCGCCTTTTTCATGGTCTTAGACATGACGTATTTAGTCACATCATTGATGCCCGGCCATCCGCTCTCATGCTCTGGCCAGTAGCTTGCAAAAATCTCGAATGTCTTTCTGCCCAAAAGAAGATCAGAGGATTTCATCTGCCTTCCCATCACCTTGCCCGCGGCCTCATCAAAATAAGGTGCAACCCAGCCTCCATATCTGAAACCGCCTGAAGTATCTTCCCCTGGTCCTCCGGGCGCTTGCAGTATCCCATCCAAGGTGACAAATGTCAAGACGACTATTTTTCTCATTCAATCACAACTATTTCTAAAACTAGAGAGTCTTATAAACTATCCCTTTCAAAGTAGTATTGATAACTATGCACGGAAAAGTAAAGATGTTCAACGCAGAAAGAGGGTTTGGTTTCATCACAGGAGATGATGGAAAGGACGTTTATGTCCACAGCACAGCCGTTGAAGGCGGTGCGACGCTCGCAATGGGAGACTCTGTTGAGTACGAAGTTGAGACAAATGAGCGAGGACCAAGGGCAAAGAACGTAAAGAAGGTTTAATTTTTAGGAGTTAAACTGGGCAAGGTTTTAGGGATTCGCCCAGGTCCCAATTATTTAATTCACCCCTTAGCGCCAGCTCTGCTAAGGTAAAAATTATTGGCCAAAAGGCCAAACCAAAAATCAGAAGCTACTTTACTACGAGCGTCCCTACCATTCCCTGAGCCCTGTCACTAATCCTCGCGTTGGAGTAGAAGGTGTAGTTTCCAGGTCCAGGAGCCTTGAAGGTGATCGTGAAGTTCGTCCCCGGAGCTATAGGAGGCGTCGATGCAGCAGGTCCCGACTGGAAGAGCAGATTGTGGACCGTTCCGCCAAGGTTCTCAACCTTGAATGAGACCATAGTGTTGTTCATCACGACTATCACATTCGGGCTGAAGCTGTACTCCTGCTCGGTTACCACATAAAGCGATGTTCCGTTAAGCGAGCCGATCGTGGTCGTGACCGTTGTCGGAGTCGTCGTGGTCAGGCCGTTTGTCGGGATGGTCGTGGGAGATACGGTTGTCTGCGTTGTGTTTCCGTTCGCATTGGAAGGGGATGTTGGCGTGTAGCCTCCCGAGCCAGTGTAAAGGATTACTCCGATCGCAATTATTATGACTGCGACTATTCCGATTATGATCAGATTCTGGGATGCCATTTAATCAAGGCTAGTGAGGAGTCTAGGCTTATAAACCTTACAAAAGGATACGACATTTTATGCTCTCAGATAGGGGAGATTAGCCACGCGGGAGCGGCTTTAGAACAAAATACTGTGACATGAAATTCCGGTTCTGGTTGTAGATATTTAGCGACGCCAAAGTGAAGTTCTTCAGACCGTGCCTGATCGCAAGCTTGAACAGCACCTTGTTTTTGTCCAGGTCAAAGCGGATCATATCCGATGCCATTTCCATAGGGGTAAAGGAGCTTGGCGTGACTGTCATGCACTTCATGAAGTACTCCCATCTTTGCAGGCTCTTTCCCGCATTTAGATAGGTCTCGATCTCGCTCTGGGTCTTTGCGATGTTGCCAACCGTGTCCTCTCTGCGTTTAAATGTTGGGGGCGGACTGAACTTCATCATAAGTATCAGATGAGTAATGTCCTGACGATATTTAAGCATTTTGATTTGTTTGTATCACAAAAAAAGATTGCGGGCCAGGGTTTGCGGTAGAATTATTAAGCTAGCACCCGTAATACCCTTGCCCAGAAATGTGTTGAAGATGCAAAGACCCTACGGGATAAGAGTCATGTCCTCCAAGGGAGGAGTCGGTAAGAGTGTCGTCGCGACAAACCTCGCCGCCGCACTCCAGTCGCTGGACTACAAGGTTCTGATTTTGGATACTGACGTGGTGAATCCGTGCGTGGGGCTATACTTTGGAAAGTCAAGTGTAAAGCGCGGGCTGATGGATGTGATGCACAATAAGTCAAGTGTGAAAGGGGTGATGGTGAAGCATGCCGCAACGGGCGTGCAGCTGCTGCCCGGCGTGATCTCGCTTGCTCCTGGAAGGGAGGCTGATGCAAGAGTTCTAAGGCAGGCCAAGAGCCTGAGGGCAAAGCTTGCAAAGCTCTCTGTCGATTTTGTGGTTGTGGACTCACAGCCAGGCGAGGCCCACCCAGTCGAGCTGCCCCTCTTTGACGAGGCGCTGCTTGTGACCACCCCGAACGAGGCAAGCTGCATAAGCGCGTTTAAGATGCTAACCGAGTGCAGGAAGGCAGGGCTGAAATCGAGCCTGGTGATAAACAAGTGGCGGGACAAGGGACATGAGCTAAGCGTCAGGCAGATAGAGGAAATCTGCGAGACCAAGTCGATAGGAAGGCTCTCCTACGACGAGAATGTTAATATTGGGGTCATGAAGCACGAGCCCGTCTTTGTGAGGGATAGGAACTCGCCCTTTTCAAGGGAGATGCTTGAGCTTGCGAACATATTTGCAACCAGGGTAGGAGTCAAGTCAAAGAAAAGGAGCGGAACGGGGCTCTTTGATTTTATATAGGGCCCAGGGAGCTCACTTGAGCTTTACCTGGAATCTCAGGTCCCTTCGCTCCTCCGACTTGCTCTTCAGGTCATTTACAAAAAATAGCTCTGGCACCGCCTTGTACACCTTTCGGAGCGAATCGCCAAAGAACTTGCTCGCATCCGGCGCGGGCTTCCTCTTCCTTTTGTATAGGATCTTTAGCGCGCCCTCGATCTGGGGGAGGCTCTCCATCACGCTCGCCTTTGCGCTCATGTAGACCCCAAAGCCTTTCCCCTCGGGCACCGTTGAATCGTAAATTACAATGGCCACATTCTCGTTTTCCGCTATGTTTGCCGAGTGCACCGAGTTCACGGAGGAGATCCAGTAGAAGGTGTACTCCTTGTCGTAGGCGTAGTAGAGTGGTGTGTTCCAGGGGAGCCCCTTTTTGCTCGCGGTCGCAAGCGTGATGTAGTTCATCCTTGAGATCACCTTCCTTGCCGCCTTAGCCTCCTTCTCCTTGTGCATCAGCAGCTGGCCGACTATTATCTTGAGCTCCATTGCCTTTTTCGTTGGCCTGCTGCTTGGGAACTGCGAGAGGTAGTCGTCAACGTAGCCATCGCTTTGCGTGCGCTGGTCTTTTTTGTCCATCGCTTGGTATCCAAAACGAAAGTATAAAAATCTGCAATGGGGCTTCGTCAGAAACATCGTGCGCTAAAAAAATTTCCTAAAAATGCTTTTAAACTGTAGCATCAATATACTACCATGCTAAGCGACCAGGTCTACGTTGTGATTTCATCCGTGGCGATTGCGCTCCTGTCGCTGGGCCTTGCGGTCGTGCTTGCGCAGAGCTACCTCAAAAAAAGAACCATGAGCAGGCTCTTTTGGAGCCTGGGGATGGACGCCTTTGCGCTCTCCGCAACCCTGCAGGTTGTTTTCTCCCTAGGGATATACGGGACCAATCTGGTGGGCCTCTACCTATTCCTGGTGGTCATACTTGTTCAGCTCTTCTCCCTCGGGGCGCTGCAGACGTTCAAGAACAGGAAGATACACCTCTTCTACTACGGATACGTGGGCTTCACCGTGCTGCTCTTGCTCTACTCGATAGTCACATCTGGAATCGGAAACCTGCTCAAGGGATACGTGGTTGCGGGGCTGCCTCCCGACTTTGTCATTTGGACCTCCTCGATCGCAACCTTCCCCGCCGCAATTCTGATAATCATATCGGCCGCAATAGGCTATGAGAGGACAAAAAATGCCGGGCTGCTGAGCATAGTCGCGGGGATTGTGATCGTCGGAGTTGCGGGAACGCTATACATCAGCGCCTTCCCGGAGTTTCTCTACATCTCCGAATTTGCGGGAGTCCTGCTGCTTTGGTACGGCGTGATTAAGAGTAGGCAGTAGGTGCTCTCTTGCTCGTCCTTGACTTCGATCGCTTTTTGATGGGCTTCTCCCTAGCGGTGCACATACCGCTTGCAAGCATCGGAATGGCGCTGCCCCTCATAATACTAATTGCTGAGTACCTCTCAATAAGATACAAGGATCCGCACTACGCGGTGATGGCGAAAAGGCTCTCGATAGTCCTTGTGGTGCTCTTTGCGATTGGAACCGCGTCAGGGACCCTTGTGGCGCTCAACATACTCTTGCTCTGGCCAAAGTTCATGCAGCTTGTCGCACAGGTCGCAATGCTCCCATTTTACCTTGAGAGCTTTGTCTTCTTCATGGAGACGATCTTCCTTGGAATTTACATCTACTCGTGGGACAAGTTCAGTAATAGGTATGCGCACCTGCTTTGCGGGATCCCCATACTCCTTGGCGGGGCACTCACCGGCGTGCTAATACCGATGATCAACGCCTTCATGAACACGCCCGTGGGATTCAACATCCAAAATTACCTCGCAAGCGGAGCGCTCACAGACATAAACCAGTTCGCTGTGTTCACAAGCCCCTCATCATTAATCGAGGTGAGCCATGTGGTTGCGACATCGTTCTTTGCAGGGGTCTTTGTGTTTGTAGCATACTTTGCACTCATGCTCCTAAGGGCACAGGATGAACAGAAGAGGGCATACTACAAAAAGGGGCTCGGGCTTGCAGTGGGGCTTGCGATGATCTTCACGGTCCTTGCGCTGATAACAGGAATCATCTCAATTGCAACGCTAGTCGCTCTTCAGCCGGAAAAATACGCTGCGATAGAGGGAAACTTGTACCCGCAGGCATATGCACCCGAGCGAATTGGGGGGATACTTTTGGGAAATACACTGCAGTATTTCATTGCAATACCAAATCTCCAAAGCATTCTCGCAACAGGCAGCCCTTCAGGAGTCGTCCCAGGGCTTAGCAGCTATGCTCAGTCAACGTGGCCGCCGCTTATAGTGCATGTTATGTTTGACGTGATGGTGGGCACCGGCTTTTTGATAGCAGGAATACTTGTGCTCTTCGCGCTGCTGTGGCTACTCAAGAAAAACCCGACTGAAAACAGGATAATGCTCCTGCTCTTAATAGCGGCGGGAGCGCTTGCGGTGCTGATATTGGAGGTCGGATGGGTCATGGCGGAGCTCGCAAGGCAGCCGTGGATAATATACAATGTCATGCTCGTGAGCGATGCAGGAAATACTTCGGCTTCAGTGATACCAATTGCAGGGCTGATATTCCTCTTCTATCTGTTTGCAATCCCATTCACGCTTATAATACTGCGAAGGATATTCAGGGACAGGCCGCTTGAAAAGGAGTTGAATCTGCAATGAACGAGCTTTACATACTAAACTATCTCATCTTCTCGGTCGTAGCAGTGCTCTTTGTTTTGGAGGCGGGAATAGCGCTACTCTCACTTTTCAGGTACCGACACTACAGGGAGGAGATAAGGAAGTATCTACTTCCGATATGGGAGATAGACGGGACTTTTGCGGGGCTTTACCTGGTCAACTTTGAGATAACCTATCCGACCCTGCTTGGACTTGTGGGGCAAATGTACGTTGCCCCTCTTCTAGTTGCAGGTATATTTTTCATCCTAAGGAGCATATTTTTGGCGTACAGCGAGTACACCGCCTCCCCGGACAAGGAAGAACTCTATGTAAAGATATATTCAATCTCAACGATCGTTATGGTCTTAATAGCAGGCGCTGTTGTAACCTCAGGAATGAGCGGGATTGGGGTTGATGTGCAAAGCAGCGCGATAAATCTCATCGCAATTTTCCTGAATCCATTCAACATTCTGATCATGATCAGCTTCTTTGCCGCATCTGTATTCGTGGTCAGCAGCGTCTTCAAGGTGGGGCAGATTTACAGATACGGGATAGCCTTCCTTGCGGCTGCATTTTTCACAGTAGGGATCGCAATTTACGCATATCTCCCTGCGGACTTTGCGACCGCCTTGGGTAATGTCGCACTTCCGGGAATTTTGCTGGCATTGGGAATTGCTGCGGCGATTATGCAACTCAGGGGAATAAGATTCGCAAACACCCTCACGGTGCTATGGCTCTTTGCATCGATAAACGGCATAGGGATAATCGCATACCCGCATATTTTTGGCAACATCAATCTTGCAGGATTTATTGCAACGGGCGCGGCTGTGGGCCCAATAATGGCAATAACGATAGTAGGAGGAGTGCTTGTCATAGCAGCCCTTTCTTTCCTTATTTACCTAACATACAAGAGAATAGAAAAAACCGTTTACTAGCAGGCGATACGTCGCATTTAAAAAGTTTGGGCGACAAATTAGTCTTGCTGTTTGCAGGGCGATTTTTCAATGCCTCAGTAGCTCAGTGGTAGAGCGCTTGTTTTGTAAACAAGAAGTCGGGGGTTCAATTCCCTCCTGAGGCTGTCGATTCTTTTAATTCCTTAAATTAGTCAATTAAAATTTGGTTTGACAAAACGGAGTGCTGAAAAAGAGCATAGTGACGCTAAAGTACAATGTTGCGATCCTCAGAGGGGAAGCCTTAAAGAGAATTACTGCAAATTGTAATTATGGATAATAACGCAGTTCTAATCCTTTTTGCTACAGTCGTGGTTATCACAGCGATAATTTATTTTGGTTTTTATAATAATTCGGAAAATGCATCTGGTGGAATGACACTCTATGTGACAAATGGCACTTATGGGGCAAATACCGTCTGGATAATAAATGGCAGCAGAATCAGCACAGTACGAGTGGGGCTCGAGCCGAGCGATGTTAAATTGAGTATAGATGGAAGATATGCTTATGTGGCGAATTCTGGTGATGCCACGGTCTCAGTCATTGATACGATTACAGACAAGGTAGTTAAATCAATAAGTGTTGGCGCTGAGCCTATTTTAATGGAGGTTACCCGTGATGGCAAATACATTTATGTGCTTAATGAAAATTCGAGCATTGCCCCAACTGGAGGTTACATAGGAAAAAGCACTATATCTGTGATAAATACAGCCAACTTCAGTGTGGTGGGCACAATAGGCTTCAATATTTCCACTACATCTCTAAAGGCAAGTAGCATGGCATTAGTTCCGAATGGCACTGAGCTTTACGTTGCTGGATCTTACGATTACAACATAGACAACCGCTCCGTAGGCACCAACGAATCAGTATGGATTGTAAATATCTCAAACAACAGCGTGGTTAATACTCTGACTTTAGGGCTACCTAAATATCCAAGGAGCGGGCCAAGTCTTGCACCGAGCAACTCTGGCAAATATATGTATCTGACATATGGCCAAACAACACTTCGGATTGTCACCAGCAACAAAGCAATAGAAAATTTAGACTACCAGACCACATACCCCTATGTCATGTCAATGAAGTTAAGTCCAAATGATGCATATATGTATGAATCTGATTTCTACGATGGCCAGGGCCATTTTGAGTCCAGTTTTGATGTTTTTAATCTGTCAGAACTCTCACCCGCCACCGTGCCAACGCGCAGCGTGAATCTAGGGGATATAGGGGGCATAGCAACCACACCTGATGGAAAGCTCATTTATATCACTGGCTATTACAGCGGAGATGTTATGGCCATCAGCACATCATCTTACAATGTTTTATACACCGTTAAGACGGGTTCTTACCCTTCAGCTATAGCTGTGGGAGTCGCTACTTAATCAAAGCCATAGATATTTCGTAGTTATATGTAGCGAGTAACGCTTATGATTGTAACAAAATGAAATGCGGCCCTTGATGCTGCGCCCTGGCTTCCAAGCGGTGGGAATAAATAGGGCGGCTTTAAAATCCGACTATGGCGTGCGAATGCGCAAACTGCAAGAAGCAAATCAAGTTTAGGGAGTACTGCTGGATCTGCAGCGAGTGCTACAACACCTACTGCATAGACTGCGCGTACATAGGCGGAGTGGATCCGGACACGAATAGTTGCGAGTGCCTAAACTGCAGGGAGCCTATGACATACACAACCTGCCAAAACAAGTAGAGAAAGCCACATGATTTTTATAATGTTTTATTGAATTACTCCTTGAGTATGCCGGCAAAGATTGAGGAAAATTATAGGGAGTTGCTCAAGGAGTGCCTTGATAGCACCATTGTCGCAACGCTTGCGACCGCAGGGGAAAATGGCGTATGGTCCGCCCCAATATTTTTCACATACGACAAGGACTTCAACATCTATTTCATTTCCAACAAGGCGACAAGGCACGTGGAGAACATCCGCTTCAATCCGAATATCGCCCTCTCCGCGTTTACCCCGATTCACTCGGAGAGCGAGCCCTTGATAGGCATACAGATGCGGGGTATTGCTGCGGAGGTTCCGGCGGAGAAGATACAGGAGGTCTACGACTCAAGGGCAAGGAGGATAACACACATGACGACCTTCTCCCGCAGCGGAATAGGGGCGTCGCTCGTGAAGGCACATGACGGGGTCTTTGTGCAGATAAAGACAGCCTCAATCTCATACGTAAATACCAAGGTCTTTGGCGGGAACATAATAGAGGTCTCCCTAAACGAGCTCTAGCTTATTTTATTATCTCAAGGACCTTGTTCCTGCCGTTTATGCCCTTTAGAATTCGGACCGAGGATTTTTTGACGTTAAAGTAGTCCGCGACAATCTCAAGCAGCCTCTTGTTCGCCTTGCCATCTATTGCCGGGGCGTTGACTTTCACAAGGTAGTTCTTCTCGTCTATCTTGACGACCGCGTTCATCGCATGAGCGGTCTTTGCATTCGGAGTCACCCTCACATTTATCTCCATTGAATCACTACTCAAAGCTCCTTCTCTACCTTCTTTACCTGCTTGGTGAGGATCTGCTCCTCCTCCTTTAGCTTGTGCTCGCCCATCTGGAGAATCTTTCCCAAAACGGGGCCGAAGATGAATGTGAGCGCGAAGATAACTGAGCCTATTGAGATGAATGCCATCGCAGCGCCCAGGATCTTGCCAAGGGTCGTGACAGGCGTTATTGTGGGGCCCTCCGCAGTTGCAAGCATGCTCATGAAATAGAATGCATCAATGTAGCTGTAGCCCTCAACGTAGTGAAATGCCACGGTTCCGATGATGAGAACTGATGCTACAAGCGCAACTGCGTAGACCGCGCGCCTAAAAAGGGTGCTGTTCGAGTAGTACATCAATCTCGATACTAATGGAAACGGCAATTTAATAAGTCTTATTAAGTTTTTAGCCAAATATCGGATCATGAAGCTAAACAAGCTCACAAAGGAGGAGGAGAGGGTGATAGTTGGTAAGGGCACGGAGATGCCATTCACCGGGGAGTACGATAGCAATTTCAGGGAGGGAGTCTACATCTGCAGGAGGTGCAATGCGCCGCTCTACAACTCCAGGGACAAATTTGACGCCCACTGCGGATGGCCAGCGTTTGACCAGGAGATAAAGGGCGCAGTGAAGAGGCTTCCCGATCCTGATGGATATAGGGTTGAGATCGAGTGCGCAAACTGCGGGGCGCACCTTGGGCACGTGTTTGTGGGGGAGCACTTTACCGAAAAGAACACAAGGCACTGCGTGAACTCGATCTCCATGAAGTTCATACCAAAAGAGAAGGAGAAGAAATGACAAGCGGCTCAATAGTATTCGGCGGAGGGTGCTTTTGGTGCACGGAGGCGGTCTTCGAGATGTTCAAGGGGGTCACCAAGACAACTCCAGGCTATGCGGGGGGTACGAGAAAGGACCCGACCTATGAGCAGGTGTGCGAGGGGACAACAGGGCACGCCGAGGTTCTTGAGATCCAGTACGACCCGAAGATAATTACGCTCGAGAAGCTGCTCAACGTATTTTTCAGGATGCATGACCCCACTTCGCTCAACCAGCAGGGCGCCGACGTTGGAACGCAGTACAGGTCGATAATCCTCTACAATACCCCTGAGGACAAAAAGGTCATCGACGAGTTCATAAAGAAGCAGAAGGCGAACTTCGAGAAGCCAATAGTAACGGAGGTTAGGAAACTGGACAGGTTCTATGTCGCGGAGGACTACCACAAGAAGTACTTCGACAAGAACCCGCTGCAGCCCTACTGCATCTTTGTAACAAAGCCAAAGGTGGAGAAGATAAAAAAGGAGTTCGGGATTGCCTGAAATTGCCGTTTTTCTGACAATAAACTCCCGCGAAGAGCAAGCGATAGTTTATTAATACATTTCCTCTCAATAATAAATCACAAGGTGTTAAATTTGCGAGGAAAGGACACATTAGTTACATGCGATCAATGCAGCAGGAGGGTGCCTAGGACGAAGGCTGTCGACTTCGAGAAGAGATTCAGCTACGGAACTGAGCTCCACAACGAGAACGACGTTAGGTCCATGATGTTTAGCAGAAAGGTCTACTACTGCATAAGCTGCGCCAAGCACAGGGGAATCTTCGAGAAGAAGAAGCAGGCTGCGGAGAGAGCTGCGCATCGATTTGACTGATTAATGGTTGAGACATGGCGACGAATCCGGATGAACTTTTGATCTTCAAGCTCAGGGGAATGGGCAAGAAGGCAGTGGCGGTCCAGGAGGAGAAGCCTAAGGTGGCCGAAATAAAAAAGGAGGAGCCGAAGGCAATGGCGGCAAGCGCGCAAGTCGCGCAGCAGCCAAAGGCAGCAATTGAGGCGCCAAAGCCTATAGTGCAAAAGCCTGTCGAGGCAAAATCTCCTTTTAGCTTGTTTTCAAAGAAAGAAGTTGTAGAGGAGGCGCCCATAGTAAGGACGGTCAAGGTTGATGAGGAGATGCTGATGAAGAGTGTCACCAAGCAGCCAACAGCAATAGAGCGATTTGAGGAGCCTGAGACCTCCACAGAGATCAACAAAAGATCAATTGACTCTGAGAAGGCGCAGATGGAGGCCGCAGCGGGCCTGACATGCGTCAACCACCCATGGAGGCCAGCGTACGCAATCTCCGCGTACTCAAAGATGCCATACTGCTACGCCGACCTAGTCGAATACTCAAACAAGTTCTACTCTGTTGATGACATTGACCAGGTCGCTGGCAAGGAGGCATCAAGGCCAAGGCCGATGAACTCATTCATCAAGATAGGAGCCACGCTTTTCCTCGTCAATTCGCTAATACTTTTCTACTTCACTCTTCCGCAGCTCAGCTTCATTGCGGGCTACCTTTCGGGAGTCACGCCGCAGAACGCGCTCGGATCGCTCAGCTCAACATACAGCATTCCGCTCTTCAACTTGACAATGGCGATACTTGGGTTCCTCGCAGGGATCCTGATACTGCTCACCGAGGAGAGGGGACTTTACTTAAGCGGACTTGTCGGGACGCTCATACTGATCGGGATGAGCTTTGAGTACCTAAACAGCGAGCTTGCGTATCTGCTCGGGGTAAGCCTTATTGCGCTAATTGAGATCGTACTGCTCGCATACGGAAGGGTGAGCGCGACGACTGGATCCTACTCGAGGGACATCGTCGCCCCGGACATCGAGTGGCCGAAGGTCGAGACATTCTAATTTCCATGAAAGTGATAAAAACAAATCCATAGTGACGTATTTGAATGGGAAAATCAAGAAAAACTAGCTACTGAAAAAGGTAAATCAATATGAGTAATGTAAAACAAAAGACGCCGGACGAAAAGAAAAACGAGATTAGGAACATACAGAACAATTTGCAGGGCCATCTGATAAGCTACTCAGAGGCAAAGAAGGAGCTGGTCATCAGCGGGATGAGGGAGCTGGTGAGGATTTACAAGGAGCTTGGAAACAACGTCCCTTTTGCAACAATCCCTGCGGGATACATAGATACCCACAACAATAATGCCGCATCATACATCAGGGAAAGCAAGGAGGGATTGGTCCTGGCCACAAAAATAGTGACAGAGCACGGCATGTCAAGATTCATACTAATCGAGGCAAATCAGGATGGAAGGATAAAGATAGACTTTGAGGCTGTCGAGGCGGTTTCGAAAATCTTCTCCGAGCCGGAAACTTTGGATGTCTCGAAGTTTGTGAAGCAGAGCGTGCCTTTGAAGCAGATAAAGAGGGATGATGGCATACCTGCGGCACTCTTCGTGGTGGAGGAGGGGGACAAGCTTGGGGATCATTCAAAGGAGGAGATAACAAAGATTCAGGATTTGTTCTTGGACAACTAAACCGGAAGCCGTCCGGTTCTAATTTTTTTTCTTTTTGCTTTAATTTTACTTGAACCTAATTGTATCGAGGTCCATTGGGGCCCTTGCCTCTACCCTTAAACGGTTTGCGAATCCTCTTGCAAGGTCCTCGCATTTTGATGCCTCTCCGTGCATAGTGAATATCTTCTTTGGAGTTGGCCTTATGTTTTCAACAAAGCTCATGAGCTGCCTTCGGTCGCTGTGACCTGAGAATCCCTCCACGGTTGCGACCTGCATGTTGACCTTGAAGTTCTGGAGCTTTCCATTCTCTCCTGGAAGCGCGACCTCCTTTGCACCGGCCTGAACCCTTCTTCCAAACGATGATGCGCTGTTGTAACCGACGAATAGAAGCAGATTCTTTGGATCCTCGCAAAGCGCCTTGAAGTACTCTAGCGAGACTCCGCCGTTCATCATTCCTCCTGATGCGAGTATGACTCCTGGCCCCTTGTCAACTATGTCGCTTCTCTCACCCTTTGCGATCTCGAAAATCTCGGACTCGAATGGAGAGCGGTTGCTGAGTATCCTGTGCTGAAGGTTCATCTTCAGGTACTCCGGATACGCAGTGTGTATGGCGCTTGCCTCAAGCAGCATTCCGTCAAGATAAATCGGGCAGTCAAGCTTGTACTTCGGGTTGTTCGCAAAGAACGCCTCTAGTATGAGCATCATCTCCTGCGCCCTTCCGACCGCAAAGAGCGGAACGAGAACCTTTCCTCCATTGTCAACACATCTCTTGATGATCTCGACAAGGTTTACTTCTGCCTCTTGCCTTTGCACTGAAATGTCATTTTGGGCTCCATAGGTTGACTCCATGAATAGGGCGTCAATCCTTGGATACTTTGTGTCAGCAGGATCAAGCAGCCTTGTGAATCCGTACTTTAGGTCTCCGGAGTGGACGATGTTGTACATTCCCTCACCAATGTGAAGGTGCACAAGTCCGCTTCCGAGAATGTGTCCTGCGTTGTGGTAAGTAAGCTTAATTTCGTCTGTCACGTTTGTGACCTCATGGTAGTCCCTTGTGATCATGTGCGAGAGCATCTTCTTGACATCCTTCTCTTCATAGAGCGGAGTTCCTCCGCTTCTCTGAACCAGCTTTAGGTAATCGAAGAGAAGAAGCGCAACAAGGTCCCTCGTTGGTGGCGTGCAATAGACCGGTCCCTCGTATCCATACTTGAATAGGTATGGAACGAAACCTGTGTGGTCCATGTGCGCGTGTGTAAGTATGACTGAATCAATGTCGTTAATCGTGATGTTTGCGCTTGCAAGATATGGGAATGCCTTATTCTCATCGCTGCCCGCATTTGCATCGGATCCCTTGATTGATGGTTCAGGGCTTAGTCCGCAATCGACCAGTACCTTCGAGTGGTTCGTCTCAAGAAGCAGCGAGCTCCTTCCAACCTCCTGGAATCCTCCAAGCGCGGTTGCCTTTATCCACTCGCTCTTTGTGATTGGCCTGTTGATCCTCTTTCCGACCGATGTAAGGAACTTCTTCCTGAAGTCGCTCTCCTTGAGAAGCATCTGCCGAACACCCTTGATGATGTCGCTGTTCATTGTAGGAATCCTAAAGACTCTTGGGACCCACCTTGTCGCAATAACCATGCTCTTTAGGGTTGATCCGCCCTTTCCAATCACGAGTCCTGGCTTGAGTGCCTCGAGGTAGACCTCACTGAACTCCGGAACGAACCTTATTCCCTCCTCGTTGAGCCCTGCCTCCTTTGGAACAATCTTGATTATCTCCGCCCTCGCGCTCTCAGGGTCCATGAGCTTTGTGCTCTCGCTTCGAATAATGAGCTTCTTCTTTACAGTCGCGCTGATGCTCTTGACGATGTTCTCGTCGCTGAAGATGTATGCGATGTCGCGCACGTAGATTGCAATGTCAGGCCCCTCGTACTCCGCCTTGATGAAGCCAGCGTCCGCCGGGATAAGCTCCTCTATCAGATGCAGAAGGTTTTTCGCCGGAGCCTGCTTTTCAACTGGTTTGTCTTCCAAAATTATCACTAAAATAAGTATTCGTTTCGTTTGTATTTTTACAGTTCAATTTTATTCCACTATTATGCTAGCATACTGACTAAGAAATTCAATAGAAATAAAAAATTTACAATTCTTCAAGTCAGGCTTACTTTGCCATCTCTTCTACTTCTTCCTTTGAGTACTCCTTGTACCCGCTCTTTGTTATTGCAATCACGTGTATCCTGTCGCCCGTTGCTGTGTCCCTCTTCATTGCAATCTTGAGCGCCTTTGCCACATGCTTTGAAACTTCAGCAGTGCTTAGAGGCTTCTTGTAAACGTCTTCCAAATATCCAAGAGCTACTGGGGATCCGCTTCCCGTTGAGGTGAACTTTGACTCCTTTATGTATCCGCCCATCATGTCAAGGCTGTAGAGCTCCGGCGTTCCGTTGTTCATTCCTCCCAATAGGAGCTGAATGTAAAATGGCATCATCTTGTTCTCCTGAAGCACAAGCGAAAGCAAGGATGAAGCGGATGTTGGCGAAAGAGGCCTTCCCTCATTCATCTTGTATAGCTCGTTTTGAGCCTTAAGCAGCTTTACCAGATACTGAGCGTCTCCGACGCTTCCTGCAATAGTCATTCCGAGGTTGCTGTCAATCCTGTTGACCTTCACCGCCTCCGAGCTTGCAAGGAAGGTGTCCATGCTTGCCCTTGAATCGGCTCCGAGAACTACTCCGTCGCTGCAAACAACACCGACAGTGGTCGTTCCTTTCATTATCCTCTCTGACATGTCTTTGTAATCCATTTAGGTCAACCTCTTTAGATTAAATTAAAAGAAGTAAAAATATTAAAAATAATCTCCCTGTTATACTATAAGGCTACCATTACCTATAAAAGCCTTAGTGCCTTCCAAGGACTCCGCATAGGCAAATGTTCGGTATACCTTCGTAATTTTTACGCGGTAGCTCTTTCCGATCCTTGTCTTTGTATTCTTGATGAATACAATCAAGTTGTTTATTTTGCCTATTCCTTCTCCGTGCGGATTTTTTGCCGCCACTTTCACTTCGTATGTCTCGCCTTCGTTTAGATTCTCTTCCATTTGTACCACTCCCATGGTTGTTGCACTTCGGATTTCTCCGCCTTTTGCAACTGATGTTAGATAAAGCTGGGAGCTATTTAAAGCTTGTGTGCAGGTTTTGTGATTGACGACGATATTATTTCGCCGTGAATGTGATATTCTTCATCCCGAAGTTGAGGTACGGGTTGCCCTGCGTCACGTTCTGCGTGACAAGGAAGAGATAGTTGTTCCCCGCCGAGAGCGGAAGGGAGATCGTGTAGTTTGAGAGCGTCGTGTTCAGCTGCATGTGCGCGAACTGCGTTGAGGCTGAGTTAAGGTAGAAGTAAAGCGGCATTGTTCCCTGATATGCGATTCCCTCAAAGCTCATGTTGACCACCCTTTGCGTTGGGGAGTAGATGTCAATCGACCTAACGTTTGGTCCCCACCAAATGGAGCCGAATGTGGCGTTGCATGTGATGAGCGTCGCCTGGCAGAATGAGTATCCAGGGTACCAAGTTGCAAGGTCTGTGTATGCAACCATGGTCACGCCCGCAAATCTTGTCGCATTGATTGCCGAGAAGATGATTGTTGTGTTGTCCTGGTAGACAGGATCGCCAAACACGCTAACAAGATAGCTACCAAGCTGCTGAATCTGCGAGAGGTTGTATGCCTGCCTTATGATCGAGATGAATGCGGTCCTGTGCTGCGCAAGCCAGTAGAGCGTCACGTTGCTGTTGTTTTGTAGTATAGGGGATGGATAGACAAGCCCCTGCCCCTCCTGCAGATAGCTCGCGGAGAGTGCAAGCGGTATCGAAAGGGACGGAAGCAGCTCGGTGTCGTTCACCCTTGAGGTGTATCCGCTAAGTATCGGCTTGTGGAATGCGGTCTGGTAGTACATCGAGAGGCCGACATAGTACTCGGGCCTTGATGCGCCAGAGCCCTGTATTGCGGGCAGCATGAGCACGGAGAAGTTTCCTGGAACCGTTCCAAGTTGCGCGTATGCGGGAGGGATTGTTGTCGTTGTGTAGAATGTGCCAAGATATCCGCTCGTGAGAGGGATTCCCGCATACTCGATTAATATCAATACTGAAAGGATTGCTGCAAGATACTTCTCGCTTTGAGCGCTGTGCGTGTTCTTTGCCTTCTTGCCCTCAATTAGCGAGTGGAATCCGTAGGCCGCAAGGATCGCGAGAGCAAGGGTAAGTATCATGTCAAACCTTGCAGGCTCCCTGATTATGTTGAAGAATGGTATTGCTGCGTAAATAAGATATATTCCAGGAATGCTTGATGCCTGGAGGTTTCCGAGCTGCACGTAAGGCCCGAGCGAGAGCCATCCGAAAATAATCGCTGCGACCACCCAGACAAGGGTGTTTGCGAGCTTCTGCTTCTTGTAGTCGTGCCAGATCCCGATTAGTGCAAGGACAAGGGCGACATATCCAAGATATGCAACCCTCTCTGTCGGATCGACCGAGTAGATCGAGATGTACGAATTTGAGAGCCAGCTGAAGAGGTTGTTGTAGAGGCTTGGCGCAAGGAAGGAGATGACAGGCATGCTCCATAGCATGTTGTGGTTAACGTCGTTGAGCGCGGATGCGGCCTGGGATAGCTGCCCGTTTGTGATTGCAGGCGCAACCTGTATCAAAAACGGTGAGCCGACTACTAAGATCAAAACGATCATGCCCCCAAACGCGATTCCAAACTGCTTGTTTAGGATTTCTTTCCTGAGGCTTGAGCGAATCAGGTATACCAGGAGCATGAAGAAGACCAAAACCACGGTTATTATTCCCTGCTCTGGATCCCCCATGAAGAGCATGAAGACAAAGCTCACCGCAGCTCCAAGAGAGTAGAGAAGCTTCTTCTCGTTTATCATCTTGAAAAAGAAGAGGATGAAGAGCGGAAGGAACTCGACGTTGGTCCAGTTGAGGTGTCCGCTTAGCGCCTGCGCCATGTGCATAGGCGCGAATGCGAAAATCAGCCCTGCGATTATTGCCGCGTGCCTGTTCTTAACAAGGTATTCGGCAAGGAGGAACATGAAGAATCCGGAGAGCATGAATGCGAGGAAGAGCATTATGTTGTATGAGAACACCAGGCTGATTGCCTGGAACGGGAAGCTAAGGTAAGCGGTTATCGGCGAGAGCGTCTGGGTGACGAGGCTTCCTCCCACAGGATAGTAGAGGAGCGGTGTGAAGTAGATTGAGGTGTGAAGCGTGTATGTCGCGTAGTTGACCCACCAGAGGTTCCAGAGGTTCTGGTAGAGGTCGCCAGCGCCATTCACTGTTGTAGTGGCCATGTTCACTGCAAGCGGCCAGAAGACCACGAGCGAGATCGCCAGGAACAAAAGAAGGATAGGGCCGTTTGAAAGTATGCTCTGCCTTAGGTCGAATTTCCCCGAGTGGTGGGAGTGCTCGTGCGAAACGGTTGTTGTTTTTTCAGAATCCATCCTACCAATCTGCAAAATATTTTTCGAGTAAATAGCCCTTTAAACATTAACTGATTAGAGACTACTAATTTAAGTAATTACCATTCTGAATAAAAATATTTAAATGCGAGTATGAGTTCAAAGGGTCTTTTATGGCGGTCAAAAAAGTAAGGGTCGAGGAGCAGGAATCCGTGGGCAGGAGGGCCACAAGGACATTCTTTGCAAGCGTGGCGGGGAAGTTCGCCGCGATGCTCATCACCACCGCCACATTCATACTGGTCGCAAGGCTGCTTGGCCCATCAAGCTACGGGATCTTCACGATCGCGATCGGATACGCCTCGTTTGTTGGGGCCGTGGGCATATTCGGCATCGCTGCATACTTTGACAGGAACATCTCTTACAGGAGCTACAAAAAAGACGTTGCGGGGATGTCAAGGGTGATCGCAAACGGATACTCGATCGTTGTCCCGATTGCAATGATCCTAACGATTATAGGGATCGGGCTCAGCGGGTACATTGCAAACCAGATACTCATCAACTCCGGGATAGAGGGCACCAGCCTTGTGCTTGTCTCGCTTGACATCCTCTTCAGCACGATCTGGGGTGCTTCCTACTCCGCGCTTGTGGGATTTGGAAAGGGGAAGGCAGCCTCCTTCACCATTGTAGTGCTCGGGCTGGTGCAGCTTATACTCGGGATCGGGCTCATTTACCTAGGCTATGGGGTGAACGGCGCGATAACTGGAGTCCTTGTGGGAGATGCGGTTGGATTTTTGATGACCTCGTACTATGTCTACAGCTCGCTTAGGGGCTTTGGGGAGGTGAGGATAAAGCTGCCGGGAGTCGATGAGATGAAGAAGACGCTCAAGTTTGCCCTCCCGCTTGCGACAAACAACCTCCTGCAGACGGGCACAGCAAACTTCGCGACGCTCTTCCTGAGCATCTACGCCTCCGACTTCATACTTGGGAACTACGGAATAGCATTCAAGGGGGTCGGGATAATAAACGTGGTCTACGGGACGCTTGCGATAGTGCTCATACAGTCCTTCTCAACATTCATCTCACTGAAGAAGACAAAGGAGGAGCTCGCAAAGCACTTCAACAGCACGCTCACCTACTCGCTTCTGCTGAACCTGCCGATAATCGTCTTCGTTGGGGTGTTCGCGCAGCCCCTTGTCTACCTTTTCTTCGGATCAAGCTTCTCGCTTGCACCCCTTTACCTCACGCTGGTCGCGCTTGCGCTAGCCCTTGGAATAACCAACTCCTTCGCGGCAAGCTTCTTCATCGCGGCAGGGAAGACTGGCGAGCTGATGAGGATTTCGGTAATCACCATGATAGTGAATATCGCGATGCTACTGCTGCTCGTCCCAGCATACACCGCTATTGGAACAATTGTGGCGCTCTTCATGGTAGGGATTGTCACAAACGTGGCCCTCTTCGCGCTTAGCTTGAGAAGGAACTTCGGAATAGCAATAGACTTCAGGAGGATGCTCAACCTCTTTGTGGCAAGCGCAGTCATGGCGATGATTCTCTCCACAATTCTCTCAATCCAAAACAATGCGCTAGAGCTGATTTTAGGGATAGCGGGAATAATTGTAATTTACCCACCCCTTCTTGTGATATTCAGGGGCATAGACTCGCAGGTGCTCGACGAGCTTTCGCACCTGGTGGCGCTGATACCTATAATAGGAAGAACCTCAAAACAGTTTGAGGCGTACGCGCGCTTCTTCGTGAACCTTCTTGACAAAGGCCCGTCAAAGTGATTGATTGAACAACCAGCAAACAACAATAGTCCTGCCTACATACAACGAGGCGAAGAACATAGGAAGGCTGATCAGCGCGCTCCTAAAGAGCTATCCTGGGATAAACGTGCTGGTCGTTGATGACGGATCGAAGGACTCGACTCTCACGGTCGTGAGGAAGATAAAGAGGCACTACCGCAACGTCGACTTCATCGACAGGGCAAGGATGAAGCTGGTCAGGGGGCTCACAAACAGCGTGGTGGACGGGATAAAGCAGGCGAGCACAAAGTACGTGATAGTGATGGACGCCGACTTCCAGCATCCGATAGACAAGATAGCGGAGATAAAAAATGCGCTTGACCAGGGCAACAAGCTGGCCATAGGGGTCAGGGCAAAGGTTCCGGGTTGGGCATTCCACAGAAAGGTAATCTCAAAGTCCCTGATTTACCTCGCATACGTAGTCCTCCTTCTGAGGAACGGAACGCGCTCGGGGGACATCTTCTCCGGATATTTCGGAACTGAAAGGAAATTCTTCATCGATGTTGAGGAAAAAAACAAGAGGAGCTTCGTGGGCGAGGGCTACAAGGTTCTCTTTGACCTGCTAAAGTGCATCAGGAACGGCTCAGTGAGGACATGCGACATACCATACGTTTTCAACGTCAGGAGCGCCGGAGAGTCAAAGGCCTCCGCAAAGCAGGTGATCGCGCTCTTCAAGTCGTTTTTCAGCTGACTCTAAGCGCCAAGCAAAGCTTTTTATATTGCATATGGTATAATGTTATAACATTACAATACATGCAATAATTGATTTTTATGGCGAAGGAAAAAGGGGCGCTTAAGAGGAAATACACCACAATCACCATACCTACCCCGCTCTTTGACAGGATAAAGCTGAGTATAAAGGAGACGGGATTCTCCTCTGTCTCTGACTATGCGACATACATACTGAGGGACACAACCGCAAAGCTCAACTCCGCAAAGGGGAAAAAGGCAAAGAAGACAAAGGAGGAGGACGAGGTCATAAGCAAGCTCAGGGCGCTTGGATACATTTAAGGGATTTGATGAAGAGCACAAAACAAAATTTCAACGATATTGCGCAAAGGCTCTGGAAGGACCAGAGCGAGGATAATTGGGAGGCGCTTGCGGGGGCACTCAAGAAGAGCAACGTGAAGTACTACAGGGTGATGTTCGCGAAGAAGAGCAAGCTGAACAAGATAGAGGACCTAAGGAAGTCCTACGCGCAGCTCTACGACTCAAAGTACAAGACGGTCGCAAAGATTCCGCTCTTCAAAAAGATGAAGGGGGGGATGGAGGGGGCCACAATCTACCTGAAGGGCCTGCAGGTAAACAACAAGGGGATTTGATATTATGATAAAACAAGACTTGAAGACGCTAGAGGAAAAGAGCATTTACGTGATACGCGAGGCGAAGATAAAGTTTGGGAAGGTCGCTGCGCTTTGGAGCATGGGCAAGGATTCAACAGCCATGCTTGCGCTAACAAGGAAGGCATTCCTAGGAAAAGTTCCATTCCCTGTGATCCACATAGACAACGGAATTGATTTCCCTGAGACGTACCAGTTCAGGGAGGAGCTCACAAAGAAGTGGAACCTCGATCTGATTGTCGCAAAGAGCAAGATAAAGCCGGAGATGTCCGGATTCGCCTGCTGCGGAGCGAACAAGACGGTCGAGCTAAAGAAGGTGATGAAGGAGTATGGATTCGACGCGCTTATAGTCTCCATTCGAAGGGACGAGCACGGAATCCGCGCAAAGGAGAGGTACTTCTCGCCAAGGAACGAGAAGTTCAAGTGGAACTACAAGGACCAGCCTGCGGAGCTTTGGGATGACTACTCCTCAAAGCTTGATGACAAGGGGCACATAAGGATACACCCTCTCCTTGACTTCAACGAGATAGACATCTGGAACCTCATCAAAAAGGAGAAGGTGCCGATGAACCCGCTATACTTTGCAAGGAACGGCTACAGGTACAGGAGCCTTGGATGCACGCACTGCACCGTCCCGCTCAAGTCAAACGTGAAGGACGTCAATGGAATAATCAAGGAGCTTGAGAGCACAAAGGTGGAGGAAAGGTCGGGAAGGCAGCAGGACAAGGAAAAGGCCTATGTGATGGAAAAGCTCAGGGCGCTTGGATACATGTGATTGCATGCTGGTCAAGAACATAACGCTTCTCGGTCACAAGGACCACGGAAAGTCGACGCTAATTGGAAACCTGATGATCCTGACGAAATCGGTCACCGACACCAGGATAAATGAAGCCAAGAAGACGAGCAAGAGCCTCGGGAGGCAGTTTGAGCCGGGGTACATACTTGACAGCTTCTACGAGGAGCGAGAGCAGGAGATGACAATCGACACCACAAGGGCTGAGATGGTACACAAGGAGCTGGCGTTCGCATTCATCGACGTTCCGGGGCACGAGGAGCTGATAAAAAACATGATCAGCGGAGCATCCTACGCCGAGATTGCGCTGCTGATCGTCTCTGCAAAGCAGGAAGAGGGAATCAGGGACCAGACAAAGAGGCACATCTTCATCGCAAGGATGCTTGGAATAGAAAAGCTTGTGGTTGCAGTAAACAAGATGGATTTGATTGGGTACAGCAAGGAAAAATTTGACGGAATTGTCGCAGAACTTCGAAGATTCATAGAAAAAATAGGATTCACAGACAAAGATGTCTATTTTGTGCCAACTTCCGCATACAACGGGGACAACTTGATCAAGAAGAGCAAGAACATTAAATGGTACAAGGGGAAAACCTTGGTGGATCTGCTTTACATCAATGCAAAGATTGAAGACAGGAGCAAGGTGAACGGGCCGCTCAGGGCAATCGCCCAAGGGTTCATAGACTCTAATCGCGAGACGGTTGTCGGGAAGGTCATAAGCGGTAAGGTGAGCGTCGGAAGCGAGGTCACGCTGCTCCCATTCGGCGACAAGGAGAAAGTGACATCGATTGCGGTAAAGGGAAAGAACGTGAGGAGCGCGACGGTGAATGATGATGTCGCAATAAGATTCGGAAAACCGGTAAACCAGAACATACGCGGAGCGATAATTGCAGGAAGGGACGAGAAGCCAATTGTGACAAGCTCAATTGAGTCCACTATATTCGTAACGGGGAAAATAAAAGGCAATCTTGTCGTGAAGGTGAATGGCAAGGAGATAAAGTGCAAAAAGCTTGAGGTATTGAAGCACATAGACACGACAAACGGAAACGTCACGAGCGAGAAGAAGGCTGATGAGCTAAATGCGATAAGGGCAAAATTAACCCTCGAAACAAAAATTCCAGTTGAGAAGTTTGAGGACGTGAAGGAACTTGGGAGGTTTGTTCTCTATTCGGACAAGAAGTTTGCCGGAATAGGAATAGTATTATGACCTGAATGCCAAGGTTATTTCAGCATCTAAATCCTTTGCGGTCTTATATGCCAGTTCCGCAGATGCAGGATTGATCAAATCGACTGTAGATAAATTCTTTCTTGACGGAAAAACTCTTGCGTCAAAATCAAATCTCCGATTTTTAAATTTCGATCTGAATGCCCTGTTGTATTCTATAAGCAGCTCTATTCTCCTTTGAACAGACTCCGGGATGGACTTTTCAATTTCTTTAGCATCGACAGCCTCAAATTGTGCGTTCTGGCCGTTCATCTTTATTGAGATTGAACGGTGGAAGATTAGAGAATGCCTAGGATCCGTGGCCAGATGGTGCTTTCCGAATCCATAGGTAACCATTATTTCCACTCTTGGATTGTTTGCATATTTTCCGATCAGATGGAAGTCTCTCCACTCAGAATCTAGAATCCCGACAAGATTCGGATAGCCCTTTGCAGACTCGGCCTTGGTTGCAAACCTCTCCGTGACGGCTACGCCGAAGTGATAAACGGCCTTTCGGCCTTCTTTTGTTACAAGTTTATCGAACGTCTTTGCCAAACTTGCGCCTATTATTTTGTCCTCCGAAAGGTGCTTTTGAGCAATCTCAGGTTCTATTAAGACCCCGCACCTTGCCTGAGGGGAATCTACTGTTGCATAGAGCTGGTCGGTATATTTCATACCTTTTAGCTTCTGAATATCTGAATTTGAAAGCTTGGCAACTTCCTTCTTTGCAGTCTTTGAAAAATTTTCTCTTTGCATTTGATCTCCGTTTATTTCTAAGGGGGTTTGCATCAGGGGTATTTAACTTTTGTTCTCTTTTCGTTTGGAAAAAGCTACTTCACTTCGTAATACTTGAGTATTTTTGGCATGACATCGGTAACGTCAAGGTCCTTTTGGTCCACTGCAATCTTGCCCGAGGGATACACCCCAAAGATGCCAAACTTTGAGTGGTCTCCGCTCTTTGCTATTTCCGGCTTCATGAACATTGACTTTAAGGAGAAGTACTTCACATCGACAGTGTATCCCGCTTTTACCTCAGCGAATATGTCAGGTGCTATGAATTTCTTTGTGTTTTTGTAGTACGGGTCGGCATCAAGCACATCTACAAAAAGCTTGTCTCCCTGCTTGCTTTTAACTGCCTTGAGTCTAGAGATTATCTCTGCCTTGAGCTTTTGCTTTTCTGCTTTGCCCACTATCCCCTTTGCGAACCTTGAGTCGTTTATCCAAATTGTTGAGACCACTAGGTTTGAGATTGCGGCAAATGCCTTTGTCTTTGACATATCAAGATCGTATAGGTGAATGTGGGCATAGTCATCCTTTGAGATTTGCGAGAATAGCGCAGCGGAAAGGTTGAACACCTGTCTCTTTAGCTGATGGGGCAGATGATCGTAGACTTTTCTGAGTTTCGTTGTGAGCAGCTTCTCCCTTATTGCATACCTAAGCGACATCTTGCCAGCGGCCCCATCCTTTGAGCCACTTAAGTCCTTTTGGACTGACTGCTTGAATGTGGCAAAACCCTCATCAAGCAGGAAGGTGTTGATTAGGAACTTGTCCTTTACCGGGAGTGCGCCATGGTCCGAAACCACCATCACAACTCCGTCCTCCTTGTCTGCCATTTCTTGGACATAGTTGATGAAATTTGCAATTTCTGAATAAATCGGAAGCAGGTAATCCTTGTACTTTGGATTGTTTAGCGATGCATGCTGAATCCTGTCGGTCTCGGTGAAGCAGACGTACACGAAGTCGTACTCGTGCATGTCCATCATCTCCTTTGCGATCTTCGATCGGACCCTGATGCCGTCCGCGTATATCTTCGAGCTCCTCTCAAGGCTCATCTTGCCAGACATCATGTCCTTTTCGATGTCCGCCTCCCCGTAGAAGTTGTGTTTCTTCATGAGGGACTCGAGCTCGCTGTTGCTTGGCTTTGAGCGGAATGGGAAGCCGGTTATCATGTCTATGTTCTTGTGCCTCTGGATCTTCACGTCCGTAGCAGGGGTTATTACAAGGCACTTGTATCCCGCCTTTGCAAGCCTCTCCCAAAACGGCGGAACGGCTTCCGGATCGTAGAATGCAAGGTCTGGCGCGTACTCCCTCTTCATGTGGAAAAAGTCCGGGACTCCGTGCTCTCCCGGATGGACTCCCGTATAAATTGAGGGCCACGCAGGGCCCGTCATGGGAGGCATAGTTGACTCGAGCTCGACTATTTTTCCCTGCTTTAGGAATCGCTCAAAGCCCTTGAGGTGCCCGAACTCCTTGATCAGCCAGAGCGGGGCTGAGTCAATCCCTATTAAGTATAATTTCTTCCTCTTCTCACTTTTTTTCGACAAAGAAGTCACCTATCGCAAGATAATCCGCGCCAGTGTTGAGCAGCGTCCAGACCGCGTCCTCTGGCGTCATTACTATTGGCTGTCCGTGCTTATTTAAGCTTGTATTGAGCAGTGCACCGGTTCCTGTTTCGCTCTTCACTTTGAGCAGAAGCTTCCTGTAGAGCTTGTTCTCATCGCCAAGTATCTGCGGCCTTGTTGTCCCGTCTATGTGGGATGCTGCAACTAGCTCATGCATCCTGCTCTTCTTGACCCGGTATCCTGTTGTCATGAATTTGTTTTCGCGAATATATGGCTCAAGAAGCTTCTTTGCATCCTCCTCAAGGATCGTGCTTGCAAAAGGCTGATAGTAAGGGCGCCTCTTGATTATGAGGTTTGTGCTGTTTCTGTACTCAGCATCATTTGCAAGGGAAAGCACACTCCTGTTTCCAAGTCCACGCGGACCGTACTCCATTCTGCCCTGAAACCACAGGACAATCTGCTTCTCATCAACCATCTTCTCTCCAGTGTACCCTGCAATGTCCCTTTGCTCCTCGTACTCGATCTTCCCCGCCCTCTTGTGCTTCTTTAGCACCTTTTCTATTTCAGCGTTGGAGTACTTTGGCCCGTAGTAGAGATTGTCAATCTGCTTTCTTTCAAGCTTTCCGTTCTCAAGGAAGTCGACATAGTATGCCGCCCCTACCGGAAGCCCTCCGTCCCCCATGTGCGGAAAGACAAAGAAGTCCTCGACCTCCGGAAGCTCGTTGATCATCATGTTGACTATTATGTTGGAGAAGAATCCGCCAGAAACCGCAATCTTCCTTATGCCCGTCTCCTTGATGTACTGCCGAATTATCTTTAGCACCTGATTCTCAGCATGCTTTTGCACTGCATAAGCAAATGACTCCCTGTTGTTCCTCCAGAGAATGTGGTCCTTTAGGTACTCCGCAAGAAGATACTCGTACTTCCTCCCGTTGTTGCTCACAAGTTGCCTTCGCTTCTCATCATAGTACGAGATGTCATAGAGCTCCTTTATCTCCGAAGGGTAGGAGTATGCGGCAAGGCTCATTAATTTTCCCTCATCCTCGCTGTATCTCATGTCGCATGCGACTGTCGCTGCGCCATAGAGTATGCCTAGGCTTGCGCTCGCCTTGAACTCGTTTAGCCTCTTTATCTCGCCGTTTATCCCGGTCGAGACCGTTCCGCTAACTCCGTCCCCCGCCCCATCAATTGTGATGATGAGCGCATCCTTGAAGCCAGATGCGTAGTATGCTGAGGCTGCATGCGCGGTGTGGTGCTCAACAAAGATAACTTCTTTGTTTATCCCGATTTTCCCAAGCCTTTGATTGAAAACATAGGTTCCGATAGTCTCTCCCGCAGCCTTCCAGAGCCATCTTGGATGCTGGTCTTGGATTGCCTTGAAAAATAGGTTTCTGAGCTTCATCCTAAAGCGCGATGGCTTTTCAAACTCCTTTCTCCAGACCTTCCTTCGCTTGACCTCAAGGTATGGAATCATCCTTGCAAACATTGCGCTTCCGCCTATCCATGGAACTGCGATCTTCTGGACATCGTCAATCTCGTTTTCGCCAAGCAGGTACTTGATTGAGTTAATCGGAAAGCCGACATCGTTCTTAAGCTTCGTGAAGCGCTCCTCGTTTACGGCCCCAATCACCCTACCCTTTTGCACGATTCCTGCTCCCGCGTCATGGGCATCGTGAATGGATAGAATAGACATTTTAGAACCTACAAGAAACTGAATGGTATCACTTTTTATATTTTAAATATTTATCTATAATCGGGGGTTAGGGGGTTAATTGAAGGACGGTGAGCGCAACTTCTTCACCGATGTTGCAAGCAATTACGATAAGCTGAGCAAGTCCCTTACCGCAGGCCTTGACAACATCTGGAGGAGGAGGGCAATCGAGCTTGCATCAGGATACAAAAGCGCAAGCGTGCTGGACGTAGCCACTGGAACGGGAAATGTGGCGATACTCCTTGCAAAAAAGTACCAGAATTACAAGATAATGGGCATCGACTTCAACAGGGAGATGCTTGAGATAGCGAGGAAGAAGAGCAGGGGGCTAAAGAACCTCAAGTATGCAAACGGGGACGTAGAGTCCCTTAGGCTCAAGAACAACTCCTTTGACGTCGTGATGCTCGCATTCGCGCTTGGAACATTTGACGACCTCCCAAAGGCGATCTCTGAGATGAAGAGGGTGCTCAGGCCCGGAGGGAGGCTCATACTTCTCGACATCAACAAGTCAAGAAACAAGCTATTCAACTCGTTTTTGAACGCGTACCAGACCTTTAGCCTGACGCCAACCTTCAATGTCGAGATGCGAAGGGAGATCAACATGTTCATACACAGCAAGAAGCTGGACGTGGACAAGGAGATGCTGCTCCACCTGCTTGAGCAGGCGGACCTCAAGGAGATAAAGTGCAGGGACATGAGCTTTAGGACCGTATTCATAATCAGTTGCGTGAAATGATGCAGCAAAACTTCCCCGAAACCGTGATGAAAAGGCTGATGAAGCACTACGGGGACCAAAAGGAGGCGATGCTCCACTTCTCAAACCCTACGGAGCTACTCGTCGCAACAATGCTCTCGCCCCAGTGCACAGACAAGCAGGTAAACAACGTCACAAAAGTTCTCTTCAAGAAGTACAAAAAATTTAGCGACTACGCAAATGCCGACATGAAGGCGCTAAGCAAGGACCTTGGCGGCATAAACTTCTACAAGACAAAGGCAAAGCACGTCAAAAAGTCCGCAAACATCGTGGTGAAGCAGTTCCACGGAAAGGTTCCGCGAACAATAAGGCAGCTAATGACACTGCCAGGGGTAGGCAGAAAGGTTGCTAATGTAGTTCTCACAAACGGATTCGGGATAACCGAGGGGATTGCGATTGACACGCATTGCATCACTGTTGCAAACAGGCTAAGGCTTGCAAGGACAAGAAGGCCGGAGCTAATCGAAAAGGACTTGATGAGGAAGATCCCAAAGAGGTACTGGCTCTACGCCTCAAACCTTTTCATAACGCTCGGAAGGGACACATGCAAATCGAACAGGAAGGAATGCTTTAGGTGTGTCCTGAAGGACATCTGCCCATCAAGCAATGTGAAAGTGGTATGATTATGGAGTGTAAGTACTGCAAGCTCATCAAGAACTTGGACGATGTAGTCCTTGAGACAAAACACTGGAAGGCAAAGCTCTCCGATGAACAGAGCTATTTGGGCAGGTGCGTGGTATTCTCCAAGCGACACACAGCGGACCTATCAGAGTTAAACCAGGCAGAATGGGAAGATCTTAGGAACATGGTTATAAAACTGGAGGGAGGCATAAGGGTTTCATTGGGTGCAAGGATGTTCAATTGGGCCTGCCTGATGAACAACGCCTATCAGGAAAGAAGCCCGGTCCCGCATGTGCACTGGCATGTTAGACCAAGATATGACAAAAAGGTGAAGATTGGCGGAGTGCTTTTTGAGGACAGAGAATTTGGACACAACTATGATAGAAGGAGACATAGAGTAATTTCAAAGGAAATAAGGGAAGTAGTAGTGAAAAAAATTATTTCAGGTATTAGGCGATGAGGGAAAACAAGCTTTCAATCGAGATAGAGGTTCCGGTGGAGTCAGTTTACAAATTTACGATAAACCCGAGGAACACACCTTTGTGGATTGAGGAGATCATGCATGAGGAGGTTGAGGGAAAATCGATAGGGACTGACACAAAATACAGAAATATTGATAGAAATGGGAAATGGACAAGATACATTGTGACCAAATTCATACCTGATGAGGTATTTGAACTAAGGCAGCTCAATGGAAATTATCATGTAAGGTACAGCTATAGGAAACTTTCGGAAAGTAAAACAGATTTAACCTATTTTGAATGGGTGGACGCAGGGGAGCTAGCTTCACCGCTAGAGGTTTCCACACTCAAAAGGCTAAAGGGAATTTTAGAGACCCATACGAAGGTTTAAATAAAATCAAAGGCAATTTAGTCCGATAGTCTTCGGTGTAAATATGGATTCTAAAGTCATGATAGGGGGAGGGATAGTAATTGTGATTGTAATCGCACTTGCGATTTACGCATTTTCTGGCGCAGGAAGCGCATCGCCGCAGACAACAACAATTGCCCAGACAACCACTATTGCCGCAGCTAATGATTCTGGATTGAATACGAACACAAATGTGACCACGGCTCCGACCACATCCATAGCACCTACTACAACAGTAGGCGTCCTCTTCAACAACACAGTGCATGCCTCTTCGGCGTACCAGATTTTCCCAGTCTTGAATCTTTCAACCAACGGGAAGATCGCCACCTCAGACTTCAATCAGACGTACAGGCCTGTAGGAGCGGGCACAAGCGTCTCGATGATATTTGCGCAGTCCGGAACAACATATAGCGTTATCGTAGAGCCGGGAGAAAAACTGTATTTCATAGACACGAATTTGGGAGATGACAATCCGTCATTCGACTCAAACAGCGGCGAGGATGGATATGCTCTGGTGGATGCGAATGGATACGTAGTATCCTCAGTATTTCCGCTTCAGGGCACCTAACCAAATTAGGAGCGGGGCGCTTGATGGGCTAAGGCGAGGCAATGGACAAAAAAATGGTTTTAGGAGCAATAATAGTCTTGGCGATCTTGGGGATGGCGCTCCATTTTAGCGGGACATCATCCAATATTGCAGGGGCAGGCGCAAATCTGACCAACCAATCCACGCAGTCAAATAGAACCCTGTTTTCAAATTCGCCATACTCACAATTTTCATACCTGGTTTCTTCAAATGCCCTCACATACCAAGCACAGGCGGCTCTTGCGGGGTTCAATCTCACCAAAACGCAGCTTGCAAACGGATCTACTGAGATGAAAATTTCGGTGATTGGCACAAACATAAACCAAACGGTGCTGCTAAGCCCTGGATATAAGGAGTATGTTGTTGAAACCTCATTCGGGGAGGACAACGGGAATTTTGACGGGTCCCTTGCCGATGACGGTTTTGTGACGGTCGACCAGAACGGTTACGTAGTGTAGAACGAATAACATGGGAATATTTAGCAGAACTACAGGCTCGATGCACAACTTAACCGTACTGCTGCTTGCCCTTTTTGCACTCTGGTCAAGCTATCTGCTGGGCAAGATCCCATACGGCATCATTCTCGCCCTAGCCGTGATCGTCTTTGGCGAATTCCTAATCTTCAGGTACTACATCAAGAGGGCCTTCAAGTTCCCCTACTCGGGGATAATAACCGGGTTCATAATCGGATCCGTTGCGCCCTTGGGTGCGCCGCCGCTGGCGATTTTGCTGGCCTGCATGGCAGCCCTTGTCGCCAAGTTTTTAATAAGGGGAAAGAGCGGCAATATCTTCAATCCCGCGACATTCGGGCTGCTTCTCGGACTTGGGGCGCTTGGAATCGGAGATGAATGGTGGGCCATGGCGCCCAATTTCAGCCTTGCGGGATTTGCCATACCAATTGCGATTGTGCTAATAGTGGCGGCATACGAGGCACGAAGGCTCGCGTCATCCGCGAGCTTCCTTGTGGTTTCAATTGCGCTTTTTCTAATTACGGGAAATTCCGGGGGATCGCTTGGGGCCTCGGCTGCGGCGCTTTTGGGAATGAACTTCTATTTCGCATTCATCATGATTGCAGATCCCAAGACCTCGCCGCATAAGGGGATCGACCAGATGGCATTTGGAGGCGGAATCGCGGCAATCTCAACGGCGCTCTTAATTTACGGGGTGCCGTATTCCCTTCTAATCGCCCTCCTTGCAGGCAATCTTGGATACTTTTTATATCGGAGATTTTCATAACGATTGGCTTAAATACCTTGTTTTCTCATAGTAATTGTTTTACTGGTTTTTTACGGAAAATAGAAAACCAGAAAACAGCTGATTCCTATGGATAAGGAAATAAAATCCATTAACGAAGTTCAAGACGCTGAAGCTGAAGCCACAAAGCTTGTGGAAAGGGCCCTCTCCAAGAAGCAAAAGGAGATAGAGGACGCTAATTCTGAGGCAAGAAAGATAATGGAGGATGCCGAGCACAGGGCAAAAGAGGAGATTGCAGCCTCAGTGATAACCACCCAAAAGGAGCTCGAGAGGCTAAAGGGTGACGAGACAAAGGCTACCCACAAGGCGGTGGAGCAGATAAAGAAGATGAAACTCTCACAAAGCAAGATAAAGGAGATATCTGAGAGAGTGGCAAAAGAGATTGCCGGTGAATAATCATGTTAAGCACGGAGCCTATGCAAAAGGTCAGGATGCTTTTCCTAGACCAGGAGCGTGATGGCGTCGTCGCATTCTTGCACAAGCAGGGGATTTTGGACCTAAGGAGGAGCAAGCTTGAGCTTGGTGAGGTCCAGTCTGCAGTCGCGACGGAGATCTCCAATTCGCTAATCAGGGTAAACGGCGCACTTCAGCTCCTAAGTCAGTCTGAAATAAGGCAGACCCCGAATTTGACGCTTGAAAAGCTCATCCAAAAAGTGAAAAACGCCTCTTACATCGATGGGATTTACCAGCTTGGCGAAAAGAGAAGGGAGATGAGCGAGGATTTTGCGAACCTCGATTACGGCGAGCGCATCGCAAACGCATTTTCGGGAGTTGAAATTGACTTCTCAAGGCTTGTGAGCAACGCGCTCTCATTCAAGGCATTCCTCGCGGATGCAAAGAGCGCGGAGAGGATCTCGGAGGCCTTAAAGAGAACCAAGATAAAAAGCGACCTTATCGTAAGGAAAGTCGACAAGAGGACCATGCTTCTTTTTGTGGCGTACGACAAGACCCACTCGCTCGAAGATGTAACAAAGGGATTCAAGCTTGAGGAGATTGACCTGAAGTCAAAGTACCTCATAGGAACTCCGCAGCACGCCCTCTCAAACATAAAGAAGGTGAGGGAAACCTACTCGCACTTAATAAAGGAGACAGAAAAGGAGCTTGGAACAATGAGCGGCAAGCACTATTCAGAACTCTGCGCCTTCAGGGAGATGCTTGAAATAGAGGCTCAAAGGGCGGGCGCCAGCACCACATTCAAGAGGACGGAGAAGGTCTTCGTTGTGGAGGGGTGGGTGCCGGCAAAGAACTATGATGAATTTGCGGCGGCGGTTAAGAAGTTCACTAAGAACAAATTTGAGATTGAGAAGCTACATGACAAGGAGCTTGCGCCGACGTTGGTGAACAGGCCGGCCTTCCTAAAGCCATTTGACTTCCTGATGGAGTTCTACTCGGTGCCGAGGAGCGACGAGATAGACCCGACCTGGATATTCATCATAACATTCCCGATATTTTACGGGCTAATGATCAGCGACGTGGGGTACGGAGTGCTCTCATTCCTTCTTGGATGGTTTATCGCAAAGAAGACAAAGCCTGATGATCTTTTGCATAACGTTGCAAAGGTCTGGCAGCTCTGCGCGATATCTGCAGTGATATTCGGATTCCTCTCAAACCAGTACTTCGGATTTGAGCTGAACCAGAACTTCACAAGCTTCGTAGGATTCAACTGGGTCACAAATGCGACATCGATCCTGGTCTTCACGATAGTCTTCGGTCTCATACAGGTCATACTCGGATTTGCGTTCAGCTTCTACAACCAGTGGAAGCACGGGCATGTCAAGCACGCGATGAGCAAGCTCAGCTCGATAATCACGATACTTGTCGGGACTGCCGCAGTATATGGATTCTTCACAGGGGCAAGCTACACGGGCGCATTCGGCATACTCACGGCAATCTTCGTTGTGATCACGGCAGTCATCAGCGGGATTGAGGCAAGCGAGATAACAAACCTGATGACCCACCCCCTAAGCTACGCCAGAATCCTAGGATTCGGGATGGCAAGCGTCATCATCGCAAGGCTCATCGACAATTCGTTCACCCCTAGCTTTAACGGGGGCATATTAGGGTTTATAATCTTGCTAGTCATATTCCTATTACTCCACTTTGTGAACATGGTTCTCGGGATGTTTGAGGGCCTAATCCAAGGCGTCAGGCTGAACTTTGTAGAGTTCTTCTCGAAGTTCTACACAGGAGGGGGAGTCAAGTTCAGGCCTTTCTCATACAAGAGAGTGAATACGAAGGAATCGGATAACGTTTAAGTGAATTATATGGTAGTACCAATAGATACAGGAGCTGCAATCGCAGCAATCGGAGCTGGAATCGCAATCGCAGGAGGGGCGATCGGAACGG
Source organism: Microcaldota archaeon (assembly GCA_028866785.1). Next base: position 47,898 of record JAGWHN010000001.1, read on the forward strand.
GAGTCGCGCAGAGCGCAATCGGAGCGGCTGGACTTGGATTAATCGCCGAGAAGCCAGAGGAGCTTGGAAGGGTCCTTCTGTTCATGGTCATTCCTGAAACGCTGCTCATCTTCGGATTCGTAATCGCGATCTTGATCATGCTCTACGCAGGCATAGTGTAAAGGGTTGCATATGTCACTGCAAGAGATAAAGGAGCAGATCGTCAAGGACGCGCGCAAGAGAGCGGGAGCAATCGATGAGGAGGCCAAGACTGAAAGCTATCGGATCACAGCGGAGGCGAAGGCCAAGGCAAAGACGATACTTGAGATGTCAAGGCAGGAGATTGCAAAGCGCGCAGAGGCAATGCGAATGGAGCACAATGCGGGAGTCGAGATTGAGAGAAACAATCTCGTCCTTCTTGCAAAGGGCGGCGTTGTGGACTCGTCCTCGGGCGCGGTCAGGAAGGGAATTGTCTCGATAGTGATGCAAAAGCACTACGACAAGATAGTAAAGAAGGCAATTTCTTCCGCAAAGGATCTAACCTCAGGCGCAGAGCTTGTGATAAAGGCGGATAGGGAGAGCCAGAAGATTCTCTCGAAGCTTGGGTACAAGTCGGTTCCATCTTCCGACAAGGGAGTAATCATCCAGACAAAGGATGGGAGCATAAAGATCGACGCAAGCGTTGAATCGATGCTCTCAAACAAGGACGAGATGATAAGGAGCATGATTGCCGAGGCACTTTTCACCGAAAAGAAGGCGCAGCATTCAAAGCAAAGCTCAACAAAGCCAAAGAAAGCCAAGAAGGTTGTGAAGAAGGCGGCAAAGAAGGTCGCCAAAAAGAAAAAGGCAAGGAAGTGATACTATGCCAGTAGCGGGTTACGAAGCAGCAAGCATATACGGATACTCTACCGCTAGAGTGAAGGCCATGGAATCGAAGATGATCCGAAAGGAGACAATGCAAAGCATCATAAACGCAAAGGATGTCCCAGGCATGCTTGCGATTCTTGCCCAGACCGACTACAAAAAGAACCTCGAGGAGTTTGGAGGGGTGGGGCTAAAGTCTGACCTGATCGACTTTGCGCTCTCAAAGAACCTCGGCGCAAACGTGAACAAGCTAATCACGGTCTCCCCTATTGTGAACAAGAGCCTGATGAGGTCAATTGCGGGAAAGTGGGACTTATACAACATAAAGCTTGCGATCGATGCAAAGGAGAAGGGCGCGCCATTCTCGGAGATCTCAAAGTATATAATCGACTATGGGCTCTACGACTCCGTTGCACTCAAGGAGATAATGAACGAGCCGAATGTGGAGAGCATGATGAACAGGATGATGATCAATTCTCCATACAAGTCGATTCTCACCGCTGCGCTTGAGGGCTACAGGAAGGACAAGAACGCCTCGAACATCAGCGTAACGATAGACAAGCTCTACTACGACCAGCTCGGCTCGATTATAATCAAGCTGCTTGACATGCATCATGAGTCGGCGCAGATAATAAAGATGGACATCGACATGCGAAATTTAATCACACTTATCAGGGCAAAGAAGTACAGCATCAAGTTTTCCGAAATAACAAACAACCTGATCAACAACGGAACGCCCAAGCAGGACAGCCTAAGGGAGCTCTACGAGAACTCAAAGGACATGGAGAGCATGATAAAGGAGATAAAGGCTTTTGACCTCTCGCAGGAGCTTGCGCACTACAAAAGCAGCACAAAGAAGGAGCTGCTCGGCTTCGAGATAGGGATGAAGAACGCGATCATGAACAAGAGCATCAAGCTGCTAAAGCACAGCGTTCTCTCGATAGGGACGCTTATCGCATACGCATACCTCAAGGAGATTGAGGTATTCACGCTAAGGATCATAATCAAGGGAAAGACGTACGGGCTTCCGAAGGAAGAGATAGCAAAGATGATGGTATGGAAGGCAGAGTAGGCAACAAGGATTACAAGATCGCCGTCGTAGGCAGCAGGCTGCTAGCGATCGGCTCGAAGCTTGCAGGAATCAGCTCAGCCTACAACGTCACGGAGCCTGAGGAAGTTGAGGGCACGCTCAGGACGCTCATGCAAAGGGATGACATCGGAATCATAATCATTGCGCAGACACTTGCAAACAAGATAAGGGACAGGAAATTGACTCACGCAATCGAGAACAGCCTTATGCCTCTGGTAATAGAGGTTGCGGACTTCAACGAGCCGCAAAATGAGACGGACCAGCTCAGGAAGATGATCCTAAGGGCGGTCGGAATTGATATTAATAAAATGGCAAACAAGTGATTATTTGGGAATAATAGAAAAAATAGCAGGGCCTTTGGTAGTAGCAAGGGAGATGCTCGGAAGCAACATGTACGACGTAGTGAGAGTTGGAGACCTAAAGCTCATCGGGGAGGTAATCCAGCTGAGAAAAGACAGGGCGATAATTCAGGTTTATGAGGACACATCAGGACTTAGGCCAGGAGAGAAGGTAGATTCAACAGGACTTCCGCTCTCAGTTGAGCTTGCGCCCGGACTTCTCGGGAAGATTTACGACGGAGTGCAAAGACCGCTTGAGGCAATCGAGAAAAAGTCAGGAAGCTTCATCTCAAGGGGAATCGATGTGAATCCGCTTGACAGAAACAAGAAGTGGAAGTTCGTTGCAACAGTCAAGAAGGGAGCAAAGGTAAGCGAGGGAGCAATCATTGGATACGTCCAGGAAACGCAGCTCATGAAGCACTACATCATGGTGCCTTATGGAATCCACGGAACAGTAGAGAAGATCAAGGAAGGAAACTTTACAATCACTGAGGAGGTCGCAGTTATCAAGAGCAACGGAAAGAATGTGAGCCTCACAATGACCCAGAGAAGGTCGGTTAGGCGTTCGTCTCCTTTCAAGGAGAAGTTCAGGTCCGCCGATCCGCTGGTAACGGGACAAAGAGTGGTGGACACATTCTTCCCGATCGCAAAGGGAGGAACGGCAGCAGTTCCAGGGCCATTTGGATCTGGAAAGACGGTCATCCAGCACCAGCTCGCAAAGTACTCTGACGCAGACATCGTGGTATACGTTGGTTGCGGAGAGAGAGGAAACGAGATGACGGAGGTTCTTGTCGAATTCCCGCACCTGCTCGACCCTAAGACAAACAGGCCGCTTATCGAAAGAACTGTGCTCATTGCAAACACAAGCAACATGCCTGTAGCCGCAAGAGAGGCGAGCATCTACACTGGAATCACAATAGCAGAGTACTTCAGGGACATGGGATACAACATAGCGCTCATGGCAGATTCAACGTCTAGATGGGCAGAGGCAATGAGAGAGATCTCATCGAGGCTTGAGGAGATGCCTGGAGAGGAAGGATACCCAGCTTATCTTTCAAAGAGGCTCTCAGAGTTCTATGAGCGTGGAGGAAAGGTAGAGGGAATAGGCGGAAAGGTCGGTTCAATCACGATCATCGGCGCAGTCTCGCCGGCAGGAGGAGACATCTCAGAGCCTGTCTCCCAAGGGACGCTCAGGGTCACAAAGACATACTGGGCACTTGACGCTGCGCTTGCATCATCAAGGCACTTCCCATCGATAAACTGGCTAAACAGCTACTCGCTTTACTTAAACGCGCTTGAGGATTGGTACATCAAGAATGTCGGAGAGGACTTCCCGGCAAACAGGAAGTACGCAATGACACTTTTGCAAAGGGAGGCAGAGCTCAAGGACATCGTTCAGCTTGTCGGGGCTGACGCGCTTCCGGACACGGAGAGAATCGTACTTGAAATCGGAAAGATCCTAAGAGAGGACTTCCTGAGGCAGAGCGCATACGACTTGATTGACGCGTACACAAGCATGGAGAAGCAAAGGAGGATGCTTGAGACAATACTTTACTTTGGAAAGAGGGCAAACGAGGCAGTGAAGGCCGGAGTCCCAACGGAGAAGATAATTGCGCTAAAGGTCAAGGCAGACATCTCAAGGATGAAGGAGTGGAAGGAGGATGAGGTCGCATCGCACGCAAAGAAAATCAAGGCGGAGATAGACTCATCATTCGACACACTCGTGAAAGAGGAGGGAATGAACGCAAGGTGATATTATGAAGTTCGAAATAGAATACAAGACAATTGAAAGCGTCGCAGGACCACTGGTAGTCGTAAAGAATGTCAAGAACGCTTCATACAACGAAATAGTCCGAATCAACATGGCAAGCGGAGAGTCAAGGCTAGGTCAGGTTCTTGAAACGGGAGAGGGATACGCAGTAGTTCAGGTATTTGGTCCGACAAACGGAATCAACATAGACAAGACAAGCGTCACCTTCCTTGGGGACACATTCAGGTTCGGGGTCTCAGAAGACATGTTCGGGAGGATCTTTGACGGACAGGGAAAGCCAATCGATGTCAAGGCAGATGTAAAGTACGAGGAGAAGTTCGACGTCAACGGAGAGCCAATCAATCCAGTATCAAGGACGATGCCAAGCGACTTCATCGAGACGGGAATCTCATCGATTGACGGACTAATCACGTTGGTCAGAGGGCAGAAGCTTCCGATTTTCTCGGGAGCGGGTCTTCCGCACAACGAACTCACCGCCCAGATTGCAAAGCAGGCAAAGGTCAAGGGAAGCGGAGACTTTGCGGTGGTCTTTGCTGCAATCGGAATCACGGCGGACGATGCATCTTACTTCATCAGCGAGTTCAAGAAGGCAGGATCGCTCTCGAGGACGGTCGCATTCATCAATCTTGCAGACGACCCAAGCATCGAGAGAATCCTAACTCCTAGAATTGCGCTAACAACAGCGGAGTTCCTCGCATACAAGAAGGGATACCACGTGCTTGTCATCCTAAACGACATGACCAACTACGCTGAGGCGCTCAGAGAGCTCTCAAGCGCAAGGGAAGAGGTTCCGGGAAGAAGAGGATACCCAGGTTACATGTATACAGACCTTTCAAGCATCTACGAGAGGGCAGGAATCATCAGCGGAAAGAAGGGAAGCATAACGCAGCTTGACGTGGTTACAATGCCTGGAGATGATGTCACGCACCCAATCCCAGACCTCACGGGTTACATCACAGAGGGACAGATTTTCATGAGCAGGGATCTTGCAAACAGGGGAATCTATCCCCCGGTAAACCCGCTCGGTTCGCTTTCAAGATTAAAGAACAACGGAATCGGAGCAGGGAAGACAAGAGAGGACCACAGCGGAGTCGCGGACCAGCTCTATGGGGCATACGCAAAGGCGCAGGACGCAAAGAACCTCAGCTCCGTAGTCGGTGCAGAGGCGCTGAGCGACTCGGATAAGGTCTTCCTTAAGTTCGGCGAGGATTTCGAAAAGAGATTCCTCGGACAAGGGAGGGATGAGGCAAGGACAATAGAGGAGACGCTAAACATCGGATGGGACCTTCTCTCATACCTCAAGGAGGATGAGCTCACAAGGATCAAGAAGGACTACATCGCAAAGTACTACAAGAAAAAGGCGTGAAAAGTGAAGAGGCCAAACCCAACACGAATGAACTTGATGAACCTCAAGAAGACCCGAGCCATGGCCAAGAAGGGCCACACGATCCTTGAGAGGAAGAAGGAGGTTCTCGTGATTGAGTTCATGAAGCTCTTGCAGCAGTCAAAGAACGACAGGAACTACCTCTACACTGTCCTTCAGGGCGCCTACAAGACGGTTGCGATCGCATCCACATACATAGGGGATTTTGAGCTTGAGAAGGTTGCGGCTTACATGCCAGAGACAACCCCGGTAAAAATCACGCTGAAGAACGTGATGGGCGTGAGGCTTCCGGAGATCAGCAAGGCGCAAAAGGAGTTCACTATGACGAACAGGGGTTACAGCCTACTCTCAACAAGCACGGCAGTTGATGATGTGAGCGATTCGTTCCAGGAAGTTAGCAACACAATTATCGATATCGCAAAGAGGGAACAGGGGCTCAAGAGGCTAGTCATCGAAATCGACAAGACGAAAAGAAGGGTCAACGCGCTTGAGTATGTGATAATCCCAGAGCTAAACAATCATGCAAAATACATCGCAATGAGGCTCAGCGAAATCGACAGGGACACATTTGCGGCGCTAAAGCACGTGAAGAAGAGGCTCGCAAAGGCGAAGTAATCAGGCAGGTATCCTTATCCTTCGGGTATTGCTCTCGGCAAGGGACCTGATCTCATCAAACTTGTAGTTTACCAATACCTTTCCGTCCCTAAACACTTCTCTTAGGGCATCTGCACCCAACTCGCTCTTTGAAACGGTCTTGAAGCCGTCAGAGGACTCGACCAATTTTAGTATTCCCTGCTTTGACATCTTTCCCCTGTCCGTTATCGGGTCCTTGAATACATTCCTTCCTTCCCCGTTGACCTCGACATAAGAGCACTTGAATGCAAACTTGAGCGTGTCGCGGTTCATCTTCTGCAGCAATCCCCCTCCGCTTCCAAAAACTAGGTTGTCAGCAGACCATCCCGCAGCCGTGAGCGCGTTTAGTATCCTGTCAACCATTGCATGGTCTATACCGTCCCCTTGAATTATCCTGACCTTCTCATTGAGCGTCCTGTACCCTTTCTCATTTATGTCGAAGCCGAATCGCTCGGCAAGGATGTCAAGAACCTGCAGTATAACAACAGGAGGATCTCCGGAATCTGGCCTTATGACAAGGACCCCTTCTCTTCCTAGAACCTGTTTTTTGAGCTTGGTTCCCCAAATCTCCTTGCACGCGTTGAAAATGTCATATGCATCGGAGACTACAGCAACCGCGCCCTTAGGGAACTGGTCCAGCATGTTCTTTAGCGCATCAGCCTCATTTTCCCTTCCCCAAGAGGTAAGGGTAGAGTGCTCTGCAGCCGGAATAGAAAAGCCGGCCATTCCGGAATTGTAGTAGTACATCAGCAGCTCAAGCGCAACGGAGTTGTCTGTCCCCTTGAAATTAACTAGGTGCGCGGCCCCTCCGATTGCAGCGGACTCAACAGATGATGCGCCTCTAAAGCCAAAGTCGTGGAGCTTGAATGAAAGCGAGTCATAGAATTTAGGGCTCCCTGTCAGCTTTAGCTCCTGCTCGATTCGCTGTTTTATGTAAAGAGACTGTGTTGCAACGGTGATCGGGTACCAAAGCTGGACCAAAAGAGTCTCTGCATAGTTTGTGAGCCAATAGCAGTTTGGATCAGTGTTCTCGACAGCCATTAGCACATTCCTGTAAGGGACAACGGTGCCCTCTGGAACCGCCCTTATGCTAAGCGGAAGCATCCCTCCATGCTTGTCGAGTATGTACTCCCATCCCTTCCTGTTGAACTTTCCGGGGCCAAGGTGAGCGTCGACGAACTTTTCAGCGTAGTCTATCTTCTCGGGGGTGACCACCTTACCCTGCAAATACTCCTCCATCTGGTATTGGAGGCCAAAGAAGAGGCTGTGGTCAAATAGACCGCCCCTTGACTCGAAGTAAGAATACACCTTTGTGGTTTTTGGGGGATACTGGGGCCAGTGCGTAAACTTGTAGCTATCCGTAAGCGTTAGGAAATTCTCTCCTGGCTTGTATTTCTTCCCTTCCCATTCCATCAAATCACGAACAGGTATTAGATAATGGGGAGCTATTTAAATAGGCTGTCCATATTTTGTTTTTCTCGGGATTTGCCCCAATTATCATATAAATCTTAGTCACAGATTAGTAGCGTGAATGGATGGTCAACGCATGTCTTTTCAGCGGCGGCAAGGACTCAACCCTGGCACTCCATAAAGTGGTGGAGCAGGGAACCCAAATAGACCTGCTGATCACAGTGCAGGCCGAAAACGAGTACAGCTACATGTTCCACCACCCTAACATCGACGCAACCAGGCTTCAAGCAGATGCGCTTGGAATACCGCAGATAATAGTCAAGACGAAAGGGCTCAAGGAGGAGGAGCTAATTGAGATGGAGGAGGCCTTTGTCGAAAATGAGGTGAAGCTAATTGTGAGCGGAGCGATTGCAAGCACTTACCAAAAGGAGCGGATAGAGAGGATCGCAAAGAAGCTCAACATAAAGTCGCTTACGCCCCTTTGGGGAATAAAGGCGGATGTCGAATACGCCGAGCTGATTGGCAAGTACGATGCAATAGTGACCCAGGTGAGTGCAGAGGGGCTGGACCAGAGCTTCCTTGGGGCAAAGATAGACAACGAACTTGTTGCACGTCTAAGGCAGGTGTTTGAAAAGTACAAGATCAACATGCTCTTTGAGGGAGGAGAGGCAGAGACCTATGTGCTTGACGCCCCGCTCTTCAAGAAAAAGGTAGTGATAGACAAGGCAGAGCAGGTATGGGACGGCAAGGTGGGAAGGTACCTGATAGAGAAGGCGCACCTCGTAGATAAGTGAGCCAATGAGGTTTTTTGTTACGGGCGCAAATGGGTACCTTGGCGCTAGACTCTACCAGGACCTTAAAACGCATTTTGAAACATACGGATCATACCATAAGGAGCCATTATTCAAGGAACTGATAAAATTGGACGTGAGCAGCGAGCAAGAGGTCGTTGGCGCAGTTGACAAAGTGAATCCCGAGATAATAGTCCACGCGGCAGCAGTGCCTACGCCAAAAGCGATGAGCGAGGATCCGGAGTATGCTCGGAGGGTAAATGTAGAGGGGACAAAAAACATTTTGAGAGCGGCAAGTAGGGTAGGGGCAAAGGTAATCTACATATCAACAAATGGTGCGATCAAGCCGTTTGACGATTACACAAGGACAAAGGCGGATTCAGAAAAACTTGTCGAGAGGTCCAAGGATTACTTGATAATAAGACCAGCTCTGGTGCTAGGGGGAAGCCCGAATACAACCAATGATAGGCAGCAGAATCGGTTCATAAAGAACATTCTCGGGACGAAAGAGCCGGTCTATGACAACTCAACGCAGCTTCAGGTAACATGGATAGGGCATATTTCAGAGGTCATAGAACTTGCTGCCAAAAGGCAGGTATGGGGCCATACAATTCCGATAAGCGCGGAGGATAGGAAAACTAGATATGAAATCGCACGGGATGTTCTTGGGAATTTTGGGGTGGAGTGCGCCCAAACGGTGGACAAACCTGGAGGATTTTTGGAACAGGGCTCTGAAAAATTAAGGGAGCTGGGATTTCCAGTATATGACTATGGGCAGGTAATAGAAAAGACGGTTGCGGAACTCCGTATATCCATAAGGGATGTTGAGGAGAAGGGCAAC
>JAGWHN010000001.1:57007-74538 GCA_028866785.1 Microcaldota archaeon
CATGACTATGGGCAGGTAATAGAAAAGACGGTTGCGGAACTCCGTATATCCATAAGGGATGTTGAGGAGAAGGGCAACAATAAGGATAAATAGCTTAATCGCTTTTTACTATTTGTATAAACATGGTCCTTTCAGAGCGGAGTAAGTATGCATTCAACCCGATAGACGAGGACAACGAGGTCGCAGAAAAGCTTGTCAAGAGCGGGAAGAGGGTCGTGGCGCTCAACAGAGGAGACATCTCTCTCTATTTTCCGACCCCGAAGTACATCGAGAGGGCCTACATCAATGCGATAAAAAGCAACAAGACCTCCTACACAAGATCAAGCGGGATCCACGAGCTAATCGAGGCGGTTCAGGGAAGGTACAAGAGGATGTACAAAATAAACCTGAAGGAGGAGGACATAATCACAACGCAGGGAGTCTCAGAGGGTCTCTATTTTCTAAACGCATCGCTACTAAATTCAGGGAATCATGCGATAATATTCAGGCCATACTACACCCAGTACATTCCAAGCATTGAGCTTGCAGAAGGGAGGGCGTACTACCTGGACTACAACGAGGAAAGCGGATGGGACATCAACACCGACGAGCTTGAGGAACACATAAGGCGGATGAAGGAGAAGAGGGGAATCAAGTACATAATGATAACGAACCCTAACAACCCGACGGGAACAGTACTGAAAAGAAAGACTCTCGAGAAAATAGTCGACCTTGCAAACGAGCACAAGCTGATTTTGGTGAGCGACGAGATATACGACGAGATAGTATACAACAACGCAAAGTTCACAAGCGTTGCGCAAATCGCAAAGGGAATTCCGCACATAATACTAAACGGCGCGTCAAAGAACCTTGACGCGACAGGATTCAGAATAGGCTTCATGATAGTTCCAGGGCAGGACAAAACATCAATGGAGCTAAAGAAGAAGTTTGCGGACTTCGCCTCGGTGAGGGTGTCAGCTAACGGGCCGGCGCAATGGGCAGTTGCCGAGGCAATGAGCAACGTAAAGGAGCACAACAAGGCAACAAAGAGCATGGTGAAGGAGATTGAAAGCAGGGTCAACTTTGCATACAAGCTTCTTGGAGAGAATCCATACCTTCAGACAGTCAAACCAAACAGCGCCTACTACATCTTCCCTAGAATAGATTTAAAATCTTTGAACTACAATACTGATAAGGAGTTTGTAGACGATTTCCTAAGGCAAAAGCTTGTCCAGATAACAAGGGGATCCGGGTTCGGGGCAAAAAGCCACATAAGGATTGTCTCGCTCCCGCCAAAGCCGATTTTGGAGAAAGCGATACTAAGTCTCAACGAGTTTTGTGAAAAGAAGGCAAAGTGAGAAGGAGGTATTGTCTAATGGTAGGACGTCACCCTTACACGGTGAAGGCAGGGGTTCGATTCCCTTTACCTCCATTCTAATTATTTGCGGAGAACAGGCATATGAGAGGATTATTAAATTTGCTTGCAAGAAACCAATTAGGTTGGCTGATAGAATGGTATTTTTGGAAATAAATTTGAGGGCTGCGACAATAACTGGGGCAGTTGTGGGATTTCTCTGCTGGATTTTAGGGTTAGGAATAGGATTTGGTGGAATGCCAATGTACGGATTCATGAACGGCATGATGGGCTACTACATGCTAGGATATTCCGGATATACGGGCCTGTATGTAATAGCACTTGTGGTAGTCGGTGGAATACTTGGTGCAATCATAGCGCTTGTGTATAACTGGGCATTAAGGACTAAGTGACTTAGATTTCAAGCAGCTCTTTTTCGGCCCTATTCAGGAGCACTGCATTTGTTGCGACGATAATAGAGGAGGCGCTCATCAAAAGAGCAGATATTTCAGGCGGCAGCAAAAGATGGTAGGAGGGATAGAGAACTCCCGCGGCTATAGGCACTGCCAAAATATTGTATATCGATGCCCAAAGCAGATTCTCCTTCATCTTTCTCACCGTTGCCTTGCTAAGGCGAATCGCCCTCAAAATGTCAACAGGATCTGACTTGGTAAGGACTACTTTGGCTGTCTCTATTGCAACGTCCGTACCCGCACCAATCGCCACGCCTATATCTGCCTGCGCAAGCGCGGGCGCATCGTTGACACCGTCTCCCACCATTGCAACAAATTTACCTCCCTCCTGCAGGTCCTTGACATATCTTGCCTTATCGGCCGGAAGAACTTCGGCAAAAAACTTTATGATCCCCAACTTGCCCGCAATAATGCTTGCAGTTGCCTTATTGTCACCCGTAATTATCACTGATTCTATCCCCATTTTCTTAAGATTTTCCACAGCCCTTCTCGAGTTAGACTTTATTGGGTCCTCTGCACCAATAACCCCCGATGCCCTTCCGTTTACTGCCACAATCATCACAGTATTTCCATTTTCAAGCAACTGGTTGATCTCGGAATCAAGCTCCAAGAGCCTTATGCCGCTCATTTCCATTAGTTTCCTTGTTCCGACGATCACCATGTCGCTCCCGACAATCGCCTTTACTCCAAGACCCTGAATATTCTCAAAGCTTTTGACTTCAGACTTAATTGCAAGCTTCCTTCTTTTCATCTCGTCTAGCACCGCGACGCTGAGTGGATGATTCGATTTTGCCTCTACTGCCGCGGTAATTTGTAGGATTTCCCCCTCGCTGAAATGGTTTATTGCAAAGATCTTGACGACTCTTGGCTTCCCTTCGGTGAGCGTGCCGGTCTTGTCCAAAACGACCACCTGTATCTTTGATAGTCCTTCAAGCGTCGTCGCGTCCTTTATCAAAATATTGTGCCGTGCCCCAAGGCCGGTCCCCACCGCAACTGCTGTAGGCGTCGCAAGTCCAAGCGCATCAGGGCACGCTATCACAATGGTTGAAATTGCAAATGTCAAGGCGACCAAAAAGCCCGCCCCTGCAAAATAATTCCAAGCAACAAAAGTAATTATACCTGCGCCAACCGCAAATACGACAAGATACTGTGCAAACCTATCCGCAACCCTCTGCCCCGGAGCCTTTGAATTTTGCGCTATCTCAACCATCTTCACTATCTGTGCAAGCGCAGTTTCATCACCAACCTTTGTCGCTCTGTATTTTATCGAGCCGGACTGGTTTATCGAGCCGCCAATAACGCCGTCCCCAACCTTTTTTGGAACGGGCATGGACTCGCCGGTTATCAAGGACTCGTCAATTGAGGTCTCACCCTCTACAATTTCTCCGTCCACGGGAGCCTTGTCCCCAGGCTTTAGCACTATTAGGTCCCCAACCCTGACCATCGAAGTTGGCATGAGCTCCTCCTTGCCGCCGCGCAGTATACGGGCTTGAGGGGGAACCAGATCGAAAAGTGCCTGCAACGCATCGGTGGTGCCGCGCCTGGATTTCATCTCCATCCAGTGCCCAAATAACACAAATGTTATCAGCATTGCCGCGGCATCATAAAAGGAATCGGGATTCCCAAGCAATGTCAGCAACACGCTAAAACCGTAGGCTGCGGTTATGCCGACAGCTATCAGAACGGACATGTTGAGCGTCCTTGCAAGCAGGGCCTTGACGCTTGAGTAGAGGAAAATCCACCCTGAATAGAAATAAACCGGAGTGGCAAGCAAGAGAAGAATCCACTGCACTGGTATAGGAGTCGGCAAATGCAGTCCGAGAATGTTGATGCTTATTGGGGAGTATGCGATAATCGGAATTGTCATGATTAGTGCGAAGAGGAACTTGGTCTTGATATCCTCCTCCATCATTTTTGACATTTCGCGGCCAGCTATTCCCGCATGCTCCATCCCCATAGTCATTGTCATGCTCTGCTTGAACTTTTCCCAGCCAGAGAGCTTTTTTGAATTGGGGGAGTGGGAATGGTGGGCCATTTCGTGGTGCGCTTTAGAGGCAACGAGCCTCATCCCGCATTTGGGGCAGGTGCCGGGCTTGTCCGAATTTATCTCAGAATGCATTGGGCAGGTATACTCTTTCATCAAACAACCTTACGCACTTGCTGTATTAAAGAGGCTTTATGCCTTTAGCCTTGCTCCGCCATCGACCGGGATTACAACGCCGTTTATCCACTGCGCTTCATCACTCATTAGCCAGACGATTACCTTCGCAAACGCATCTGGCGGCGCGCTTCCGTCGCCTAGCTTCCTTGCGTTCTTGAATTCTGTGTCAGGCTTGAACTCGCCGTCAATTGAAAGGGGCGCAATTCCATTTACTCTAATCTCTTTTTCCATGAGCTGGTTTGCAAGAAGCTCAACCTCCTTTGCAGTCCCAATCTTTCCCAGGCTATATGAAAGTGGACCAGTTGCTTTGTGCATCGCCATGCTTGAGGAAATCAATGTGATTGAGGAGCCTTTATGCAGATGTGCAAGGGAAGAATTTACTACATAGAGTGGAATCTTGATGTGGTTTAAGGTCATAAGCTCGAGTGCCTCGAGCCCCTCTATTCTGTCCGCCACAAACCCGCCGACCATAACGACCAGGTCGTCTATCCCTCCAAGGGCATTTGCCGCATCGCTGATGAGTTTCCTTGCGCCATCATGCGTCGAGACATCGCACTTTACCAGGAAGAGATTTTTTGGCCTTGAAAGAAGATCTGCCACTTCATTTAATACCTTATCTTCTCTGTCCGAGATTGCGACTAAAGCGCCTTCCTTTAGAAGATAGCTTGCGGTCGCTGCGCCGAGCCCCTTGCTCACTCCTACAAGGAGGACTTTTTTGTTTTCAAGCCGCATTTTAGATAAACCTGTTTACGAGCACCAGAACTATCAAGATGAGCGAGGGTATCTCGTTTCCGAAATCCATCGGGTCTCCCATCTCTATGAAGATTGCTCCGATCTGGACCACCAGCGCGATTATGAATAGCACAAGGACTATGTTGTGCTGCCTCCTTAAGTCGACAAGGGACTGCCTGTTCCTTGAGGCATAGAGGTAGATGATCGTCACTGCAGCTATTCCCGCAAGAACAATGTCATCAGCCGCATGCGAGAGGATGTCTCCCTCCTCGCCTATCAGCCCGCCAAGCGCGAAAAGCATGAAGAATGCGGCGAAGATGAATACCCTTCTCTTTGCCAGCTCCTTTATCTCAGGATTGCGGTCAACTGTGCCACCGAAAGTTTTCTTAGCCATGGATGCACCATTAAACGATTTTGGATTGGGAATTAGGCTTTAAATTCCTTGCCTTAGGGCCCTACTTCTTGAAGAACTTCTTCATCTTTGCCCAGTAGTATTCCTTCCACCCGTCCGCGTAGTCCGCCACCTGCTCCTTTGGGACGTTTGTCTGCACCATCGTGAGCTCGGTTCCCTTTCCCTTCTTTTTTATCGTTATCTTGAGGGTGGACGCCTTGTAGCCCTCCGGCCACTGGTCGGTCTCCCACTCCTGCACTATGAGCTTTCCCTTTGTGAGCTTTAGGTTCTTTCCGGTTATGTATCCGTCCCATGCGGTGATCCTTGCGCCGACCTTTGGTGCGCCCGTTGCCCTTGCGCCTGTCATCTTGGTGTGCTTCTTTGGATCCATTAAGACTTCGAAGACCTCCTCCGGGGTCGCTGTGAAGAATGCCTTCTGCTTTATCGTGCCAACGCTTAGCTTCTTTTGAACCATGCAATCGCTACTAATGGGACGCGTTTGTTATTAAATACCTTGCAAAAGCTGTAGAGACTTTTTAAATACCCTGAAAATTAAAGCAGACTCGTGGGAAAATGTCAAGAGTGATTGTAGAAAGGCAAAAAATCTCGGTGGATGCCGTCTTGGGCAAGCTGAGGAGAGGGGAGTATTCAAAGAAGGAGAAGCTTGGCACTTTCCATTCCGACTTTAGCAGGATTGACTGCGAAGTCGGGGAGTCTAGCAAGTTCAGCCGCAACCTATCGGACATAAAACTTCCAGAGGGCAGCGTAATCCCAAAATCGATGATGCTTGATCTCATGACAATCGAGATTTTAAGATCAGGGCAGAAAAAACTTCCTGTTGCGATGGACAAGGATTATGAGGACAACTTAGTGCGCTCGATTATTCGCGGCGAGGGAGAGGAGCTTCTCAAAAACTAGGTTGAAGCTGCCTGTCAGCTTTATCTCGTTTCCGTTAACCTCGATCAGGCTCTTCTCGAGCAGGAAAAGCCTCAGCTCATTGTACTCTTTTTCGTAGATGCCATGGCTCTGCAACTCTTTTTTGAACTCAACAAGTCCGGGAGTATGCATCCTCTGGGCAGGCCCTTTAAGGTAGTAAACTGCCGCAATTTGGGGCGTGGTCAGCTTCTTTGCGATCTTGAGCGCCTGCTCGTCGCTGTAGATAGGGACCATGTTGCCGCTAGATTTTTGTTGTATTGCCATTCAAATCACTTAAACGTGAAATCCTAAATTGAAAAATAAAAAATAAAAGAAAGAAGAAAAAACCCGGACGATTATGCCCAGGTGACTAGTATCGCTGACATCACAAGGAGCGCCACAAGGTACTGCCCCGCCTTTATCGCGAAGAGCTTTGCTGACATTCCCTCGAATCCAAGGCTGCTGAGCAACATTGTTGCATAGAATCCTACCCAGATCCAAAATGCGACCTGAAGCCCTGCGGCAATGTCCATTGCCCCTGCAACCTGAAGGAAGACTGCCAGGATCGTTGCCGAAACAAGGGCTGCGATCAACATCAGGAGCATTCCCTGGTTCATCTTCGCCTTCATCTTAGGATTGCCCTGCATCTTCTTCATATCCACCTTCATCTCTTTGCCCCATGCGGTTCCGAAAACCCTAGGGTGATACCAGATGCTTCCAATCACGATTGCCGCAATCGCCGCAATTATGACGCCTACCCAATTTAGTGCTGCTATAGACAACATATTATCGAGAAATAGTTGGGTTTTAATCTATTTAAGCCTAACTTTTCCCATAATTTTGAAGGCAAAACGTGCTGGGTTTTATAGCTTTCCGACCAATTCTTCTAGATAAAATGGCTGATTTCTTCTCGGTTGCAATCGCGCTCCTCTTCCTTCTTGCTGGGAGCATACTTGCGATCCGATTCAGGGTTCCCGCGATAGTGACCTTCCTCATGCTCGGGGTGCTTGTGGGGGCCCTTGGGATCATTGCCCAAAGCGAGGTGACCACCTTTGTGGCGGAGCTTGGAAGCATCCTGCTGCTTTTCGTGATCGGGACCGAGTTCTCGATATACAGGATCATAAAGTCCGGCATGAAGGCATCATCCCTGATTGCGATACTCGAGATAGGGATTGCGCTCGGGATACTCTTCTTTGTCTTCTCGCACTGGTTTGACGTGACCACCTCTCTTGTGCTTGCGCTCGCATTCTCGATAACGAGCACGGGGGTCTCGGTCAAGCTGCTCCAGGAGCTTGGGCTCAAGAGGAAGTTCGACCTAAGGCTGATCGCGGGAATAAGCATAATCGAGGACGTAATAGCCGTGCTCGCATTCACATTCATAAGCGCTCTTGCGATCTTCAAGACCAGCACATTCAGCGCGGTGGCAATCTCCTTTATCGGGGGGCTTGTGATCTTCGTATTCTCATATCTGTTCTTCCACTACTTCGTGGACAGGCTGCTTGATAGGTTCCACATCAAGGAGGAGGACCTTCTTGTGCTTGCGCTTGGTCTACTGCTCCTGCTTGTCTCTATTGCTACCTCACTCGGGCTCTCGGCAGCATTCGGGGCGTACGTCGCGGGAAGCATAGTCAACGACTGGAAGGAGAAGGGGATGATGGTGGAGAAGAACCTGAGGAACTTCTCCTATGTGTTCATCTCGTTCTTCTTCTTTGCAATCGGACTTCAGGTAAACCTCTCACTGATTGACTTTCGGCTCGTGCTCGCACTAATACCCCTTGTGCTTCTGACAAAGTTTGTGAGCGTCTTTGCAAGCAGCTTTGCGACAATAAAGTCGCATAGGCTTGCTGCGTTCACCTCATTTGGAATGTTGCCGGTGGGAGAGCTCTCGCTTGTTATAATCAGTACCGCAGTCGCATCAGGGCTTTTGGCGCCGAGCTTCCTTGGAGTGACCTCCTTTATCGTGTTCACATCGATAATACTCTCGTTTGTATTGATGAAGAATGCGGAGAGGATTATCCTCTTTGCAGGAAAAAGGCTGGGGCTGAAATAAGTTACTTTTTGCCTTTCCTGATGATTTCAAGGAGTGGGCCTATGTTGCCAAGCTTTACTACATTCTTCTCAAATTCACGGCTCATGTGGTAAGTATAGTCTTCGATTGTGGGAGGGCGATGGATGTTTCCATAGTTCCTTTTCGTCAAGTCTCCAAGATGCACTGCAAACCCGTTCGGATGGGCGGTAATCCTAGTTATCTTAACGCAGGCATCATCACTCTTGTCCTCAAGACTTACATTTGTATTAAGATACACATCATCGCCATGCGTTGCAATAAGCCCGTAGGCGCTTATGTATCCCGAACTGCCCACTTTCATGTTCCTAATCTCCGCGTAGCTATCAACAGCCTCGATAAAGAGCTTTGGGTCAAGTCCCTTAATCTTAAGGTGCAAGTCCCTCCTTAAATTCTTTATTTTTTCCTGCGACTTCTTTTTGGCGACTACCATTCATCTCTGCTCTAATGCTCTCCTGCCCCATTTAAATATCATGACCATTATTTTGTTTTTGGGCCAAAGGGACCCGGCCACCAAAAGAAAATGGCCAGGCATTTGCGCCTACTCTCTCTTTCGCATTACCTCTATCACCTCGCTCACGGTCTCTAGGTTCTTCTTCTTGACCTCGCTTCTCATCAGGGATGCGGCCTTAGTGAAGTACCTGTGCGACTTGAGGAACTTCTGCTGGAACTCAAGCCATACAAGGTCCGGCATTATCTTCTTGTCGAAAATCGCAAGCTCCAGCCTGACCAGGTGCCCCTTGAAGAAGAAGTCCGGCCTACCAAGGTTGTCGAGGTCGCAGTCGCAGATTATCTTTCCAAGGTGACTGCGAGGCTGCTGAGGCATCGTGGTGTCCATTATCACCTCGCCCATTATCTTTAGCTCCTCCTCCGTATAGTCGAACCTTTTGCCTATCGCCTCCGCGATCTTGGCGCCGTAGGGTTCGTTTGCCTTGTACTGCCTGATGAACCCAAGGTCGTGGAAGACGGCAGCTGCCGCAAGAAGCTCTTTCTTCTCCTGGCTTAGCCTCTCCATCTCGCCGTACATCACCGCGCACATGTAGACATCCATAGTGTGGAAGATGTTGTGGTATAGCAGCTGGTCAGCCCAGCTGGAGGTAAGATATAGGTTCACGACTCTGTTCTTCACGTCCCAGAGCCGCCAGTCAGAAAATAGGGCCTGTATCCTTGGAAACTTCTCCTGAGGCACATAACCGATTGGAGAGTCTCCCCGGGCTGCTTCCTGGAGCAGCCTCTTTATGTGCTCGCCTGGCTGCAAAACTTCAGCAACAGAGCCAGCAACTTCGCTTTTCTTCATTCCGTTTTGATTCCATCTCTTTCACCAACAACCTTCCTGAGCCGTGGAGGGTTTATAAAAACTCAGTACAGGTTTGTTTCCTGCAAAAAGTTGTAGAAAATGCTTAAATATCGGAAAAAGGAAATAAATTTTAATAGACTTTGATTGCTTATGGCCCATGTGAGCGGCGATTTTACTTGCGCACCTCTCGCGGCACAACCTTCTTCTGAATTTTTGGGCGGAGCTTAAAATTGTGGAAATCCAAGGCAAAAAAAGTTTAGATTTTCTATTTTCTTGATAAGAAAACCGAAATGAAACCGAAACGTTCGGGAAGCTATTTAATATTCACCATACATTCATTATTGGTAAGATGGGGAGGACTGGAGATTCAAAAAATTCCATTTTAAGGAGCATCTCTAAAGGGGACAAGACATTGAGCGATATTTGCAATGAGCTTGGGCTCGCCCCAGCAACTGTCAGCCAGCACCTAAAGGAACTGGAGTCAGACGGCATGATAGAAAGAGTCGAGAATTCACACATACGAAAATGGAAGTACTACAGGATTTCTGGGGAAGTTGCAAATAATAATTATGGTGAAAATATGAATGACAATAGGAGAAGGCTTTTGTACTACGGCGGGACTGCGGTCGGAATTGTGATAATTGCATATGTTTTGCTATCGCTCACCCAGTTTTCTTCGGGCGGAATTGGAGCTCAGCAATATGTGCCGATAAGGCTCACAGATCCTCCCCATGTTCCGATTGGGACCCAGGCACTTGAGATAAACTACTCGTCGATAAAGGTGCACGTATCAGGAGCTGGAAATACTTCGGGATGGATAGCCTCGAACAGCAGCGGCAGCATAAACTTAATGACGCTGCTTAACGTAAGCCAGACAATCGGAAGCGTTGGAGTACCAAAGAACTCCACCCTAGACATGATCAGGTTCACGATAAGCACCGCAACAATAACAATAAACAACACGGTCTACTCAGTAACTGTGCCGAGCGCAAATGTGACAGCAAGGCTTGATGGCAACTCAAGAATAGGCAGTTCATCAGGCGTGCTCCTTGATCTTTCGCCTACTGTTGCTACAATATTCACGGACAATGCGACCATCTTTGTGATGGTTCCGTCACTTAAGGCGGTTGTCGTACCGGGGGCAAATGCAACAACAAGGATAGGGCATAGGGAGAGCTTGAGCCAAAATGAAAGCGGCGCTCTTGAGTCAAACGGCCAAAGTATCGTGATAACGAATGTAACCCTAACAAAGACGGGAAATTCCACAACATTAATGGTAAGCGTCAAGAACACGGGGAACAGGAGCGTTGAGATAAAACACGTCCTCCTCTATGGAAATGAGACAGCGATAATAAGTGCACCTGGAATTGTGGCTCAAAACGGCACAAACGGCAGGGAGACGAGGGCGGTTGAGAAGAATGATAGGCCATCCTTCTCGGGTAGCGGGGTTTCTGCAGCATCACTTGAAGGGTCTGGAAACTCAAGCGGAGACTCAACCATTGGAGTTGCAGCATCCGCGAATGCCACTGAGGTAGGTGGATTGAATAAGGGAAACCATAGCGAAGGGGTAAATGCGGGCGCGGATGCAAATGTATCTGGCGAAAATGCCTCCACAGGGGATAACGCCAGTGCCGGCATTGAACAAAACTCCTCGAATGGGAAGAATGAGTCAGAAAATAGAACTGCAAGGAACGTCTCAAGGGAAAGGGAGATTGAGGGAGTCAATGCGATGAATATAACGAGCGTTGTAAGGACAATTGTCCAACTTAGGAACATAAACTTCCTTGTGGGAGGAAACAGCACCCTGGTGCTTCCATTCTCTGAGGGCCAGTTTGAGGCCAATGGGTTTGAGCTTGCCGCAAACACAAGCGCAACGTTCTCGTTCTCCGGAAACATAGTGCTTGGCAATGGAAACATCGAGGTGTCCCCGATTGCCGGGCAAAGTTACAGTGTAGTGGTTTCTGGAGAGGAAGGAGCATCAGCAAATGCGACCATAGTTGCAACAGGAAACTGAAGAAGGTGCCATATATCGCTAGACCAAAAAGAAGCTGCGCTTTTCTAATTTTACGAGCAGCTTCTTTAGGTCCGTCTCATCAAGGCCCTGCCCTGCAACCGCGTCAATCCTTCCGACCTGCTCGCCGTCCTTGAACGCGATTACCGTTGGAATATACTCAATCTTAAATTTGTCCCAAAGAGGATTTGCATCCTCGTTCACAAGCGCCTCCGCAAAGTTTGCATTGAATTTTCGTTCATAGGACTCGAAGGTTGGCTTGAACCTTCTGCAGTATGGACACCAGTCAGCATAGAAAAGCACAATCGCTGCCTCTCCTATGTCAATTACCGTTTGAATGCTTTTCTCGTTGAGTGCTTCCATTTGCAGACCAGAATTAGTAGGGTATGTCATCAATCATTATATGTAATTTTCCCCCAGCCCTGCTCCTGCGTCTTTGAATAGACAGGGAGGTTTTCCTTTATTTCCCTTAGATGCCTTCTTATTTCAGGCACCACCTGCGCGGCAACTCCCGGCTTTGAAATTGTGCGAAGGTCTGCATCGTATAGCTCAATCGGATTTGAAATCGGATTATTTTCAGTCATAAGCTCCGACATTTCTGTAATTGCCTGCTCTGCAATCACCCTTTCTTCGGCAGAGCAGTTGAAGATATCCACTACGAAAGAGAGTGTCTTCATCGTCTTGTACTCGTAGGTGGCGACGACCCTAGATCTTAGGGCCTCGACGCTCTCTATGATGAAATTTTCAAGTGAGTCTTTCGGGCCAGGTGAAAGTATGATAGGTAAGGCCCAAAAAATGTTTGCTTCCTGAAGCGCGATTTCAAAGAGGCTGCAAAAGTAGTTATTAAGGTGCTCAGGATCAAACTTTCCTTTTGCAGGGGCGAGAATCCCGGATAGGAGAAGCGCATCTCCCATCTGCTTGTCAAGCCTGTAATTCATCGGGCTATACGGATAAAGGTCATTTGCCTCATAGACCGCCCTATTTCTGGGATGAATAACTGTGTCCCTTTTTCTTATCCTCAGCTCTTCAAGCGTGTTTGCAAGGACGTCGAAGCCGGAATTTTCATACCACATGAAGGGTAGTCCCTTGCTTAAATTGAAGTTCGGTGCGATTATCTGCGACCAGACCGCCTCTCCCGCATTGAGTATCGTCTTCTCTTTCTGCGGCGCGCCAATCTCCTTTTGCCGATAGACCGACATCAGGGAGGAATCGAGCGTCTGCTTGTTTGCAACGTAGAAGTTCATCCACACACTTTTTATGAGTCTCGTTGGGGGGTAATATATAAGTGACCCTTGCTTTGTTTAAAATAGAATCAGGCTTACTTTGCGGCCTTTGCCTTGGCTACTTTCATAGCCTTCTTTCCCCTCTCCCTTATCTCCTTCTGGTTTGGCTTCTTCTTGTAGAGGACGTCGTACTTGTAGCATCTCTTCGAGCAGAAATAGCGGATTGCGCCCATCTTCTTGACGAACATCATTCCGGTTCCCTTCTCGATTTCCTTTGAGCAGTGTGAGCAGTTCATGTTATTACCTTACCCTGATTTGCTTTGCCTCTCTTGTCGTGTCAGGAAGCCTTACGTAGTCTCCCACCTTGATCCTTCCAGCAATGTTTCTTCTAATGACCCTTCCCTTGTCCTGTCCTTCCATGATCTTTGCCATTATCTGCCTGACCTCGCCGTAGATTCCCGTCCTGCCTTTGACAACCTCGACAACCTGCGCCAGGAACCCGTCAAATGGCTTGTCGGCCTTTTGCTGTCCCTGTATTTGCGCTGCTGGCGCTGATGCTTGTGGCTTTTCAGGTTTTGCTGGCTGGTCTGCTGACATTTAAATCACTTAAGAATTACTTTGCCTCCTCTGCCTTTGGCTTTGCGGCGTGCTTCTCCTTCTTCTCGGCTGAAGGAGCCTCTGCCTTTGGCGCCTCAGTCTTTGCTGCAGCAGCAGACTTTCCTGAGATCTTGGAGACGATGTCCTTTATCAAAGGCTCTGCCTCTGGAGTCTTCTCGATTGCAATTGCCGCGCATGGAACCTTTAGTCCCGCCGCTGCCCCTAGTGCAACCTTTGTTGGAACATAAACGTAGTGCGCCTTCTTCTGGTCGCAAAGCATAGGGATGTGCATTATAACCTCTTCAGGCTCAACGTCCTCCGCAAGAACAACAAGTGAGGATAGTCCTCTCTCGACGCTCTTTGTGGCCTCGTTGACCCCCTTTCGAATACCGTGCTTTTGGCTCGCTATTCTAACAGCTTCTAGTACTTTGTCCGAAACTTCTTTGGACACTTCGAATTTTACATAACTCTTTGCCATAGTTTCACCTCGTAACTTTCAGACTCATCGGTGAGATAAGTAGTAATTTTATTTACCTCACAAAGTATAAATACTTATCATCAATCCATGAAGAATTCCGGCGTTGGCGGCTCTGGAGGAAGTCCCTTTCTCGTCCTTACCTCTCGAACAATCTTGTTCTGGAGCTCCTTTGGCATCTTCTCAAAGCCAGCGTACTCCGGATACCAGATCGCCTTTCCCTTCGTGGCGCTTCTCATCTCGTTTGAGAAGCCCTTGATGACCTCTGCGACCGGAAGCTTTGCAATGATTGTTGCTTCCTCTCTCTCCTGCTGGATGTCGAGGATCGTTCCTCTCTTTCCCTGCAAGAGCGTGATCACGTCCGATAAGTATTCCTGTGGAATTGAGATGTTGAACTTCTGCTTTGGCTCGAGAAGTATGTCGTTTGCCATGAGCACTCCTGCCCAGACCGGCCTTCTCATTGCAGGGATTACCTGCGCCGGACCTCTGTGCACCGGGTCCTCGTGGATTGTTGCATCAGTTAGCGAAACCTTTATTCCATAGACCTTCTCCCTTGCGAGCGGTCCGTCCTTGATTGCCTCCGTGAATCCCTCAATTAGAAGCTCCATTACCTCGTTTAGGTACTGGACTCCGTGGGTTGCGTCGATAAGTATGTTGTTTTGCCCGATGTACTGGATTCCCTTTGCCTCCTCTCTTGTGAGTCCCGCCTTGATGAATTCCTCGACATGGGTCTTTCCCTTTGGCTTTCCCTCCTTGATTGTTCCTGTCTCGAGAAGATCGATGACTCCCTGTGGCAAAGGCTCGATGTCCATGTAGAATCTTGTGTGCTTGTTTGGAGACTTTCCTTCGACGTTCTTTGCGACCTTGTCGATTGTCTCCTTGAAGACCACGATAGGCTCTGATGTTGTAATTGCAATCTTGAACTCGTCCCTGAGCTTTGTCTCGATGACCTCCAGGTGGAGCTCTCCCATTCCGGACATCAGGTGCTCTCCTGTCTGCTGGTTGATTTCGACGACAAGCGTCTGGTCTCCCTTGGATAGGTCACGAAGCGCCTGAATAAGCTTCATCGTATCTCTTGGATCCTTTGCCTCAACTGCCTTTGTGACCACTGGCTTTGAGTAGTGCACAATCTGGTCGAATGGCTCGATTACCCCCTCGCTGACCGTATCTCCGATCGCGAGGTTCTTAAGTCCGATGAGCGCAGTGATGTTTCCCGCCGGTATCTCATCGACAAGGACTCTTTCCGGTCCCATGTAAATTCCGACCTGTGAGACCCTTTGCGGCTCTGCCTGCCCTGAAATATTAAGCAATGTTCCCTTCTTGACGACTCCAGAGAAGACTCTTGCGATTGCGACGTCTCCGCTATGCTGGTCGGATGTCACTCCGAAGACAACCGCGTTTACGTTTGCCTTTGGATCGACTGTTGCCATCGCAGTTCCGTCTGGGCTTGCGATGTCGCCGTGCCAGAGGTACGGGATTCTGTATGCCTGGGCCTGCCTTGGGTTTGGCAGGTGCTCGATGATCATTGTAAGCGTTGCCTCGTCGATTGGAGCCACTCTTTGTAGCTCTGCCTCATTGTTTGCCGCAGTGAGGGCGAAGATGTCCTTGAATGTGACCTTGTGGGTTTCCATGATCCTCTTTGAGATCGCCCACTTCTTTGCGGCGCTGCCGATGCAGACGCTTCCATCCTCAACTCCGACCTTCCACTTGCCCACGAATTCCTCAGGGCAGTAGTTTGAGATGAGCTTGTTGACGTCGTTAATAAGTGCGAGAAGCCTTTCGAATGTCTGCTCCGGTGTTAGCCTGAGCTCGTTTAGAAGTCTGTCTACCTTGTTGATGAATAGAACCG
Organism: Microcaldota archaeon; assembly: GCA_028866785.1. Next base: position 72,530 of record JAGWHN010000001.1, read on the forward strand.
GCTTTGCCTTCTCCTTGAGCGCCTGCCTGACGACGGTTTCGGTCTGAGGCATGATTCCCTCGACAGGGTCGACCACTAGGATTACTCCGTCGACTGCCCTCATTGATCTTGTGACGTGCCCTCCGAAGTCCACGTGTCCTGGGGTGTCGATCAAGTTGATTATGAAATCCTTCTCAAGATACTGGAATGCAAGCGAGATGTTTGCCGACTTGATGGTCATCTTCCTGTCCTTTTCAATAGCCTCATAGTTTGTGTAGAGGGCGTCTCCTGCGATTGACTTGGAGATGATTCCAGCCCTTGCGAGCAGCGAGTCTGTAAGCGTTGTCTTTCCGTGGTGGACGTGTGCGACGATGGCGACGTTCCTAATCCTGTCGATGTCAGTCATGATTCTTGCCGCTTCTTCTGCCGCGAATTCTCGTCTTACCATAAAAACCAACTATTACCTTGCGCTTCTTGCCATTCTCTCCGACTCTACCCTCTTCTTTATTGCGTAGCTGTTCGGATCGTTGTTGGATGCCAAAATTAGCTCGTTTGCAAGCGCATCTGCAAGAGTCTTCCTGTTCTTGAATGCGCCGATTACTGCCGAAAATGCGAGATTGTTCACAGCGACGTTCACCCTCCTGATTGAGGAGATGTCCACTGCGACGTTGTATGAGATTCCTCCGTATCTTACCCTTGTGGTGTCCTCGATAGGAGCTGCCCTTTCAAGCGCGTTTATGAAAACCTGAAGCGGATTCTTCTTCGTGTTCTTTGCGATTATGTCGAATGAGTCCTCCACAATGTGCATGACCTTTAGCTTCTTACCCTGAAGCTGTCCTTCTGTTCTGATCACGTGACCTCCGACCTTGTGACCGGTCCCTCCCCTCATGAGCTTGTTCATCAATCTCTCGACGATGTTTGCAGTCCCCTTGTTTGTCCTTCCGTAGATGTTAGGGTAGCTCTTTGGAGTCAAATTAATGTAATTTGCAAGGCTGAGATCGTTCACAGTGATGTCCGTGTAAGGATACTTGCCGAAGAGAAGCTGCTCGTCGATGTTTGTGTCGAACGCCTTTGACTTCTTTGAGGCCTTCGGCTTTTCCGTTGCCTCTGCTGCAACTGGCGCCTCAATTGGCTTTGCCTTTGCAGGCTTTGCACTTTTCATTTGAGCATTGTCTTCAGGCATATGATCATCTCTTTGGCTTCTCCTTCTTTCCTCTTATGATTTGGTAGACATCGACTCCGTTGATTGCGACGACCCTGTACTTCATTCCAGGGATGCATCCCATCTGACCCCTCTGAGATCCTCCGAGGCCCTGGATTGTGACCTCGTCGTGCTCATCGATGAAGTTGATTGTTCCGTCGCCAGGCACGAATGCGCCGACGACTTTAGCATTTTTAATTAATTGGACCCTAACGCACTTTAGCTGTCCGGAGTGAGGTTGCTTCTGACCGACCGCGAACTTCTGGAGAACTATCGCCTTCGCCCTCGGGACTGTTCCCACGGCATCGTACTTTGCCTTGTTCTTGAAGTACTTTCTCTTCCACCACTTCTTGAGCATACGCTGGTGCTTTCTCTTTCTCATCATTTCCTTAGCTGCAAATTCTCCTCGAGGCAAAATAACACCATTAAGCATATTCTTCGTTTAGTATGTTTGAGTTTCCAGGCTCAAGTATGGCCACCGCGTTTATCGTGTACGGCTTTCCGCAGACGGTCCCAAGCTGCAGTGAGCTGTCCTTGAACTTGACCAGCTTCACGCTTGCAACCGCGCATGTGTGTGAAATATCAGCGATTGTGTCCTTCTTTCCCTTGACTGCGACGATCACGACCTTTGCCTTGTCGCCGCTGATCGCCTTCATGACCTCGTTAGTGCCTATTGCCACTTTTCCCGTATCGACGGCAAGTCTTATGTCTTTAACTAAGTCACCCATAAATATCACATAAAAAGATGCAACGCACCCGACTGCAAAAGCACTTTAAGTAACCTTTTCAGTACACATATTGTTGTTATAAAAGTATTTAAAGCTTACAG
>JAGWHN010000020.1 GCA_028866785.1 Microcaldota archaeon
CGATCGCGTTCTGTCCGGTCTGCTCCACCATCTCCTCTATCTGCCGGCCTATCCGATAAGAGTCGAGAAGGCCCTCTGTCTCCTTCAGGTTCTTGAGCATCGCATTTGAGATGTAGAAGAGGTCGTCGACCATCTTGTATTCATCAGTGTTCGGCCTGAGCAGCCCTGAGGTCTTTCTCCTGTCAACGGAGATCGCCATCGCCCTCACTGCCACCTTGAGGCCACCGGAGTCGTATGCCCCTCCCTGCGCGAATGCTCCTGATCCAAGGAGCAGGTCGATCTGCTTTTCTATCTTGCCGACCAGCTTCCTAACCCTCTGCGAGTAGAAATATGCCTCCTTTGCGTGCACGCTCCACAGCTCCGATATGTCTGCCTTGCCGGACAGGGGATTCTCCTCCTCGCACTTCAGAACGCGCGCGAGCTCCTCCCGCAGTGCCTTCATGCTTGACTGCATCGAGTCCCTCAGCAGCCCGATCTTTCCATCGGCCCCCGCAAAGTCCTTTGTGATCATCTCCCTTAGGTACGGATACGCCTCAAGCTTCTTCTTGTCGATGCTCGCTATCTTGACTATGTCCGACTGCAGATCAAGAAGCAGCCCCATCATCTTCTTGTGCTCGTTCTCTACGCCGTGCGCGTGGTCTGCAAGCCCCCTGTAGTATGTGCCGATCTCCTTGCGCGCCTGCTCATTGAAATGCTCTATCGCCTTTGCGGAGTCTATCTGCCCTGACCTGAGCACCTGCTTGCCCAGCTCCTTGTCGGCAAATATCGCCCTGTCGATGTCGCCGCCCTTTGACTCTATCTGCTTTATCAAGAACTTGAGCAGCCTCGGATTGTCGGCAAGGACGTTCTCGCTCTCCCTTATCAGTTCGCCAAATAGCACCCCAAGCCCGTAGAACTCGAGGTTCCCCTTGAGGAGCGCGTACGTCTTTCCGTAGAAGCTGTTGTCGAGCGTGACCTCGTCCTTGTTCCCGGCTCCTGCGCTGCCGACAGACATCTTCGGCATGCTATACACCAAATCCCCCCGGCCCACCTTCTCGAGTATCTTCGTCTCGAGCGTAGAGAGGAAGGTTGCATGGGTGAGATCCGAGATGTAGATGAAGAGCCGTGTCCCGCTGCTTCTGTATATCCTAGCCCTCTCCTCGATGCCCTTTGTGAGGTCTACCGCCCTTCCCTGCGCGAGCGCGGATGAGTAGTATGTCATGTCGTCAACGCACGCGACAACCTTCCCTCCCGCCTCGCCGTTAACGTTGAATATCTCCTTGAACTCCTCGGCCTTGGAGTCGTACCTGTAGTACACTATGCCGTCTATGTTCCCCTTGAGCAGATTGTCCAGCAAGAAGATGCTCAGCGCGGTCGACTTGCCGACCCCCTTCTCCCCGTAGAGGCTCACGACCCTCTTCGACTTGGGCCCCATGCCCGAGACGTTTTTGATTATCGAGTTGAGCTTCTCGATGTTGTAGTCGCGCGTGGCAAGGAAGAGCTCTGCTATCTGCCGTATCTCCCTCTTCTTCTTGCCGTTGTAGAGCGCGAACGCGTTCTCCTCACCCTTAAGTGATGCGAGCAGCGTCTCGAGTTCGTTTAGTTCCATGATTAGACCCGCCTTTTCTCCTTGTAAAACGAGGAGTACCTGCACTTCCCAAGTTTCTCAACCATGCTTCCGTCCCTTACCGCCTTTGCGAAAGTGTCCATGTCCTCCCTGCATACATCCTTGAAGAGTAGCCATATCTCCCCGCCTCGTATTCTGCTTTTCTCCAGCGGCTCTAAAAAGTCTGGCCCGAAATCCCTTGTCAGGTTGACAAGCACCCTGACCGCCCCTGGGTTTCCCGTGCTCAGCTTCATTATATAATCCTCAGATAGCGCAACCGCTAGCGCCTTTTGCTCTGGGTTCCAGCTGTTTCTCAGACCGTTGTTTTTTAGCGCCATCTGACCAATCCGATAACCGGTTAGGATTTTCCTGATTTATAAGTGTTGCTAAATAATCGTTTTTTTATTGGAAGTTTGCGTTTTTGAAATGCGCATAATTTTGCATGCGGCGACCGATTGCCGGCGCGTGGCAAAAATGCAAAGGGGCTTGTTTTAAACGCCCAGCAAGGCCAGCTTTTAAACCCCAAAAATCATAATTATTTGATAATATGGATGGAATGAAATCTTTCAAGAGTGTGCAGCACACGTTTTTGGCTGCAGGGGCAGGCATGGTCGCGGTCGCGGAGACGCTAAAGGGCGCCGTCCAGACAACAATCAATGTGACCATGCAGGGCGACCAGGGATTTGCGATAGGAAAGCATGTCTTCACTCTGATAAACTTCAAGCAGACGGGAAGCTACATCTTCTCAACGATAAACGTGAGTGACATAACGGGCACATCAACCTCCAAAACAATCGAGAACATAGAGCTTGCGGCAGGAAATGGCGTGCATATGTCCGCGTTCACTGTGGACGGAATAAGGATGACTTTTGAAAACGGGGCGTATCAGGCGGGATTTGAGCCATCGGTGAACATGCAGTTCACATTAGGGCTTCCTGCGGAGCTGCAGGCGATCTTGGCCGCAGGTATAATCTTCACAGCAATGGGGGCGACATATGTCATCGGAAACTTTCTCAATGACAAAGGCGTCTTCAAACGGCTTGCAAGAGGCGCAAGGAAGGCGCTGAAGATGGAGGCCAGAAGTTAATTTTAGGTGAGCCTATGTTTGAGAACAAACTCGTAAGGGACGCAAAGAAGGTCTCCGAGCTGGGGATAAAGATCGACAGCGGCATCTCCTCCGGCGTCAAGGCGCGCTACGCGCTTCTCTCTGTTCTGGTGTACACGCTTGACGGCGCAAGGAGGCTAAGCGGCGAGGACACCGCGGCGCAGATAGGCGTGATGGCGGAGTTTTTGGGCAAGGAGTATGGCAGGCTCGATCCGCAGAGCGAGCAGGCAAAGAGCATAAAGTCGGTCATCGATGCCCTGGACCTTGTTGACCCGCAAAGGCTCAGGTCCCAGGCGGAGGAGTTCATCTCCGCATCGGATGCGATAAGCAATCTCAAGAAGCTCCACTCCGAGCGGGAGAGGAGGGCAAGGGGCTCGCAGACTGCCCAGATGCTTGTGCGGTCCGCAAACGCAAGCGAGTACACGGAGGCGGATGTCAGGCTAAACCGACTCATGGCGCCGATCCTAACGCTGCTGTCAGGGGTGGGATCTGCGATCAGGCTGGGCAGCGAGAAGGGGGAGAAGCGGGAGATCCTGACCGAGATGACAAGGGAGTTCACCGAGAGTATAGAGCTATTCAAGAGCGAGGCGAGGGGCTAGCAGCCCGATTCGGAGATCGCGGTAGAGAATTATGGCGATAAGCAGAGACGATTTTAGGAATCTGGACAAGTTCAACCAGAGAGCGGTTAGCGAGGCGTTCAGGGACCCGGAGACCTCGGAGGCGATGCAGCGGTTTGTGAAGCTGCATGAGGAGGACCAGAGGCTTCTCGGCAAGCTAAACAACCATCCCTTCAAAAAAACCGACGAGCTGACATTTGTCATTCCGGGAAGCGGGCTTTGGGATGCCCTCAAGGATGCTGGTGTGCATCCAAGCAGCCCAGGAAGCATGGCGTTCGCCGACTTCTGGTTCCACCGCTCCCCGCTGGCAATGGTCGATGATGGGAAGATAGTGCTGCAGCTCTACAGGCCGATCGAAAGCGAGGAACAACTGCTCTCCTCATATCTTGGCGAGCTCGTAAATGAGATCGCAAACTCAAGCTCCGTTTCTGCCAATGTGCTCCTTGAGCAAGGCGGAGTCTCATACCGGATGGTTCGCGACGAAGCACTAAGCCACAAGATCATTGCCGTACCCAGGGTCCATGAGCTGCTTGAGAGGCTCGAAGACGCGGCGCTCATAGAGAGGAAGCCGCTTACAAAGGTACAGCTCAATGCGATAAGAAGGAGGCTGGATCAGGAGGGAATCGAGAAACTTGGCGTAAATTTGGGTCAGACCAACATTTATTCTTTGACCAGCCTTGGCAGCTCGCTGTGGTCCGGCAGCTCGATGTTCTCAAAGGAGGTGCAGATCAAGGGCCATGGGGGGTTTGCGGAGTTCGCATCCGCGTTATCCAAACTTTTCTTTGTCTCTGAAATTCTCGAGATGAGATTCAACCTGATTCTACCCGAGGAGATGGCGCGCGCAAAAGGGCTTGAAGGAAGGGGAATGACTGCCATAGAAAATTTTGGCGTCAAGGACCTCGCCAAACTGAGGAGCACCGACATCGGGAGGGTGGCATGGAACGAGGCCGACAAAATATCAAACTTCATACCACTTCCAATACCCGAGCATGCGGAGAGGGCGAACTGGAAGGAGTACTACGAGTTCACCCCGCTTCTTCCGTTTGCAATACACATAGGCTCGGCGCTGGGCTCCATGGTCTACGAGGGTGCACGCGGGGAGCTAAGGTACATTTTGGGGGTAAAGGGGACCGGCAAGACCTTTGCGATAAAGCAGACGCTTGCAATGATGGGTATCGACGTCGAGTACCACACATTCAAGAACGGCGTGGAGGAGATAGTGCAGATAGGGAACTCCAATGGCAAGGGGCCGAGGCTGCTCAGGCCAGATCCCAATTTCTCCTCGGAGGAGGGCAGGCTCCCGGAAAGCGCAATCAAGATAAACGTCTACGATGACTTCCACTACGTCTGCGAGGACGTGCTTGCGGGAAGAAAGCCCAAGGAGGAGGCGATAGGCTACCTAAACAAGGTTATCGCAAACAAGGAGGCCCCTTCGGTTGTGGTCTCAAACCAGCCGCTTGAGTACTACTCCAAGATAGGAGATGATTTCCTCGATGGTGTCGGGAAGCTAAAGGGAAGGATCGACTCCACCTACATCGAGATCGGCGAGATAGACTGGAGCATATACAAGCAGGTCGCGATGTTCTACGTGAGCAAGTTCAACTCGAACATCGAGTGGCCGGCGCTGTATATGCTCTACGACACAACGCCAAACTACCGCGCGCTTGTCAGCGTGATAAACGCGCTTGACGGGCACCTGACCGTGGAGGGCCTCGAGAGGCTCAAGATCCCGCTGCCAAGGAGGCAGAACATACTCGAGGGGATAGAAGGCGAGCTGGTGGACATGAGGAGGAACGACATCTTGATAAGCGGCTCGACCAAGAGCGCAAAGCTCGCTGGAGGGCTTAGCCTAAAAGATGCGCTCAGGGACGATGCAGGGAGGAGGATCAGGATAGAGGAGAAGGTCCGCGACAAGCTGCGGGTCGAATCGAGATTCAGGCTCAAGTGATTGATGGGGTTGTGGTTTCATGAAGATCGGCGCAAAGATCAGGCAGGGGGCAGGAATAATCAAGGAGTCGCTTGGCGACGCTCTAAGGGAGGAGGAGATACACCCTCTTGAGAAGAGGGTGAGGATCGCGCTCTCGTCAAAGCAGGTCCGAAAGGTTGCCCTTGAGGATTTCTCATACACTTTCGTTCAGATAGGGATGGAAAGATTAGAGGCCGACAGGCTTGCCGGCGCAATAATTGGCAGGATGGTGAACTATGTCGACAGCCACTACGACCGGCAGCAGGCAATCCTAAACTACAGAGCGGTGATCAGCACCCCGTACGACCCGTTCTATCTGGACAGAAAGGCGGCCGCAAGATTCCTAAGAAGGATAACCTCCACCGAGGACGAGGTAGCTCCCCTGCTGGAAGCGGCAAGGATCAACGGAAGGCCGTTCATGGAGGCGCTGCGCGAGAAGCTCTCGGAGAGAAAGTACAAGGTCGCAGAGCAGATAGGCTCATTCCTTGCGGGAACCTCCGGGAAGATACTGGACTACGGGGCGGGCAGCGGGATGAACGCCCAGCACCTGCACGATGCGCTAAACCTTGACGTGGAGGCAGTCGACATAAGGGACTTCAAGAGCCCATCTGTTAGCATCAAGTACCGCACCTGGAACAACAAGAGGATCCCGGTGGATGACGGGCACTACGAGTGCTCGTTTGCGACAAACGTGCTTCATCACGAGGTCAACAACTTCAGGATAATCCGGGAGCTCACAAGGGTTACAAAGAGCAAGATAGTGCTGATCGAGACCGTCCCAGAGAGCGATAGCATTGAGGACTACTGCAGGACCTTCCTAAACGACGTCCTCTGGAACCGCTTCTTCAATAGCGCCGAGATTCCGGTCCCAGGGAGATACGAGTCTGCGGAGGGATGGATAAAAAGATTCGGGGAGAAGGGATGGCGCTGCACGCACAGCGAGGCGCTCGGCTACGACCAGCCGACGATAAGGGATCTGCACCATCTGCTGGTCTTTGAGCGATAGACTCCCGGAGGGCCTCAGGAAACGGTGGGCCAAAAGAATGAGCGATCAAAATGAAACTATTCAATAGAAAGCCGAAAATTAAAGCTGAGACAAATGACTTACTCCGTGCAGTACTCCTAAATGACCAAAATACTGCAATCAGGGCAGTTGCCAACGGCGCAGAGATTAATTTCCAAACAAAAAAGGGTGTGACCCCGCTTTTGCTTGCGGTTGCTGAAAAATCGACTTTGGTGGAGTTTCTTTTAAATAATGGGGCGGATGCTAATCTCCGCGATGATCAAGGGAACACTCCTCTCATCATTGCAGCCAAGGTTGATAATGTCTCGGCAGTCCAGATGCTCATCGCAAGGGGGGCGAAAGTCGGTATGATGAACCTGGATGGGAATACCGAGGAGGAGTACGCGTCTGAGGAGGTCAAGAGGATTCTGGGCATCGAACAGAGCTCTAATGAACTTAAGGGGGCCCAGAGGTCAGCACTTGAGGATAAGGGAAAAGTTGCCGAGATAATAGATGATCTGAATACTGATTTAAGAACTGAATGAGTATTTTCCCGATTCCTAAAGGAAGTGGATTATAATGGGGCGAGCTGTCCCGAGAAGCGTGAGTTTAAAGCACTTCCCGTTTTAATATGCCTATGCGAAGAAGCATGATTGCAGGAGCAGTCGTTGTTGCCCTGCTGCTTTTCGGAGCAGTCTCATACCTCGCGCTTAACAGCGGAGGCCACTTCTCAGCCAACAAGAGCTCAACCACAATTCCTATCAGAAACAGAAGCACAAACTCAACAACCCTACAGACAACCATCTCGGCGACCACCACAGTAACGCAGAGCACAACAGACTCCCAAACTATCGCATCTCTCCACAGCAGCAGCCTTATGGTCCCCTGGACATACCTAAACGGCAACTACACCTACCAGAACCAGACCTACTGCACATACGGCAACATAAATTTGCATCTTGACCTTTATGCAAACGCGCCGCTTAACGCATCATCTCAGCCAAGACCTATAGTCGTCTTCATCCACGGAGGGGGTTTGATCATGGGGGATAAGTCTCCAATGGGCTCCGATGCGCCCGTCTTTGCAGACATCTCTGCAGGTCTGATAAGACATGGCTCAATTGTCGCATCGCTCAACTACCTTCTGGCTCCCGCATACAAGTATCCAAACCAGTCGGATGACGCGCTGTGTGCGATCAGGTTCCTTAGATACTATGCGCCAAGTTTTGGAGGGGATCCAAACAAGATAGGCGTGTTTGGCGACAGCTCCGGGGGACAGCTGGCAAGCGTCGTCGGGCTCACCAACGGAACAATCGGATGGGAGAACGAGGAGGGGCTAAAGATTCAGGGGGCAAGCCTGACAAACGCGCAATACCTCAACATCTCAAGTAGGCCCCAGGCGGTCGGCGACTTCTTTGGAAGCATCAACAACACATTGCCTCCAGGAATGAGCGCGCAGCAGGCACAGCAGTATAGTCCACAGGGATACCAGAACCTTGTTGACGTCTACAACTTCAACTCCACGCTAATGGCTGAGGGCAGTCCCTCCCAATATGTCACTGCCGGAGAGCCTCCATTCATCATCTTCCAGGGAAACAACGACACCCAGGTTCCGCAGTCTGTCTCCCTTGGGCTCTATAGGAGCCTTAAGGCAAACGGGGACAATGCAACCTTGGTAATAGTGAATAACTCTGGACACAGGTTTGTTCCGACCCCCTCTGGAAGCCAGTTGCACCCCGGACTTGGACAGATTGCAAACCAGACGCTTAGCTTTTTTGGGCAGGTCTTGGGGTTATCAGCCCTCGGATCAATCAGCACGTCTCAGGGCTCCGCTGCTGCAAGCTCCTCTCAAACCTCAAGTAGCCAAGCCCCGCTAAACCCTGCAGATTTCATAGTCGCAACTCCGGTAAATCTCACGCAGATCTCTCAGATAAGCAAGTTCAGAAGCTGCATGGGGCACGATTATAGCGGCTACGACGTGCAAGGATACCAGGAGACGCAGAGGTCGATGAAGCACTACTTCATACCGCTTTCGCAGCTTGTCGGTACCACCTCGCAAATAGAGGAGTTTGCGCCTTTCAACGGCACCGTGCAAAGCGTAGTCACAGAGCAAACGCCTGTCGGCAAGCAGGTGTGGATAGGCTACACCCAAAGCGGCCCTCAGGGCGGATACCCTGTCCCTGGAATTTGGAATGCTGTCTTCTTCCACTTAAATCCACTGCCAGGTATAACTGCAGGGACGCATGTTAGCGCAGGCGAGCTGATAGGCTATGCGAATCTGACTGCGCCCATACAGGAGTTTGACATTGCCCTTGAAGAGTATAACGGCTCTGTAGGCACATACCACCAGGTGTTAGACTCGATATTTAACCACATGTCCGGAGCTGTGCTCGCAAACTTCTCGGCGCACGGAGTGCAAGCATCCCAGATGGTAATTCCAAAGGCATACAGGGACGCAAACCCCTGCAACTTCAACGTCTTCAACCCAAACGACTCGGTGACCCTCTCATAGTCCCATGGCAGGCCGCAAAGTGCGGGCAGATATATAAATTTGGCGATTGATATAACAGCAAAAAGAGGAGAATGTGATGGCTAAGATAAGGACAAACATCCGCAAAATAGACACGTACCCAAAGCTCATGCTTGCGCTTGTGGGGCTGGAGATGGCTCTAAGCGGCATACTCCTCATAGCCTCCTTTCTGACGGCAAACATCTATTTCAAGGGAGTCGGTATAGGGCTGATGATCGCCTGGGTCACCGGCGCCCTGGCCTATCTGATTGTAAGGACCAGGTCAAAGTAGAGGCGCCTGCGCCCTGAGAAAATAAGGCCTGGGCTTTGGCGAGAGGCTTAGTCCGGTCCCCCGACTTTTTTTGTGCTAAGCTCGATGGTCTCCCTGTCTCGTATTATCCTCTTTATCTTCTCCTTGTCCCCCAACTCCGACTCAAGGCGGTCGTACCTAAATGAGTTGAGGATCCTTGAGAACAGCGCCATCATCGGGACAGGTGATTCGCCCTCTATCCTAAGCAGCTGCATGTAGTTTATCGCATGGAGCATATGCTCCGCAGCGGTAATTCCCTGGTTGAAGCTGGGCTTGTTCATCTCCCTTAGCAGATCTAGCGTGGCCTTTGGGTTAGACATCCCCGTTATGCTTGCTATCGAGCTGACCGTGCCAAGCACCGCGCTTGCAAGCTGCTCCTCCTGGGAGTGGGTGTCCTCTCCAAGGCTGCTTCGTCCTTTCGGCTCCAAAAATCTTGCAAACGTAATGAAGTGCTTTGAAGAGAAGACCTCAAGGAGCTCAGAATAAATAGCCAGGTAATCCTCCGATCCCTCGTATGTCCCAAGGTCCTCTATTTCCTCCCTCAGCTGCAGGCAGACCCTGAAGGAGTGCTGCTTTATCAGCAACTTCAGGGCATCATTAAGCTCGATTGCCCTTTCGGTTCCCGCCACGCCTTCGGCCGTCAAGACAAGTTCCGAGAGAAGCTCTGCGAACCTGCCAGTGGGCAATCCCCCCTCCATGGAGCCGAAACCGTAGTTGGTCATGGTCGGAATCGGGCGAAGGTAGTTCTCCTTCAAAGCCGATTTCAGGGAGTCAAACTCCTTTTCGAGCTTTGGGGTCATCCTAATCATTTTAGTATCTACAGAATCATTTGCAATTTTCCTTGTTTTCTCCATGATCAGTTTACCCAACCCTGTTTTAAAAATCTGATTCAATGAGCGTTTGGAGCTCTCCGAGGTTTTCGATAAGTGCCGCAAGCCTCGCCCGCAAATCCTGCATCCCTCACTCCCTCTTCGGCATGAACCGCTCTATTCCCCTGAGCTCCCTCTTAAGAGGCGCAAGAGGGTCCGGATTATCATACTTCATCTGAGTCCAATTTGGCAGATGGAGATCAGCTGGATCCCCTATCTCCTTTAGCATTGTTTCTAACTTGAGCCTGGCAAAGAGCGCCCTTAGGTCTGCCACTGGGTCCCCGGATTGCGCCACTCCGAAGGCATCCGCCAGCGTCCTTGCGTTGAGCACGCCCTCGGTCGCATAGATCGCATTCACAAGCACGCGCAGGTTGCTTGTCGAGAGATAGAGAAGCTCCAGGGTTCTGCCATCTATCTCCGCCTTGAACACCTCCTGATAGAAATCCGCAACCTCCACGTAGTCCTCTAGTGTTATGGGCGTTGCCTCAAACCGCCTCTCCGGTGCCTCGATCTGCCTTGCAAGCGAAACAAACTCCTTTCCCAGGTCCCTGTAACCGGAGAGCGGCTCGTTTGAGACCACAAATGTGAGTGCGGAGGAGTTTGAGATCGCCTCCCTCAGATATCCCACTGCGGTCTCGATCTGCACCTTGCCGCTTCGCACGTAATCGAGCAGGTAGTGGAAGTCATCAAAAACATTTAGCTTTAGGCCGTGGGCCCCGGGTATCTCAAGGCTTGTCTCGACCCCCTGCTTGAAGGAGTGATAGGAGACGCCCATTCCGAAGGTGCCGCAGGCGATGTTTAGTATGTCGAATGTCTTTCCGTACCCTTTTGGGCCAATTATCGAGTAGACGTTCTCGCGCTCGAACTCGTCCGAGAAGTACCTGCCTAGGCCCCCGGATGCCCTAAGCTCCTTGTGCTTTCGTGCAATCATTGACTCAGTGTATGGGGCATAGTGATCATGGGGCTTCCTGTTCTGTCCGGTCATGAAGTTTAGGGCGCTTATTATCGAGTTAACAAGAGGGGTTGGAGGAAGCAATGCCTGCGAGATCGTCTTCGCATCCAGCAGCTCCGAGTGCAGCGAGATCCCGGACCTGAACATCGTCTTTTCTATCACCTCGGCCTCAAGTATTTGCCTTAGCCCCATCGGTGTCACTTTCGACTCATAGTTTGCATCCTTTTGGAACACCTCCAAAAGCCCCCTGCCAGTCAGTTCGGTCTTCTGCTCCTCAGTGAGATTCGCTCGGTGCGAGACGTTAAGCAGCGTCTGCATCTGCTTTGGGAACTTTGCGAACCTAAGCATCACCTCCGCAGTCTCGGGGTCCTTGAAGGCCTTGTCCACCACCCTCTGGTCATATCCGCTCAGGTCCCTAAAACCCTGCCTTGTGACTGTTGCCATGATATTCATTTTGAATCGCGTTTCCGAGTTTATAAAGATGATTATATGTACGTTTTTAAGGGCGGCCAACTGACGAAATGGATCCAAGTCTTAAAGCCCTTTGTAGCCGATTATTCCTGACTACATGTCCGAAAATTCAATACGTGCGATGGCCGCAGATCTCAAGGATCAGATAGGCGCGGTCCGCTATCTCAGGGATTTTCTTGACGGAAAGGTTTCCGTATGGGCAGGCGAGGCTGTCCGCGACGACTCCCTGAAAGTGCTCATACGCAAGGAGCTCGCATCCGCCTTGAGGAAAGAGGTGCCTGCGGGGCTTCCCGAGATGAAGATTCCCCCTGGCAAAATTACGGTGGTCTCGCCCACGTTTCTTGGGCTTGCGGTCGCCAAATACATGGACGATATGAAGTGGCTGCTCAGAAATTACGCTGAGTGAGTGGTGAAAGGATACGCAAACCTCACCTCCCCAATACAGGAGTTTGACATTGCACTCACGGAGTACAACGGTTCGGCAGGGGTTTGCCACCAGGCGCTTGATTCCATATTCAACCATATGTCAGGTCCTGTGCTTGCGAACTTCTCTGCGCATGGAGTGGCTGCTCGAAGAGATGGGTAAGTGCACAGAATTAACACGATCAGTACTTAAAGCGCCTCTCGTACTCACCGTGCGGAAGCCACTCAAGGAGTATGGTCACAATGTCTATCTCGCTGCCAGAGAGCGAGTACATCAGCCTCCATGCGCCAGGAAGATTGTACTTCCAGAGGTTGTTTATCCCGTATTTTTGGATGTAGATTTTAGGTATCAGCTTTTTTGGGATATGGATTCCGCAAAGAGGGTCCTTTTTGAGGTTCTCGATTGCCTGGTTTAGGAATTTGTAGAGCGTCTTGTCATCCTCCTTTAAGCTTTCAAACGCCTTCTTCAGCTTTTCGTCAGCGAACGTGACGTATACAGGCCTATTGCCCCTCATCCTACTCACTTTATTACAAGATTCGATTTCCTATACCTTGATGCGACCGAGGGATTCCATATCCAGATCACCGCCCCCTCCTTTATTGCGACCTTCCCGGACTCCTCAAGGTACTTAATTATCAGCATGAACGTCTGGTACATCATCTTCTTTGGGAGGGCAAGCCAAAGGCTCCTCTTCGACTTGAATTCGCCCTCCTTTTTGAGCATGTCCTCAACCATCAGCACAGTGTCGAGCCTTGGGTAGTGCAGCTGTTCTCTTTCCATAGTAGTATATAAGTCCATATAATATATAATCCTATCTACTATATCCGTTTCTAGGCCCGAAACCTGTCCAAATGTTTGGCTGATTGTACAAATAAAAACCTGCCGAAAAAAAGTTTGTTTTTTTATTTGGCACATTGAATACGAATATTAAGCCTCCCTTCCAATCCTAGACCATGAAGATCAAAAGCCCAATTACGCTCATCGCATCTATTGTCATCTGCGAGCTTGCGGGGGTGGCGGGCTCCGCATTCACCATCGGCGCAATACCCACATGGTACGCCGCGCTTGCAAAGCCCGCCTTCAACCCGCCCGGATGGCTCTTTGGCCCCGTGTGGACGATCCTCTATCTGCTCATGGGGGTCGCGATCTACCTTGTCTACGAGAAGGGGATAGCAAGCAGATAGGGCAAACTTGCAATATTTGCCTTTGTAATCCAGCTGGCGCTCAACGTGCTGTGGTCGATTGTCTTCTTCGGGATGCACTCGCTGCTTGGAGGGATGGCAGTGATAGTAGCCCTGTGGATTGCGATAGCCGCGACAATGGCATTCTTCCTTAGGATAAGCAGAAGGGCAACGTATCTGATGGCGCCATACATCCTTTGGGTGAGCTTTGCGATGGTGCTGAATTATGCGGTGCTGGCGCTGAACTGATGGTAAGGGACTGAAACGGCTCGGTTTTTATAATCTAGTTTTGAATTATAATCATGGCAACTATGATTTTTGTCAATCTACCTGTAAAGGACCTGAAAAAGACGATGACCTTCTTCTCAAAGATGGGATTCAAGTACAACAGGCAGTTCACCAACAAGAGCGCAGCGTGCATGGTGATCTCAAAGGAGATCTTTGTTATGCTCCTGGTCAAAAAGTTCTTCAAGGGATTCACGAAAAAGCAGATTGTAGACTCCAAAAAGGCAACAGAGGCGATAATATCCCTCTCGGCCGAAAGCAGAAAGAAGGTTGATGAGATGTTAGGCAAGGCGGTCAAAGCAGGCGCGACCGAGGTAATGACGCAGGACCACGGATGGATGTACTCCTGCAGCTTCCAGGACCTAGACCACCACAACTGGGAGATATTCTGGATGGACAAAAGCAGGGTAAAGAGTGGAGGATGAAATGATGAGAAAAGAAATACCAGAATCTGCATACTTAAAATCATTAGAAGAAATAAGAAAAATGTTAGATGGATGGAGCGACAAGCTAAATATTTTTTATGTAGATTCGATTAACAATTTATTTACAACTAGTCCTAAAATTCCAATAGTAAATTATGATCGGGATAGTAGATATCATTTTCTGAATTTTGCAAATAGCTCAAAAGCAAAACCTGTATATGCAATTCTTAAGTCCTCTAAAATTGATAGACAAATAATCCTACAACTTGCATTTTTTAATCAAGGTATCTGTTATCGGTTTATAGAAAAAATTCCAGTCATTAAATCAAGGAATAAAAAATCAGTCAAAGAGCAAAAACCTTCCAGACCAAGTGGTTTTTTCGGAGGGCTTTAATTTTTTAAATAGTAAGAAATTAAATTCTATTTGCCAGCTTCACTGAAACCTGATGGCGGTAGGAAAAACATCGCAAGTTGTCCGGCTCTTGCAAAAAGCCGGAGGGTGGACGTGTCGGGAACTGTGCCCAAAAGCGGTTGCTGGCTTTCCTCAAACCAGCGCTTCTGTTCTACTTCTTTGATAATTCCTCAAGTTTCTCAACAATCCAAACCATCCCTTCCGTGTCCTGGCCGCAGTACCTCTCAAGGTGCGCCTTAATTCTTCGTTTCTCTGCGGCTGTGGCCTTCTTCCCATCGCTTGTGCCGTGCGTTATGTAAAGATAAGACAGAGAGGCATCCTGACCGTTTCCTATTTCAAAATCATCGTAGTTCCTGCCAGTCAGCGCTGGAAGGACCTGCTTTAGCGAGATCCTGCCCCGCTGATGGGGATGATAGTAATGGAAATTCCTAAACGGCGCAAGAAGGTCCACCATCCTTGAGTTGACCTCCTCAACCCACTTTGCCTCCTTTGGAAACTCCTCCCCAAGTGCTTTCAGTACTCCCTGCTCAAAGGACTGGTTGTAGACCACCACTGTTCCCTCTATTCCAATGGCCATCTTTAGGGCCATTAGAAACTTCTTTCTTGGATCCTTTGAGCCAGAGGCTAGGAATGACTTATTCACAAGCTTTGCGCCCTCCTTGGGCAGTATATGTGCAGAGAACTGGAAGGGAATCGCCTGGAAGGGCCTGAGCCCATCGTAGAGCGGGATTGCGGTCGCGTATGACTCAAAGTCAAGGAAGCACAGCGGGTACTCCAGACTGCCAAGGAAGGAGGCAATCCCCTTGTGGTCTATGTGGTGGTTGCCATTTTTATGGGCCTTGTGCTGGATCTTCTGCTTCTCGCTTAGCCCATCGTGGTCCAAGATGTCCTTAAGATAGTATATTCCGGAATTTAGCATCTCAACAGCCTTGGATCCGCCCCTGTGCAGATGAAGGATGTCCATATCAGGATGCTCCTTCCAGAACTTGTCATTTTCGTGGATTCCAGCAAGGTCGTCATGGTACTCCTCGCCATGCCCAAACTCA